>CAXTMA010000006.1:0-43520 GCA_964245015.1 uncultured Beijerinckiaceae bacterium | reverse complement strand
CTCGTCACCACCCTGCTGCGCTTCGACATCGTCTATGTCGGGCACTTCAAGTGCAACATCCGGCGCATCGCCGACTATCCCGCCCTGTCGGCCTATCTCGCCGATCTGCTCGCGGTGGAGGCGATCTCCTCGACCTTCCGGCCCGACCACATCAAGAACCACTATTACCGCTCGCATCCCTGGATCAATCCGACCGGGGTGGTGCCGCTCGGGCCGGCTTCCGACCCGTTCGAGCCGGCGGAGGGCGCATCCGCGTGATCGCCGCTTGACCACTCCGCCCACTGAGTCCCGGGCGGTCCAGGACGGCTCCGCGAGCCTTCGCGAGGCGGCGCCCTACGCCGGCGAGGCGGCGATCCGCATCGGCCTGACCGCCCGCGAGCAGGTGGAAACGCGCTGGGGCCTGATCCTGGTGATCTTCATGCGCCTGCTGGCGGCGCTGTGGATCGCGCAGGGGCTGCTGCAATGGTCGGCCTTCATGATGCCCCTCGACGACCTTTTCGACCATCTGCGGATGACGCAGAGCGCGGCGGTGATGTTCTTTTCGGTGATCGACTTCCTGGCTGCGGTCGGGCTATGGCTGGCGACGCCCTGGGGTGGCGTGCTCTGGCTCTTCGCGGCGATCTCGCAGATCTTCGTCGCCCTCAGCGTCCGGCAGGTCATCGCCCCGACCTGGATCGCGTCCGACGTCGTGCTGATCCTCATCTATTTCGCCCTGACGTGGCAGGCCGGCCGGGTCCATCGCAACATCTAGAGCATCGGACCGAAAAGTGCGCAGCGGTTTCCGGACAAATCCGATGCGGCACAGTAAGTTAGAGCATTGGACCGGATCCGGTCTAGGGTCCGGTGCTCTAAGTCACGGTCGTCGAAGTCGCTAACGATATCAGTCCTAGGAAAGTGTAGCTGCGGCAGGCTGTAGAGAAGCCCGGTCAAGAGAGTAGTCGCGGATTTTATCTTTCATTTACGGCGATCTGTAAACACGGGATTCAGTCTGTCGCTTAGCGTCGCTTTCATCCGGCGTCCCTATAACCCTTGGCATGGCGCCGCCGCTGAGCGGCCGAGAGATCCGGGGACAGCACCATGAACACGGCCAGCCAGACGGCGATCAAGATCGAGACGGGCAAGATCGAGGCGGCCCGCGGGCGCGACGAGTCTCAGGCGACCGTGCGTCCGGCCTACCTCGAAGCCCTGACCTTGGTCGAGCGCCTACACCGCCGCCTCCTCGACGTGATCAAGGACGAGTTCGACCGTCGCGGCCGCTCCGACGTCAACTCGGTCCAGGCCCTCCTGCTCTACAACATCGGCGACAAGGAACTCACCGCCGGCGAACTGCGCACCCGCGGCTATTATCTCGGCTCCAACGTGTCCTACAACGTGAAGAAACTGGTCGAGGACGGCTTCCTCCACCATGCCCGTTCGCGCCTCGATCGTCGCTCGGTGCGCATCAGCCTGACGGCGAAGGGCAAGGAAGTTCACGCCGTCGTTGCCGGCCTTTACGAGAAGCACGTCACCACCGTGGAGCAGATCGGCGGCATTTCGTCGGGCGAGTTCGCCCAGCTCAACCAGTCGCTGGTTCGCCTTGAGCGCTTCTGGACCGACCAGATCCGCTTCCGCCTGTGATCCTGCCGGTGCCGGTCGTCTCGCCGGCCCGTCATTCGCCGCTCTTGTGCCCGCCTGTCTTGTGCCCACTTGGACACAGCACCTCGAAAGCCGGCGCCGGCTCGCCGCCGCCATAAATCAGCCGCTCGTTTGCAGCTTCTTAACGCCATCGCCTGTATCCCTCGAAGCAGGCAGTCGACGGCCGCCTCGGCCGCGTTCCGGCCCCCCGCGGGCGTTTGGAGTTGAGAGTGGCAAGCTTTCCGTTCGTGCGGCAGCCATCGTTGCGCGCCGTTTCCCTCGCCGGCCTTTTGTCCCTCACCGGCTTTCTGCTATCGGCGGGTGGCTCCGCCAGCGCGCAGGACGCGCAGTTCAGCGATCAGGCCGAGTGGGCGCAGGGCTACGATGCCGATGCCCGCCTGTCCGTGCAGCGCTCGACGACCCCGGTGCTGTCGCAGGCGACCTTTGACGCCACCGAGCGCGCGATCGAGCAGTATCGCCAGATCGTGGCGCGGGGCGGTTGGAGCCGCGTTCCCTCGACCCGCACCCTCAAGCTCGGCTCCAACGGGCCGGCCGTGATCGCCCTGCGCAAGCGCCTCATCATCTCCGGCGACCTCGACAGTTCGTCGGGCAACTCGCCGGTGTTCGACTCCTACGTCGATGCCGGCGTCAAGCACTTCCAGTCCCGCCACGGCTTCCAGGAGAACGGGGTCGTCGGCCCCGACGTGTTCACCGCCATGAACATCTCCGCCGACACCCGGATGCATCAGCTCGAAATCAACCTGGTTCGCTTGAAGGCGTTCTCCGGCAACCTCGGCGACCGCTACGTGATGGCCAACATTCCGGCCGAGTCGGTCGAAACGGTGGAGAACGGGGTGGTCGCCACCCATCACCGTGCCGGCGTCGGCCGCATCGACCGGCAGTCCCCGGTGATGCAGACCCGCGCGCTGGACATCAACTTCAACCCGTTCTGGCACGTGCCGCCTTCGCTGATCAAGAAAGACATGATCCCGAAGATGCAGGCCGACCCGAACTACCTCAACGAGCACCACATCCACGTCATCAACAAGAACGGCCAGGAGGTCCCATCCTCCTCCATCAACTGGCATTCCACGGAGGCGACGGGCTACAGCTACAAGGAAGATCCCGGCACCGACAATTCGCTCGGCGTGGTTCGCATCAACATCAACAATCCCTACGGCGTGTACATGCACGACACGTCGGACAAGGGCGTCTTCGGCGACGACAACCGCTTCATCTCGTCGGGCTGCATCCGCGTGCAGAACGTCCGCGATTACGTGCAGTGGCTGCTCAAGGACACGCCCGGCTGGGGCCGCCCGCAGATTGATGAAGCGATCCGCTCGGGCCAGCAGGTCAACGTGAAGATCGCGCAGCCCGTGCCGGTATACTGGGTCTATGTGACCGCCTGGGCCTATCCCAACGGCATCGTCGAGTTCCGCGACGACATCTACCAGCGCGACGGTTTCAGCAATGCGGCCACCGGCTCGATCGGCCGTCCCGAGCCGCAGGCGATCAGCCAGCCCAGCCCGCGCGGCGGCCGTGACGACGACGCGCCGGACAACTACGGTCGCGGCGGCTACGACGACCGGGGCGGCTATGACGGCGGCGGCTACGACCGTCGCAGCCAGAGCCGGGGCGGTTACGACCGCAACGCCTACGACGGCGGAGCCGACGAGCGGTAGGTCGCGATACGTCGTCCAGCCATCGCGCGCCAACCCTTGCGTTCGATCTGTTGCATCGACGCAGCCGATAGCATCAAAACAGCTTGGGCGAGCCTGAGCCGCGCTTCGCTTTCTCACAGCCTCACAGCGAAACCGAAGCTGTTTGGATCTGCAGCACCGGCAGGCCTGCAAGAACCAGGTTCGCGCGGCTTAGTGAATGGGCGTCGCCAAGCGGTTGCAACAAGGCGTCGCAACTCGACTATTCCCATCCCCCGCTGGTCCTGCGGCATGTCCGATCTGGTGAAGCGGATCGACCGTCGATCGATCAGGCCAACTGTCGGTTTTCGCAGGTGAAGTCGTAAGGTGTCAGGTCTTTCAGCCGTCCCTATCCATTCCCCTGCGGCTGGCAGGGATCGCCAATTCGGTAGGGCACGGGTCGCGACGATCCCAAACGTCTGAGTCGGGCAGAACTGATCGGACGGCCACTGCGGCTGCCGCAAGCTGAGAAAACCAGGCGTGATTCGGTCAAGCCGCCGAGCACGGACCATGAATGAAAGCGCGAGCAGACCCGGCGGCGCCAAGGCCCGGCCCGAAGGCCGTAACCGGACGATCAGCGACGCGGCCGGTGATCTCGTTCCCTACCGTCCTGACTGGCTTGCTGATCGCGGCGTCGCTAGCCAACCTCCCGGCCAAAGTTGTCGGCGTATTCACGCGCATCGACCTGCTTACCGCGATACGGTCCGCCCGGCGACTGGCGTTGCCCGTTGCGCGGCCTACGGGTCGTGGCAGGTGCGATGCGGTCCCTGCCGCTCGACATTTGCACTTCTTCGATGTCGATGAGTGATCAAACTAAAAACATCGGATCCTCGATGGGGTCCGATGCTTCAACCTCCTGCGCCGCACCGGACTCGCTTGAGACCGGTTTGCACTCCCGATTCGATGCCCTTGCGGCGCTCCCGCTCAGGTCAACATACAGCCAGCGAGACAGAGGGTGTCCAAGACGCACCTTCTGACATTTACATCGAACGGCTGGTTTTAGTAGCCGTACCCGAGTCCGCAGCCGCCTGTCGCAGCGCGGATCGGACCACATCCGTAGCCACCGAAGCCACGACCATATCCTCCGCCGAAGCCGCGACCGCGTCCTCCGCCGAAGCCAACGCTTCGACCGCTGGATAATCCACCGCCGAAGCCTCCATGGCCGCCACCCATGTGACCGCCGCCGCCATGGCCGCCGCCTCCATGACCGCCCCCGCCACCACTGCGGGCCTCCGCCGATGTCGGACTTGCCGCAAAGGTGAACGAGAGCGCCAGGGCTGTCGCACCGGTCACCAAGAATCTGCTCAGGTTATTATTCATCAAACGCCTCCTGTTATGGAGACAAGCGAACGAGATAATAGAAAGGTCCCTTATCGCAAATTTCAATCAAGGCATGGAAGAGCAGACGCAGCTGCTCCTGAGTTTGCTTAAGCATCGAATCGAAAATTGCGCAGCGGTTTTCGGACAAATCCGATGCAACACAGCGACTTAGAGCATCGGACCGGATGCGATCCAGAGTCCGGTGCTCCAAGTCTGTATTTCTGATGTTCGTCTATGACATGCCTCTCGAATCCGTCTTCTCGGTACCGGCCAGCCGCGACCGCTCCGGCCCTAAGCCGAAGTAGCCCGCACGGAGGCGTCGCCGGCGGCACAGGTTGCGGATCGCTGACATTTGCTGGCCGACGCCCTCAAAGTTTTGCGCAATCTAGATGCCTGACAAAATGTCGGGTCAGCTAACAAGACTGAAGGACGAGGCGACCTGTTGAAGGGCACCGAACGTCCTGGCATGAAGGGACAAGCAAGGATGGACGCATAAGGAATTCCGCTTCCTCATCGTCGGCGGCGCCTGACCCTCCTTGCTGCCACAAGCGCTCGGGCGACGATGAACGCGAGGACAATCTTCAACAGCCTTGATTGGAATCGCAACGGGATGCTCTCACGACCAAAGGTGATCGCCGCTGCTGGGCGAGAGCACGACTTCATCGCCAGTAGGACCGGTGGCGTGTGACCCTTTTGAGCCCTGGTGGGCGCTTGTCGAACGGCAGCACTCGGACCATCACGAAGGCAGATGAGGTCAAGGGCGCGAAAGCCGACTTTCCGTCCTCGGCCACTTGCTTGATTTGAACGATCTGCTTGATCGGGCCCCGTTTACGGAAGCGATCGGGCCGTTGCCCACGCATTTGCGACAGAAGTCTCGCGATGAGGGTGTTCGCTTCGTAGAAACCGCGTGTCGAGCATGCAAACATTCGGCGGCGGTTCTCTGGTGCAACTCTCAGACGCAGAGTTCAGAGCTGCCTCTCGTTCAGAGCTCTATGCGCCCGGCAAGCGTCAGAGCAACTTCGACATACACGCCGAGGTATCGCCCCGTACTCTCGATCTTCGTAATCCGAGCAGGATCTGCACGGCTCGCGGATCACCGGTTTGCTTGTCGATGTCCGTCGCCGCGGTCCGAAGCAGCGTGCGCGGGCCAATCGGCCGCCCGGCATCGGGTCGCCGATCTTCATTTTTGGCACGTCGCAGCCGCGCAACTTGCTGTCGATTGCGAGGTCGGACATGGCGCGATCGCGCCGACGGCCCTGGTGGTCGGGAGGACCGCGCGTAAAGGCGGGTGGAGGCGCATGAAATGGCCGAAAAACGAAAAAAAATGGCCCTGGATTTCTCCCGGCGCGGTCTGAAGACATCAGATGATCGGCTGCAATCGACGGACTCCGTTGCAAAATGTGCGGTTGGCTCGGATTGGCGCTGGCTGGAGAAGTACCGGGTTTGGCCAGGGAGGCCTGCTGGGCTGGTCAGGCTGCGGTTAGCAACGGGGTCAGCCTCGCGAGCTTGCTCAGGTTCTGTGTGGCTGCGGCGAGGTGGGACGCGTCGCGGGTGCGGTTGGCGCCGCTCAATCGACGCCGAGCCAGCTTGGAGTGGACGAACAGCGTCTCGACCGTCTTGCGATCGTGCCGCAAGGTCCGGCCTCTTCGGATCAGGCGATGTCATGCGCCCTCTCCCTCGCGGATCGAGCGCGGGATCTCGCGAAGCGGCTCTTTCGGGCAACACCGCTCCTTCAGCAGGCATGGCGCACAGTCGGGCGCAGGCACAACTCTTACCGTCGCGGGAACCTAACTCGATAGTCGGGACCAATCCTTCTAAATTAAACTTTAGAAACATCTAGCTTGAAATTCTAACGTGATTGTCTGATCCTGACTATTAAGACATTGTTGATAGAAACTTCAGTGGAGAGCCTACGATGTATAGAGCCACTGCCTGCGTCGCTGCAATTATCGCGACGACTTCAGCCACCTACGGTTCCATAGGCAACCAGTATCGGCACCGGGTGACGACGTCCCATACCATCCGCAGCAACACCTATGTTTCCGGCAACGGCGGGCATCAGCGACACGTATTTTACGGAGTCGGCAACGGTGGGGAAGCACCTCGGACGACGGCAACGGGCGGCAATTCCGGTGGGTACTCGAACAAGAACTAGCACCACTATCGTCAACTTTGTGGAGTGGGCCGCACTGCCGTTGATGCGCTTGCCGTGGTCGTCTCAGGCGGGTGGCGATGTCCTCAGAACCTGTCCCAAGAGCCCGCTCAAGGGCAAGTCGCCCGATGCCGAACTGGATGGCAGCGACGGTGATGGGTGTCAGCGCGGTGGTGACGAGGGTCTCGTTGTCTTGGCAGGGCGGCGGCTGCGGCCAAACCAGGACACGATGCGCTTCACCACCCAGCGCCGCTTGATCGCTCCATAGCCCACCGCCTGCGGGTTGCGCCGGATCACTTCGAGCCGGAGCGGATGGTTGGCGGCCGCCGCCTACGTCCGCCCGGCGTCGCAGCCATCGTCGGCGAACAGGCGTTACAGCCTGGGAAAGCGCTGGCGCACCTTGCCCAGCAGGGCCGCCCCGTCGCGGTCCTGCACGGCGGCGGAATGCACAACCAGGTGGGATCAGCAGGCTCAGCGTGGCCACAAGAGCGTGGATCTGACGCCCTTCAACCTTCTGTCCCGCGTCATAGCCCACGGCGCCGCCGGCCAGGCGCCGAAGTTCGTCCCCTGTCGCTCCTTCGGCAGCCCCTTTTTCCGCCGACTTGATCGTTCGGCCGTCCATCACCGCAGCGGTGGGGCTCACGCCCTTTCGCGCCCGCGCAACATCACGTAAAGCTCGGCCCAGACTGCCTTCCAGGTCCCGTTCGCCTGCGACTTGCGCAAGATGTTGACCAGCGTTGAGTGGGGTACAAAGCCCTCACGCTGCCAGATGCGCCATGGACAGCCGGTGCGCAGCAGATAGAGGACGGCGTTCATTGCTTGGCGCAAGTCGGTCTTGCGCGGCCGTCCGCCCGGTGTTGCCGCTGGGATCAGAGGCGAGCACCGCCCATTCCGTCTCGCCTAAATCACTCGGAAACCCGGATCCTTTGCTCCGGTAGCTCGGCTTGCGCTGTGCCGTCCACTTGACCCCGCGCGCTCCCGAAAGCTGCTCGCGCTCTGCATCACGCAACCCATGCGCGTGCGATCGGCTGCGGGGCAGGGTCTTAACGGGGCTGCGGGGACACCGGCTGGCGGATTGAGCGATTCCAAGGCCAATCGCAGCGAGAGCGCATTCCCGCGGCATCGCTACGCGAAGCTTGATGGGGCAGGCGGAACGGCAGCGCCGCTTTCCACCGCACCTGGTTCGCTCCATCAGGCGAGCCTGTCGATCCTCTGAGCGCGGATGATCGGCGTGTTGCATCGCAACTTTGGAGCGGCTAACAACGGGCGTGAACTGACCGTGTGTACGTACGGTTGCGCGCGTGGTGTGAGAACAGCCGCAGAAGGGACACAATGCGAAGTGACGTCTTCGACAACCTATTCGTGCTTGAACTCGCTAATAATCATTGGGGGCGCGTCGATAGAGGATTGAAGATCATCCAGGAATTCGGTCAGGTCGCGCGTTTCAATGCTGTTCGTGCTGCGATGAAACTGCAATTCAGGGATGTCGATAGTTTTATTCATAAAGATTACCGCAGTCGTACTGACATCCGCTATATCAAGAAGACACTGGACACGCAGCTCTCGTGGGGTGAATACCGCCAGCTTGTCGAGGCCGTGCGCCGGTGGAACATGATCACCATGGTGACGCCGTTCGATGAGGCGTCTGTCGATAAATGCGTTGAGTTCGGTGTGCAGATCATCAAGCTTGCCAGTTCGGACATCAAGGACTGGGCGCTGATCGAGAAGATCGCCAAGACGAGGAGGCCCGTGATCATGTCGACGGGGGGATCGAACCTGCGCGATCTCGATGACGTCGTGTCGTTCTTCAACAAGCGAGACATTCCGCTCGCCATCAATCATTGCGTGTCGCTGTATCCCAGCGAGGACAACGAGGTCGAGCTCAACCAGGTCGACTTCCTGGTGAAGCGTTTTCCCGACAACGTCATCGGCTACTCCACCCACGAGTACCAGGATTGGGTCTCCTCCGTGACGATCGCCTACGCCAAGGGTGCGCGCACCTTTGAACGCCACGTCGACATCGAGGAAGGTGGCATCCCCGTGTCGCCCTACTGCTCACTGCCCCACCAGGTCGATGAGTGGTTCAAGGCTTTCCTCAAGGCGGAGGAGATGTGCGGGCCACCCGGCGTTGCCAAGCGCATTCCACCGGAAAAGGAGGTCCGCTACCTCGATGCGCTGGTGCGCGGCGTCTATGCCAAGGAGCCTATCAGGCCCGGTGGCATGTTGCTGCACGATAACGTTTACCTCGCCGTGCCGCTCCTCAAGGGGCAGATTTCCTGCCGCGAGTTGATGATCGGCGAGATCATGGTTGCCGGCGTCGAGGCCGACAAACCGATCATGTTCGACATGATCGACAGCCCCTACGCCCACGATTCCAAGCTGAGCGCCCTGATCAGGCAGCGCGGCCTGGACATCTAAGCAGGTTTCGCAAAAGTGCCCAGCGGTTCTGCGATCCGAACCTGCGGCATCACAAAGGGCTCAGCAGGTGAAGCGTTGGCCTGCCCGCGCGAACCTGCTTAGACGCGATCTTCCGTCCGCCAAGCCGGATGTCGCGAGGCCGAACGCCGGCACTTCAAACCAGGGACGGCCCAAGATGATGCGTGTCGCCGACTACATCGCCGAGCGAGCCTGTCGAGCGGGCATAACCCAGGTCTTCATGGTGACGGGCGGCGGTGCGATGCACCTCAACGATGCCTTCACGCGCCACCGCGGCCTGACCACGCTGTGCATGCACCACGAGCAGTCGTGCGCCATGGCGGCGGAGGGCTACGCGCGCATTGCCGGCACCATGGCCCTCGTCAATGTCACCACGGGGCCCGGCGGCATCAACGCGCTGAACGGCGTCTTCGGCGCCTACACCGACTCCGTGCCCATGCTGGTGGTGTCCGGCCAGGTCAAGCGCGAGACGGTGGTCGCCAACCAGGACGTGCCGCTGCGCCAGCTCGGCGACCAGGAGGTCGACATCGTCGCCATGGTCAAGCCGATCACCAAATATGCGGCCCTGCTCAACGAGCCCAACGACGTCCGCTTCGTCGTCGAGAAGGCGATCTGGCTCGCGGCCACCGGCCGGCCGGGCCCGGTGTGGATCGACGTGCCCGTCGATGTGCAGGGTAGCCTCGTCGATCCGGACGTGCTGCGGGGCTTCGATCCCGGCCGCGATGGCGACGCGGCGCGCGGCGGCGCCGAGGGGGGTGCCCTCAAGGGCGAGGCGCTCGCCGCCGCGGCGGCGGACGTGGTCGCCCGCATCCGCACGGCGCAGCGGCCGATCATCATCGCCGGCACCGGCGTGCGCGCCGCCGGCGCGGTGGACGCCTTCCTGCTCGCCGCAGACCGCCTAGCGATCCCGGTCACGACCGCCTTCAACGCCCACGACCTGATCCCCGACGACCACCCGGGCTACGTCGGCCGCCCCGGGACGATCGGCGACCGCGCCGGTAATTTCGCCGTGCAGAACGCCGATCTCGTACTGGTCCTCGGCTGTCGCCTCAACATCCGCCAGATCAGCTATAATTGGGCAAGCTTCGCGCGCCACGCGACCAAGGTCATGATCGACATCGACCGGGGCGAGTTGCGCAAGCATACGCTCGCCATCGACGTCCCGATTCAGGCCGACCTCGGCGCCTTCCTCGACGCCCTGAACGCCGCCATCGGCAACGGGCCGCAGCAGCCCGCGCACCGCGACTATCTCGCCTGGTGCAAGGCGCGAAAGGCGCGCTACCCCGTCGCCTTGCCCGCTTATTTCGAGAAGAAGACGCCGGTCAACCCCTACGCCTTCGCCAGCATTCTATTCGACGAATTGGTAGAAGGCGACATCGTCGTCACCGCCAACGCCACCGCCTGCATCGTCACCTTCCAGTGCGCGCGCATGAAGAAGGGCCAGCGCCTGTTCTCCAATTCCGGGTCGGCGTCCATGGGTTTCGATCTGCCGGCGGCGATCGGCGCCTGCTTGGCCGCGGGCGGCCGCCGCGTCGTCTGCATGGCCGGCGACGGCAGCATCATGATGAACCTCCAGGAACTGCAGACCATCGTCGGCAACAACCTTCCCGTGAAGGTCTTCCTTCTCGCCAACAACGGCTATCACTCGATCCTGCAAACGCAGCAGTCGTTCTTTTCCGACAACATCCGCGGCTGCGGGCCGTCGAACGGCGTCACCTTCCCCGACTTCATCGCGCTGGGACGGGCGTTCGGCTTCGCCACCCATGAGTGCGACCACCTCGACGATGCCGCTGCGGCGATTCGGGCGACGCTCGACGGCGCGGGGCCGGCGATCTGCAAGGTCGCGCTCGACCCCGCGCAACCCTTCGCCCCCAAGCTGTCGTCGCGGCGCCTGGACGACGGCCGGATGGTAAGCTCGCCGCTGGAGGACATGGCGCCCTTCCTGCCGCGCGACGAGTTCGCCGCCAACATGCTCGTCGCGGATGAGGACTGAGCGCTGGCGATGACTCCGCCGCGCAGCACCGACGGGAACGTCCACCGACCGCCGCCGGGCTTGCCGGCCGCCATCTTCGACCTCGACGGCACGCTTCTCGACAGCGCGCCCGGCATCGCGGCCGCCTTCAACAAGCTGGGCGTCGCGCGCCGTCCGGTGTCGGTCGACGAGGTCCGCGAACTTGTCAGCTTCGGCGCGGAACGTCTCGTCGGCGGGATCTGCGGTTTGGCGGATCCCGTCGCCATCGCGGCCGCCCTCGCCGCTTTCCGTGAGCGCTACGCCGCCGATCCCTGCCGACCCGAGGATGTTTATCCCGGGACGGCCGACTCCCTCCGCGCGTTGCGCGGGCGCGGTGTCTTGCTCGGCGTGTGCACCAACAAGCCGCAGCGATTGGCCGAGATCGTAGTCGCCCGGCTCAAGCTTGACGACCTGCTGCCGGTGGTCATCGGCGCGGCGCCGGATCGTCCCGCCAAGCCGCATCCGGCGCCGCTGCGCGAGGCAGTGGCCGCCCTGTCGGGAGCGCGTGCGGTGTTCGTCGGCGACAGCATGGTCGATGCCGAGACCGCCGGGGCCGCCGGCGTTGCGTTCATTCACGCGCGCTTCGGTTACGGCGCCATCGACCCCGGCACCCCCTGCGCCGCCTCGGTCGATGCGATGGCGGAGGTGCCCGCAGTGGTGGCTCGCCTGCTCGCCCCGGTTCTGCCGCATGTCGCCTGACCGGCTGTTGCGCTTCGCCCGGCCGGTCGAGGCGTGGCTCGCCCGCGAGGCGCCGCACGTCGTCGTGACCGGCGCCGGCGGCTGGCTGGGGTCGGCTACGCTGGAAATGCTGGATGACGCCTTGGGTGCCCGCTTCGATGGCTGCGTCACCGTCTATGCGCATCGGGAACGTGAGGCGGTGCTCCGGTCCGGCCGCCGTCTCCGCCTGCGCGCTCTTGCCGACATCGGCGAGCAGCCGCCGCCGGACGTGCCCGTTCTCCTGGCGCACTATGCTTTCCTGACGCGTGAAAAGGTCGGCAACGTCGGCATCTCGACCTATGTCGAGGCGAACCGCGCCATCACCGCGCTCGCCTCGGCGCAGGCGCGGCGCCTGCGCGTCGCGGGCACCTTCTCGACCTCGTCCGGCGCCGTGTACCGCCGGAACGGGACATTGAACGACGATCTCGCCGCCAACCCGTACGGCGCGCTGAAACTCGAGGAAGAGGAGGCCTTCGCAAGGCTTCGCGACACCGGCGCGCTGACAGCGATCTGCCGGGTATTCAACGTCGCCGGACCTTTCCTCAACAAGGCCTACGCGATCGGCGACCTGATTCGGGCCGCGTTGTATGAGCCTGCGCTGACGATCCAGGCGCGACATCGGGTCTACCGCTCTTACGCCCACGTCGCCGACATCGTGTCCGTCGGCTTCGCCGCCATGGCGGGCCTTGCGGCCGCGCCGGAGCCCTACGACACCGCCGGGCTCGAGGTGGTGGAGGTCGGCGACCTCGCCGAGCGCATCCGCGCCGAACTTGGCTGCCCCGCCAAGCCGATCCGGCGCGCGCCGCTCGGCGATGCGTGCGACGACCGTTACGTCGGACGGATCGAGCCTTTCGCCTCGATGGCCGCGCGAGCTGGTTTCGCGCTGAGCCCGCTGGGCGTCCAGATCCAGGACACGGCACGCTTCCTCGTTGGTGGGGCAGCCGGATGACGGCCGTGCCGTGCCCCGGCCGCGACGCGATGGTGGACCGCGAAGCGGTTGCCGTCGCGGTCGACCGCACCGAGCACGGCCTCGCGACCGCATCGCCCGCGAGGTCGGCGGCGCTGATCACGCAGCTGACGAGGTCGCTGCAAGTTGAATTGGCCGCCACGGCGGACCTGCGCCGGCAGCTTGCCAAGCGAGACAGCCACGATGCGCAGGTGCGGACCAGGATCGAGCGGCTTGAAACCGATCTGGCGCGAGCCGACGAGGACCTGGCCCGGCTCGAACGGCTGCACGCCATCTGCGAGGGTAGAATTTTGGCGTTGGTCAGCGACCGGGATGCGGCGCGGCAGGTATCGGCGGATCACCAGACCCTCGTCGCGACCCTCGTGGGCCATCGATCCTGGCGCGCCGGCCGGGTCCGGCGCAGGTTGCGTCGGCTATGGGCTCGGAGCATGGCTTACATCCTGCCGCGTCGAGAGCTGGTCGGCCATTTCGCCGAAGCTTGGTTCGCGCGCACCTATCCCGAGGTCGGCATGCTTGAAGCCGACCCGTTCGACCATTTCATGACCTATGGCCTGCGGCGAGGCCTCGATCCCAACCGCTTCTTCGCCATGCGATGGTACCTGTTGCGCTACCCCGATGTCGCCGGCGCGGGCATGCATCCCCTGCTGCACTTCCAGCGGCATGGATTACGCGAGGGACGCACGCCGCACCCGGACGTCTCGTGCTTCGACTATCGCCAGCGTTTCGAGAGTGGATCGCTCGGGTCCGAGCAGGGGTTGACGTGATATTCTCTCGAAAATGTATCGCGGCGAACCCGCCTCGCGATCACCACTGCCGCAGGACGTCGCTCAGCCAACCCGAACCGAGTGAGAGCCGTCGATTGCTGCGTCACGCCGGTGCGCGCACCAAGCCGGTGCTCCGGAGGACATTCAAGCGTCTGCTCAAGCGGTCCAGCCCGGATGATTGCGCCGCCTGAATTCGCTACTGCGGCTGTGCCTACTCGCGCGAAGGTCCAGCGGCTCCCGCCAATCCCGCCGTGCGCTCGCGGTCCGTCGTCGGCACCCGGTCCGCCTCATGGCTTGACGAAGTAGGCTCCGGGGGTGGGTGACCAAGGGACCTTTTTCATGGCGCAGGTCAGATTCCGCCCGCGAAGGAACTCGTCCACGGCCCGCGTTTCGCCCTCCCAGGGCTGCACCGCATATTCGTCAAAAACCAGTAGGCCGCCGGGGACGACGGCGTCCCAGACGTGCTCGAGCGCGAACCGCGTCGGCTCGTAAAGGTCCATGTCGAAGTGCACGAGCGAAAAGCGAAGGCCCGGCGTTTCCTCCATCAGTTTCGGCAGCGCCTGCTGCACGCGGCCCTTGACGAGCTTGATGCGCTCTCTCGCTAGGATGTTATCGGCGTTGAATAGCTCCGCCAGGGCAAACAATTCGCCCTCGACGGCGCCGGCGGACCATCCTCCGTGCTGGCGGTCGGCCATGGCGGCTCCAGCGGTTTCCGAGCCGTCGCTGGCCGTGAAGTCCGTCAGGCCCTCGAACGAGTCGATGCCGTAAGCTCGGCGCCCGGTATCGGCGGGGTGCGTGATCTCCAGGAATTTATAGAAGCTGAACAGGCTGACACCCCTGGAGACGCCCATTTCCAGGATGGACCCAGGCAGGTCGGCGACCTGCTTGTACAACTCCCAGTGGGCGAGAAAGCGCACCATCTGGATGCGGCGGACGTACACGGGCCAGTGACCAAGGAGGTGCTTGACGGAATGCGGGAAGCGTTCCGCGATCAGGGAGAACTCGGTCCAGTATTTGACGTCCTTGGGTGAGGATGTTCCGCTGATCTGGGCGTCGGGGGCGTCGAACTCGCTCATCATGTGCTCTTTCGTTGTTGCGCGCTTGGAGTTGCGTGCCGCGGCATGAATTTCCTAGGATCTACCGCGAACTCGCCGTCGTTGCCGAGTCGGCGGGCGCGGGCGTCGTCGATGGTTCCACTTGGCCGGTTTCAAGCGACCGACGTGACCCGCTGCTCCCGCCGGCGTGGCTCGCCGCGCTGCCGGCAGCGGCGGCGGTGACAAGAGCGATGGCGATTACCTGACCGGCGTCGAGCCGCTCGCCGGCCACGATCCAGCCTGCGAGCGCGGCGATCGCCGGCGCAAGACAGGTGAACACGCTGTAGGAGCGGGCGGACAGCTTCGGCATGGCCGCCATCTCGAGTGCCACGGGCAGGGCGCTGGAGAGGACCGCGATCACGGCGATCCTGGGGAGGGCTGGGACCAGGGAAGGCGCACCACCAAATCCGCCTAGCGCGAGGGGCAGGGCAAGAAGGCCCGCCCCCGCCATGGTCGGCGCCGCCGATCCTGTGCCGTAGATGCGCCCGGCCCACCGGCCGGCAACGATGTAGCCGGCCCACGCACCGCCTGCGGCGAGCGCGAGAAGCACGCCCGTCGGATCCAGGACGCGGCCGTTCAATCGCGGAACGTCGAGCAACAGCAGGCCGAGCGCGGCTAAGGCGACCCAGATGAGATCGAGCCACCGTCGCGTCGTGGCGACGGCGAGGCCGAGCGGCCCGATGAATTCCAGGGCAACGGTGACGCCGACGTCGAGGCGCTGGATGGCGAGATAGAACAGTCCATTGAGAAGAAACAATGAGACTGCGCAGGCGCCGACCGCGACAAGCGAGTGGCGCGTCACGGCGCGCTGCCACGTTCGGTAAAAGGCGCACAGGATCGCGCCGCCCAACAGCAGACGGAGCGCCAGCACGTCCTGCGGGCGTGCGCTGGCGAACAGGTTTTTAGCCAACGCGGAGGACACCTGCGCCGACAGCATGGCGAGCGCGAGCTGCAGGTATGCCAAGTCAGCGCAAGCCGGACGAGACGGCTCTGGCCAGCCCGATCGCGCTTGCTGGCCAAGTTTCCATGGGCCTCGATCTGCCTTGCCATGGGGGCCCGTGCCTCCGATCCGCCGAGCTGGCCGCTGTACCGGTCCACCGTCCAGCGCAGCGCCTCGTCGAGGCCGAGGCGGCCCTCCCAGCCGAGCCGAGCGCAGGCTTTGGAGGCGTCCACCGTGAGAACCGCCGCCTCGTGCGGCTGCGGCGCCGCGATGGTCTGCCAAGCGGCCTCGCGCCCCAGTGCCGGACAACCCGCTCCACCGCTTCGTGCACCGGGCGGCAGTCGCGAGGGCCGAAGGTCCAGCTCTGCGCGAAGGCGGCGCCGTCGGCCGAGCCGAGCCGCTCGGCGAGCATGAGATAGCCGCACGGCGGTTCCAATGCGTGTTGCCAGGGCCGGATTGCGTCGGGAAAACGGATCACGGCCGCCTTGCCGCAAGAGAAGACGCGCACGAGGTCGGGCACGGGGCGATCCGGCGACCAGTCGCCATCGCCGACCGCGTCACCTTCACGGTAGGGCCACGGCCGCTTCCGGTTCTCGTAGGCCTTGTCGCTGGTGAGCACCATAATGAGGGGCACGCACGACGCGGCGCGCACCGCTTCCAACAGGTGCGCCGTTCCCAACATCTTCGTGGCGTCGATCGCGACGGGACCGGCGTCGGATGGGCGCACCACCGCCTGTGCTGCCAAGCGCAGGGCCATCTCCGGCCGGGCTACCGCGACGCGAGCCGCTGCGGCCGCGTTACGCAGGTCTACGGGCTTCTCCTGACGGCGCGGGATCACCAGGCCGAAAGGGGTGGGCCGGTGGTCGGGAGCGAGCGTCAGGCTGGCGACGAGCGCGCCGAGGCGCTCCAGCCAGAGCGCGAGCCGATAACCTTCGAGGCCGGTGTGCCTAGTCACCAGCACGCGCCGCTCCGCCCAGAATGCGGCCTCGGGCTCATGCTTCGCTGCCGCCCTCACCGCGTGTTCCAAGGCGCTGGGCCGTTCGCCCGGTTTTTCCAGATGGTCCTCGTCGCGCAGGCTGTCCGTCACCTGTCGCAAGCCATCGTGGGAATAGGCCGAAAGCTGGTTATCGCGCGCGAGCTGCTCCATCGGCCCTGCTTCCCGTGTGGTCTCGTCGCCGGCAATCAGATCCAGGGCGCTTGGCTGGAGCACGAAGAAGCCGCCGTTGATCCTGGCTCCGTCGCCGGCCGGCTTTGCGCGAAAGGAGCGTACGCGGCCGCCATCCAGTTCCAACGCTCCGAAACGGCCGGGCGGCAGCACCGCCGTCAGCGTGCACAGGCGCTTCTGCTCGCGATGGAAGCGGAGCAGTGCGTCGAGGTCGCTGACGCCATCGCCGTAGGTCATGAAGAAATCGTCGTTGCCGTCGAGGTCAGGCTGGATCCGCTCGAGGCGGCCGCCGGCCATGGTCGCCTCGCCGGTTTCAATAAGCGAAACCTTCCAGTCCTCGCCGGCGCGGCGGTGGTACTCGATGTCGCCCCTGCCCAGGTGCATGGCGACGTCGCTGAGGCGAAGGCGATGATTAAGGAAGAATTCATTAGTCATGTAGCCTTTGTCGCCGAGGCAGATGATGAAATCCGTGACACCGCGGGACGAGAAGATCGTCATCCCATGCCACAGGATCGGACGGCCGACGATCTCGATCATCGGCTTGGGACGCAGCACGGTTTCTTCCGACAGCCGTGCGCCCAAGCCGCCGGCAAGGGTGACAGCTTTCATCAGGGCTCCTTCAGAACGAGCCGAGATCAACCGCCCGCTTGGCCCATCGCTCGAGCGGCTTATCGCTGGCGAAGAACGAGATCAAGTGCGAGGCGGACGCTCCAGAGCGCCGCTCGCCGTCTTCGGCGCCGGGCCGGACGGCCTGCCCATTTGATTTGCGTCCGAGCACCCGCACTGCTACTGGGGCGTCATGTTCGGGATGAATTGCCTCTACCCTGATACGCTGCTTCCGAGGGATAATACCTCTCCATATTATATTGTCTCACCGCCCTATACTGGATCATCGGCGGGAGTAGGTGGCCTGCACGTTCTCTGCCACTGGCTGAACATGACGGGACGCAGCGCTTGGCTGTTCCTTATTCCACAGACCGAGGAGCTGGGTGTAAACCCGAGGCTGCAGACGCCGTTGCTGACGGCGGACATCGCCGCCCACCATTACGAGAACGGCCTGACGCCGGTCGTTCTCTACCCGGAGACCATCCACGGCAACCCGCTGACCGCTCCCGTTCGGGTCCGCTGGTTCGGCAATTATCCCGGCCTGCTCGGTGGCAGCACAAGCTTCGACCATGACGAGATCTGCTTCGCACACTCGCGCCATCTGGCGCGGGTCGTCGGCCCTTCCGCCAACGTGCTTTGCATCCCAACCGTCGATACCGCCCTGTTCAGGCCGGCGCCGGGCGCGACCAGGAAAGGCACCTGCTTCTACGCCCAGAAATTCCAGGTCGTCCACAACCAGACCGTGTTCGGGCTGCCGGTCGACTGTGTCGAGATCACGCGCTTCGAACCCGCGTCGCGCGCCGCCCTCGCCGCGCTGTTCCAACGTTCGGAAGCGTTCTACTGCTTCGAAGACTCGGCGTTGATCAACGAGGCCGCCTTGTGCGGCTGCCCCGTCGTCATGATGAGGAACAGCTTCTTCCCGTGGCCTCTCGGCATTGAGGAAATGGGTTGGGACGGCTACGCCTGGGGCGATGATCCCGCCGAGTTCGCGAGGGCGGTGCGGACGGTGGACCGCGCGTTCGACAACTATATCAAGAACATCCCGGTCTTCTTCTCGCAGCTTCAAACGTTCACGTCGATCACGCAGAAGCGTGCCCGCGCCGTGCCCTATTGCGCCCCCGTCAGATTGCCGGGACTCGAACAGAGAAGCAGCGAGATCCTGCACCTACGTCGGGCCTTGGCCGAGGCGCGGCTTGAGAACGTCAGGCATCGCGCAGGTTCGGGTGATGATGGTGTGCTGTGGAACCCGAAGGCAAGTTTGGCGGACCCGGTGGCTAAAGCGACCTTCCTGTCAGGGTGGCACCTCGAAGTCGCCGGCGCCCGCTCGGAAGACGCCTGCAGCCTGGTGGTGTACCCGGATGCCGCCTCGGCGATCACCTTGCTCGTCGTGTCGGACCGATCCGCACGAGAGGAGGAATTCGAGTTTCTGTATGATCTCGATCTCGTGCAGCGGGTCTCCCTGGCCCCCGATGAGGAGCGGGGGATCACGTTGCCGGTGATCGAGCCGGGCAAGCCCATCCTTGTCAACATCCGCTCTTGCCGGCCTGCCGGCGGGGGGCTTCTGCTGCTGAAATCCATCCAACGGGAGCGGGGTGCAACCTTTCCCTCACCCAGCCGCGACGGTGCCGACGCGCTTCGGCACGGCCGCGCCGGCAAACCGCACGGGAACACGCACGAGATCGTTCTGGAGAACGGACTTGGTGGTCGCCTGCAGGGCGTCAACTGCGAATTGGACGTCAGCGAGCGGGGTCTCCTGGTCCGGGCTGCAATATCGGATCCACAATTGCTCATCCCGCTCGACGAATACGCCGAGCTGACACCTTATGACTTGTACCTCTGGGGTGAATGCGAGGTGGCCGGCGACGAGATGATGACCATCTACGTGCCCACCGCGCCTTTGGGCGCCCTCAACGAAGTCGCAAGTCGCCACATTCGCCTCAAGGCCGGCGTCAACGTTTTCGTCGGCAAGCTGCCGCACTCCGGTGCGTCGGGGCCTGTTCGCATCGATCCGCTGGAGAAAGCGGGCGTTGTGCGCTTCACGAGACTTCGCCTCGTTCTTGTCCGGGATGGCGAGGCCCTTACGTTGCCCCGCCCGGTGTCCCATCAGCCGCCGATGCTGGCCCGGTTCAGCCAGCAGTCGCTGTTGTGGAGCGATGCCACGGTGCTGAATGAGGATTGCTCCATCGCTTACGTCCATAATGCGCTCGAAGTCCGCACGAGCGGCATCGAGGCGCATGTCCTGTTCTACCTCGGCGAACCGGCCCTCGCCGCCGAGGGTTGCTCCTTTACCGCTCTCATTGAGTACGAGACGACGCTTCCCGGTGATATCGCCATCACGCTGCCGGACCTCGACGGATCCTACGCCGGTGCCGGAGCGCGGTTGCGTGCCGAGGTGTTCAAAGGCCATCATTCTGTGGAGTTGTACCTGTCGCCGTTCTACCCCATCCAATCTCTTCGGCTGTCGGTACGGCAGCTGGATGTGCTTCGCCTCCTGGTGTTTAAACTCATCGTGCTTCGACCTTCGGTCGATGGGTAGCAAGGGAACTTGCCGGTCCGCGCGCGCGTAGCCGAGGGCGGCTGCGGCGTGGACGTGCTTGCTTTTCTTGGGCGGAAGGGTTCAGTTGCGGACCTTGAACCGTTGGGCTCCAACTGCAGAGATTGCCTATGACGGACGGGACGGACGCGCGTGCCCAAGCGGTTCGGCAGCAGATCCTCGAGCTCACGGCTGAGTACGCGGGGCTCGCGCATGTGCCGGCACCTTTTGCTCCCGGACGCTCGGCGGTTCCCGTGTCCGGCAAGGTGTACGGCGCATCCGAAATGGTGTCCCTGGTCGACTCCGCGCTCGACTTCTGGCTGACCACAGGCCGCTTCAATGCCGCCTTCGAAAAGAAGCTCGCCGGCTTCATCGGCGCGCGACGCAAGCTCCTGACCGTCAATTCAGGATCTTCGGCGAACCTGGTGGCGCTGACGGGCCTGACCTCGCACCTTCACAAGGACCGTGCCCTCAAGCCAGGCGACGAGGTCATAACGGCCGCGACGGGTTTCCCGACCACCGTCAACCCTAGCCTGCAGAACGGCTTGGTGCCGGTCTTTGTGGACGTCGACATCCCGACCTACAACATCCTGCCGAGCCGCATCGAGGAGGCCGTGACTGACAGGACCCGCGCCATCATGGTGGCGCACACGCTGGGAAATCCATTCGCGCTCGACGAGGTGATGCGCGTCGCCAAGAAACACGACCTTTGGGTCGTTGAGGACTGCTGCGACGCGCTCGGCGCCACCTACGACGGGCAGCAGGTCGGCACCTTCGGCGACGTCGGCACGCTGAGCTTCTACCCCGCGCACCACATCACCATGGGCGAAGGCGGCGCGGTGTTCACCGGCTCGTCCGTCGTGCTCCGGGCCATGGAATCGATCCGGGACTGGGGCCGCGACTGCTACTGCGCGCCCGGTGAGGACAATACGTGCAAGAAGCGTTGGGGCTGGCAACTCGGCGACCTGCCCTTCGGCTTCGACCACAAATACACGTATTCGCACCTTGGCTATAATCTGAAGATCACGGATATGCAGGCGGCGGTTGGACTGGCCCAACTCGACCGACTCGACGGCTTCATCGACGCGCGGCGGAACAACTTCGCCTATATGCAGGAGCTGATGAGCGAGCTGGAAGAGTTCTTCATCTTGCCGCAGCCGACCCCGAAGAGCGAGCCGTCCTGGTTCGGCTATGTCCTGACACTGCGCCCCGGTGCACCTTTCAGCCGCGATGACCTTGTCAAGTATCTCAACGACGAGAGGATCGGCACACGCTTGCTGTTTGGCGGGAACCTGCTCCGACAGCCCTACATGAAGGATCGCGCCTACCGGGTCGTCGGCTCGCTCGCCAACGCCGACTTGATCGTGGATCGCACCTTCTGGATCGGCATCTACCCCGGCCTGACGCGAGCCCATCTCGATTTCGCCGTCGACCGGATCAGGGCCTTCATCCAGGGCAGGGTCACTCGGTCCACCATCGCGTCCAGTGCCGCCTGAGAACAAGGTCGACGTCATTTTGGCGGATCCGCGCCACGACCTGCCCGGCTGTGTTCAACGACCGGCGTCAGCACGCGCAGCGAGGAGCCGGCTGGCCTATCGCTCGTTGAGCATGGCCCGCATCCGTGCGAGCACGGTCCCGACGTCGAAGGGCTTGGTCAGGATCGCCATGCCGGGTTCGAGGAAGCCGGAAGGGCTGGCGACGCCTTCGGCGTAGCCCGTGATGAAGAGCACCTTGAGGGCCGGGCGGAACTCGCGCACGGCGTCGGCGAGCTGACGTCCGTTGAGGCCGGGGAGGCCGACATCGGTCACGAGCAGGTCAACTTGCGGCGCCGATCGAGCGACGGCGAGACCCTCCGCACCATCGCGGGCACTCAGCACGGCATAGCCGGCATCGGCGAAGGCCTCGCGCATCAGGTCGCGGATGCTGTTCTCGTCTTCGACCAGAAGAACGACCTCTCCGCGTCCGTCGGCGACCGCCAGGTCGCCGGCCGAAGCTTGCAGCGTCGCGACCTCGCCATCATGGCGCGGCAGAAGGATGTCGATGGCGGTTCCCTGGCCCGGCACGCTGGTGATCACCGCGCAGCCGTTCGACTGCCGGGCGAAGCCGTAGATCATCGACAGCCCGAGCCCGGTGCCCTGTCCGATCGGCTTTGTTGTGAAAAACGGGTCGAAGGCGCGCGCGGCCACCTCGGGTGGCATGCCGATACCGGTGTCGGTGACGCGCACCACCACGTATTCACCCGGCGCCGCGGGTGTCACGCTCGCGGCCGCGACGATCACGTTGAGCGTCGCGACCTCGATGCAGCCACCGTCCGGCATCGCGTCACGCGCATTGATGGCGAGGTTGAGGATCGCGTTCTCGAGCTGGAAGGGGTCGCAGAGGGTTGTGCAAACCGACGGATCCAACATGAAGCGCAGCTCGATCGCCTCGTTGACCGTGCGCCGCAGAAGGTCGGTCATGCCTGTGACCAGGGCGTTGACATCGACCACCTTGGGATCGAGCGGTTGACGACGGGCGAAGGCGAGCAGCCGATGCGTCAGGGCTGCGGCGCGGCTTGCCGAACTGAGCGCCATTTCGATGTACGTGTCGAGACGCTCGTGCCGACCCTGCTTGAGCCGGCGCTGGACCATGTCGAGCGCACCCACGATCGCTCCGAGCATGTTGTTGAAGTCGTGCGCGATGCCGCCGGTGAGCTGGCCGACGGCCTCCATCTTCTGTGATTGCCGGAGGTCGGCCTCGATGCGCTCTCGCGCCTTGGCCTCTGCGAGCAGGCGGGTGTTGGCCTCGGCGAGCTCGCGGGTACGCGCCGTGACCTGCCGCTCCAGCGTCTCGCCCGCGCGGCTCAGCTCCTCGGCCCTGCGCTCGAGTTCGGAATGCAGGGCGACCACGCCGCGATTGGTTTCCTCCAGCTCGCGGTTGAGGCGCTGCGCCTCCTCCTCGCGTTCAGCCAGGATCGCGAGGGTTTCGACGAGTTCGCGGTTCTCGTCGCGGACGACCGTGCCGGGATTTGCGGAACGCAAGGCGCGCACCGCGTCGGACAGGGCGCGAACGGAAGCGGCGGTCGGCTGCACCCCGTTCGGCAGCAGCTTGGCGAGATCGACGGTCGTTCCCGACGCAGACGTATCGATGGCGAAGCGATCCATTAGCCGGCGCGCCCCGGTGATGCCGCGGCCCATGCCGGTCGGCGACTCGTAGCGGCCGTCGAGGATCCGCGCCAGGTCGGCGATGCCGGGTCCGCGATCGCGGACCCGCAGCACGAGGCAACGATCAGGCGCGCCGGCGAGAAGGACGTCGACCTTGCCGCCGCCGGCATAGTCGAGCGCGTTGCGCGCGATCTCGGACAGGGCTGTTGCGATGCGGGTCTGGTCCTGGCCGCCGAAGCCGAGATGCTGCGCCACGATGCGGGCGCACTGCCGCGCGTGGACGACGTCATCCTCCAACTCGAGCGGCAATGTCGCGATCGGCCAGACCGAACCGTATCCAGCGGCGCCCGTCGTCATGGTGACGCGCCGCGGACGACGATGACCGACGCGTCATCCCGCGCTCGCCCATGGTCGCGAAACAGCACGCCGGCGATCAACGCGGGATGCGCGGCGAGGAGACCGGGCATGGGATCGAACGACCAGGAACTGGACAAGCCATCCGAGTGCATGACGAGAAGGGCACCGGGATTGAACCGATGGTCGAAGGTCGACAGCTTGCGGGCGTTGTGGCCCGCCGTTCCCGGCAGCGAGACGAGCTGCTGGCGCCCATGCGCCGTCACGATCGACGCCGCAACGTTGCCGATGCCGCAGAAGCTCAGCATGGCGGTGGCCTCGTCCAGCCGTGCCACGGCCACCGCGGCGCCGCGGGAATGGCGCAACCCGTCATGGACCCGCGCGACGATGTCCGAGGCAGGCAGGTGTTCGATGCCGCGGAACACGCGCATGGCTTGCATCGAGGCTTCCGCAGCCTTCAGCCCGTGGCCGAGGCCGTCGGCGACGATCACGGTCCAGCCGTCGGCATGGCGGCGCGCGCAGATGGCGTCGCCGCAGCTTGCCTCACCGGCGAGGGGGATCTCGAACATGCCCCAGACCGGCACGGGCGTGCGGCGGACGTCGCCGGGCCCGACCCGCGCGAGCACGGCCGTGCCGTTCGACCAGGACTCGATCGCGAAGACCTTGGCCAATCGTCGGACCGCACCCAGGCCATGACCGGCACTGCCCGCCGTCGAATACCCGTCGGCGAGACAGCGGACCACGTCCATGCCCGGACCCTTGTCGAGGGCGAGCACCTGGATGCCTTCGCCGCCGGCGTCCTCGTAGCTGCCGAGCAGGATGCTGCCCTCCCGGCCGAACTTCAGAATGTTGGTGGCCAGCTCCGTCACCACGATGGAAAGTTGACCTGCCGCCGTGTCGGACAGCGACAGGCTGCGCGCCCGTTCGACCGCGCGTCGCCGCGCATCGGCGACCTGGCTCGCCTCGTGGATCGGCAGCGCGGCGGTGATCACGACCTCCTCGCCGGGATCATTTCCACCTCGCCATGACGACGCGTGTGCCCTGACCGGGAGCCGAGGTGATGAGAAACTCGTTGCAGAGCCGTTTGGCGCCCCCCAGACCGAGCCCGAGGCCCCCACCTGTCGTGAAATGGTCGGTCAGCGCGCGCTCCACATCGGAAATGCCGGGGCCTTCGTCCTCGAAGGTGAGGCGAACGGCGCGGCGCGCTCCGAGTTGCACCGTCTCGATGAGCGCGGTGCCGCCGCCGCCATAATCCAACGTGTTGCGGGCGATCTCGCTTGCCGCCGTCACGATCTTGGTCTGGTCGACGAGGCTGAGCCCGATCGCGACCGCCCGTTCCCGCACGAGCTGTCGCACCCGCACCACGTCGTTGCCCGAACGGATCTCAACGGTTGCGCTCCTGGTCGCGGCACCCTTGGCGGCGTTATTCTCGAGGATCGGCATGGATGCGTTCCAGGCCGTCGTCACCCACGCTCGCGGCGAGCAGCGCCATGCCGCGCTCCACGTCCAGCGCGGTCTTGATGCCGGGCAGCGTCAGGCCGAGTTCGACCAGGGTGATGGCCACGGCGGGGCGCATGCCGACCACCACCGTTTCCGCGTCGAGCACCCGCGATACCGAGGCGATGGTGTCGAGCATGCGGCCGATGAAGCTGTCGACGATGTCGAGCGCCGAAATCTCGATCAGGACGCCACGGGCGCCGGTCGCGACGATCCTGGCGGCAAGGTCCTCTTCGAGCTTGAGCGCCAGCCGATCATGCATGTCGACCTGGATGGTGACAACGAGGGCATCGCCGATCTTGAGGATGGGAATGTGGTCCATCTCAGGCGCGCTTCGCCGGCGCGAGCCCGAGGCCGAGCCGTTTCAGCGCCAGCGCGAAGGCATCGGCCAGCGTCGCCTTGGAGGTGACGCTGAGGTCGACGCCGAGGTGGACCATGGTCTGCGCGATCTGCGGCCTGATCCCGGAAATCAGGCACTCCGCGCCCATCAGCTTGGCGGCCGAGACCGTCTTCAGCAGGTGCTGCGCGGTCAGCGTGTCGACGGTCGGCACGCCCGTGATGTCGATGATGGCGATGGCCGCCTCCTCGTCCACGATGGCCTGCAGCAGGTTCTCCATCACGACGCTGGTGCGGGCGCTGTCCAGCGTGCCGATCAACGGCAGCGCGACGATGCCTTTCCACAACCGCACCACCGGCGAGGACAGCTCAGAGATCTCCTGGCTTTGCCGACCGATCACATCCTCGCGGCTTTTGAGGAACACCTCCATCGTGTGCAGGCCGAGGCGGTCGATCAGCACCGTCGAGGCCCAGACCGCCTCGCTGGCGGACTTCGGCTGGTCGACGTAAGCGGCGCTGAGCGCCTTGAAGATCGGCTCCTTCAGGGAGAAGATGAACATGGCAGTGTCGGTCGGCGTGAAGCCCTGCACGGCCCGCTCGCGCGCGATGTCGGTGAGTGTGTCTTCGAGCGAGCGGAACGCGGCCTGTCCGGCCTCGCCCTCGACGAGGCTGTCGTGCAACCCGGTCAGCACCGTTTCCGCCTGGTGCTGCAGTTCGCCTCCGCGGACGCGTCCGGTCACCGCCTCGGCGCTCGCCCGCAGGCGCGTGAGCCAGTCCTCGACGATGCTGGATCTGTGACCTGCGATGACATCCCGCAGGATCGTGCTGCTTCCGCTCAACAAAAGCTGGTTCTCCGTAGATTGGTCGACGCCAGCGACCCGGACACCTCCCTAGCTTGAAGCCTCAACGGAGGCCAGGAATGGTTCCGGAAACCCAAGAGCCGCCGACGATGGGCCAGGACCGATGCATCCACCCCAGCCGGTACGAACCATCGCCGTCGGCAGGCGTACATCACAGCCTGCCTGTTGCGGGATGTCTTGCGGTGCAGGGCTTCGCCCAGGCCGGCGCGCAACCCTCATCGTCTCGATCACCCGCGAGCAGGATGCCCTGTACGCGCCTGCATGGCGTCCCGCCGCTATGCCATTGCGAGCGAAGTCGTGCGCGCGGCCCTGCGCCTGCTCGAACCGCCATTGACCCGGCACGTTGGAGCTGACGTTTCGGAGCATCGTGAAGGGTTCGTGTCGGACCGGATGCTCAGATCTCGGCCGGCCGTGAATGTGCTCTGGATGAAGTCCATACTCTCGCAACGGATGTGATGCGCCCTTTCCAGGTCGCCCACCCGACGGAGACGAATGGCAGTGACAGTTCGCGGCTTCATCGGGTTCATGCCGCTCCGCATCCGCGCGGCGGCCTACGCCCTGCGCGGCGGCTTCCTGATCCGCCCCCTGCTGCTGGCTGTGGTGCTCGGCGCGACGGGAGCGATCGTGTCGTCGCTCGAGGAAGCGGTGCCGCTCGTCAGCGCCTGGGTGCCGCGAACGCTGTTCCCGTCGCACGAGGATCCCGGCGTGGTGCAGTCGATCCTCGGCGTGATCGCGACGTCGACGATGACGGTCGTATCGATCGTCTTCGCCATCCTGCTGATGACGTTGACGCTGGCCTCGATGCAGTTCTCGCCGCGCATCCTCATCAGCTTCGCGCGCGACCGCACCACGCAATGGACGCTCGGCATCTTTCTCGGCACCTTCACCTACTGCGTCGCGGCGATGCCGGCGGCGCGCACGCTGCCGCATCCCGCCGCCCCCGTGGCGACGGCGGTCGGAGCGATGATGCTTGCCCTCGTCTGCTGCGGCTGGCTGCTGTTCTTCATCCAGCACATCTCGCAGGCGATCAGCGTCAACCACATCGTCGACCGCATCGCCCGCGACACGGAGGAGGCGATCGACGAACTGATGCCGGAGCCCCGCCGCTTCCGTCCGATGGCGCCCGCGATGCCACCCGCGCGCTTGGAGGGCGTCGAGTTCCCGATGCTCAGCGAGGTGTCGGGCTACATCCGCGTCATCGACATCAATCGCCTCGTCGCGTTCGCCAAGCAGCATCACCTGCAGCTGCGGGTGACGCGCAAGGTCGGGCAGTTCGTGCCGGCGGGCGTGCCGCTGCTGATGGTGTCGCGGCGCAGCCGCCTCGACCGCGAGCACGCGGTGGAACTGACGGGGGCCTTCGACATCGGCCCGATGCGCACGCTGCAGCAGGACGTCGAGTTCGGCGTGATCCAAATCGTCGACATCGCGCTCAAGGCGATCTCGCCGGCTGTGAACGACCCGAGCACCGCCATCAGCTGCATCGATCAACTCACCCGCATCCTGATCCGCTGGCTGGAGCGCGACCCTCCCGAGTCCATCCTCTACGACCCGCCCCAGAACCTGCGTGTCGTCATACCCTGGCTCGGTCTCGATGATCTCCTGAACACGGCCATCGAGCAGATCCGCGCCTACGCCACCGGCGACGCGGCGGTAAGCCGGCGCCTGCTGCGGCTGCTGCGCGACGTCGCCTCGACGGTGGACGACGAAGCGGTGCGGGCGCGCATCGCCAAGCGGGGCCGGCGCGTCGTCGAGGGATGCCGTGACAGGTTGCCGGCCGACGATGTCGCCTTGCTTGAAGGCCAGCTGTACGGGCTCGGAGGGATGGACGACGCGGCGGAAAATCCGAACCTCGCCGAGCCGAGCGCGGTCGATCTCACCGCGTGAAGAACGCCGTCCGCGACCTTGCGGCAACCGGCGCAGACCTGGTGCAGGCTGCTTGTGAACCGGAAGCCGCCATCGAGAACGCTCGACGGCGACGCGCTGCATCAGGTAGCGCATGTGGCTGCACCCCACCGGCATCAGCCGCAAGGTTGCAATCGTTGCCGAGCACCTTCGCGCGTTCATCGCGCCGCTGCTTGACGGGCACATCGAGGCGATGATGCCGCTCGAAAGCCGCAAGGAGACGGTGCGCTGGAAGCTGACGATCGGCATCTACATCCGCCTGCCGACGCCCTTCGCGAGAACGCTGACAACGTCCTTGGTGGCCGGTTCGGGGCTGCGCTTGCCAGCCTGATCCCAGCCGTCGGAAACCACCTCGTGGCGCTGGTTCGCTCAATCCCGGCACGGCTGCAATGCGCGACCTCGCATCGGATCCGATGCGTCAGTCGTCCATTTGTGTTCTGGCGTGCGCGCCCGGATCCTCGACGCAGTCGATCACCATGAGGATCGTCGCGGTCAGCACGCGCTTCCCGTCACCATCACGCACGTCGGTCCGAAATTGCGCCTTGTCGCGGCCGACGACGGCGTCATGGAGCAATAGCGGCAGGGTGCGGCGAATCTCGATCCGAATGGCTTCCAAATCGGCAAGCTCATGGCCTTCCTCGTCGATCGTCACTTCACCGTTGTAGAGGTCAAAATAGAATCTCGGCATACGCAACCCTCTCGTATCGCTTGTATAGCGCGGGGAAGCCGGCTAGGCACTCTTTGCGTGCGGCTTCGGCTCACCGGTCCGTCAAGACCCGAGACGGGGTGGACGGCCGGGATGGGCATTCCGCCGCGGAACGCGTGCGGTCGGAGGACGCTTTCTTGCACGCGCACCCCCCGAAGCCGCCGGAAACGAACTGGCGTAGCCTGGACCGAGCCGCCCGCAGCGCGGCCTACGATAACCGGGCGGCGGTTCCCGACAGCGCGCGCCGTCTCGCCGGCTGGTCGGCGCTCAGTGCGGCCTTGCGGGCCGATCGCCCGGCCGGCCTCGACCAGCCCTATGGAGCGGCGCCGCGCCAGCGCTTCGACCTGTTCGCTTCGGGCGTCGCCGTGGCGCCGCTGCTGGCCTTCATCCACGGCGGCTATTGGCAGCGCAACAGCCGGCACGACTTCTCTTGCATGGCGCTGGGGCCGCTGGCGCACGGGATCGACGTCGCCGTGATCGGCTACACGCTGGCGCCCGAGGCGAAGCTGGCGGCGATCGTGGGCGAGGTCCGCGCAGCGCTCGACAATCTGCGCAATGGCCGGCGAGGCAGGCTGGTCGTCGCCGGCTGGTCGGCTGGCGGGCACCTTGCCGCCCTCGCCTCGGCCTGGCCGGGCGTCGATGGCGTGCTGGTGGTCAGCGGCCTTTTCGATCTCGAACCGCTGCGGGGCACGACCATCGATGATCCCCTGTTGCTGACGCAGGACGATGTCGCCGATCTGTCGCCGATCCGGCAGGCTGGCCCCCGCGCGCGGCAAGTCGTCGCTTACGGCGCGGATGAACTGCCCGAACTCCGGCGGCAGTCGCGCGACTACGTCGAAGCCTGCCATGCGGCCGGAGATGACGCACGGCTCCTGCCGCTGGCCGGCGCCGACCATTTCTCGGTGCTCGACGCCCTCGTCTCGCCGACCGGCGATCTCACCGGCAGCGTCGTCGCCCTCGCCTCGAGTGACGGCTGAGGCTCGGACAGCTTTCGATGCTCGATCAAGCCGGAGGCGGCGCCCTCAGTTTCGGTGCTTGCCGTGATCTTCGAGGTAAAGGGACGCGACCTGACGGTCGGCGTCGCTGGCCGAACCCATCGCCCGGGCGTAAAGGTCGAGGATCCAGGTCTCCTTGGCTTTGTCACTGACACCGTCGCGTGCCAACGACAACCACATCAGTCCCTTGGCCCGCTGCGGCGGCGTGCTGTCGTAGCCGTTGAACAGGAGCTGGCCGAGCAGCGCCTCGGAAGGTACGTGGCCCTTGTCGGCGGCGAGGAAGAGCCAGCGCGCGGCCTGCCGCTCGTCCTTGGCGGTTCCGGTGCCGTCGAGGAACATGCGCGCGAGATTGTACTGAGCGTCGGCATCACCGAAGTTCACCGCGGCGAAGCGGAAGATGTCGAGCGCCCGCTCCGGGTTGGGAGCGATGCGGGAATGGGCGATGCCGTTGAGATTGTAGCCGCCCAACGCGACGAAGGCGCTGGCGATGAAGGGCGCTTCCCGCGGGTTGGCCTCGTCGTCGTCGTAGCCGTCGACGATCTGCGAAAAATATTCGAAGGCCTTGATCTCGTCACGCGGCACGCCGTCGCCGTCGGCGTACATCTTGCCGAGCTTCCACTGCGCCAGCGGTTCGCCACCCTCGGCCGCATACTGGAGCGCGGCGATGGCCTTGCGCGGCTGGCCGCTGCGCACGCCCTCCAAACCGGCGCGCAACGCCGCCTTGGGATTCCTGAACATCGGCAGCGGGGCGGGGTGCTCGTCGCTGGCCGTCGCCGTGGAGCCGTCGAAGGCGCGGGCCGGCGCGCCGGTGCCGAGGATCCCGAACAGCGCCGCCGCCGCCGCCAAGCGCGCTTGGCGGCTACGTTTCGGCATAGACATGCGTCTCGCCCTTCTGGCCGGGGTGGGTGACGGCTCCGTTCACGGCCGGGCCGACGGTCTGGGCATAGCGCCAGATCGCGCCCGAGCCGAAATCGTGCGGGCGCGGAACCCACGACTTGCGCCGCTGGGCCAGCTCGTCTTCGCCGACGAGCAACTCGATGGTGCCGGCGTTGGCGTCGAGCGATATGATGTCGCCGTCCCTGACGAGCGCGATCGGGCCACCGACCGCCGCCTCGGGGCCAACGTGGCCGACGCAGAAGCCGCGCGTCGCCCCGGAAAAGCGTCCGTCGGTGACCAGCGCCACCTTGGCGCCCATGCCCTGCCCGTAGAGGGCGGCGGTGGTGGCGAGCATTTCGCGCATGCCGGGGCCGCCCTTGGGCCCTTCGTAGCGGATCACGAAGACGCAACCTTCGGCGTAGCGACGCTGGCTGACCGCCGCGAAGCAGTCCTCCTCGCAGTCGAAGCAAAGAGCCGGGCCGGTGAAGGTGAGCGCTTCGGCCGGCATGCCGGCGACCTTGACGATGGCTCCCTCGGGCGCGAGCGAGCCCCGCAGACCCACCACGCCGCCGGTCACGGTGATCGGTTTGTCGGCCGGGCGCACCACGTCCTGGTGCGGGTTCCACTTCACCTTCGCCATGTTCTCGGCCAGCGTGCGGCCGGTCACGGTGAGGCAGTCGCCGTGAAGGTAGCCGTTGTCGAGCAGCGTTTTCATCAGCACGGGGATGCCGCCGGCCTCGAACATGTCCTTGGCGACGTAGCGCCCGCCCGGCTTGAGGTCGGCGATGTAGGGCGTGCGCTTGAAGATTTCGGCGACGTCGTGGAGATCGAACTTGATTCCGACCTCGTTGGCGATCGCCGGCAGGTGCAGCGCGGCATTGGTCGAGCCGCCCGAGGCCGCGACAACCGTGGCGGCGTTTTCCAGCGCTCGCAAGGTGACGATGTCGCGCGGGCGGATCCCGCGCGCGATCAGCTCCATCACCTGCTCGCCGGCCGCCATGCAGAACTGGTCGCGGATCTCGTAGGGAGCCGGCGCGCCGGCGGAGTAGGGCAGCGCGAGGCCGATCGCTTCCGATACGGTGGCCATGGTGTTGGCGGTGAACTGCGCCCCGCAGGCACCGGCCGAGGGGCAGGCGACGTGCTCCAGCTCGTCGAGGTCGTCGTCCGACATGGTGCCGACCGAGTGCTTGCCGACCGCTTCGAACAGGTCCTGCACGGTGACGTCCTGACCGCGGAAGTTGCCGGGCAGGATCGAGCCGCCGTAGATGAAGATCGAGGGCACGTTGAGGCGAACCATCGCCATCATCATGCCGGGCAGGGACTTGTCGCAGCCGGCGAGGCCGACGAGCGCGTCGTAGCAGTGCCCGCGCATGGTCAGCTCGACCGAATCGGCGATGAGGTCGCGCGAAACCAGCGACGATTTCATTCCCTGGTGGCCCATCGCGATGCCGTCGGTGACGGTGATGGTGCAGAACTCGCGCGGCGTGCCGTTGGCGGCGGCGACGCCCTTCTTCACCGCCTGGGCCTGACGCATCAGGGAGATGTTGCACGGCGCGGCCTCGTTCCAGCACGAGGCTACGCCGACGAGGGGTTGATGGATCTGCCGCTTGGTCAAACCCATCGCGTAGAGGTAGGATCGGTGCGGCGCCCGCGAGGCGCCCTCCGTGACGTGGCGGCTGGGAAGCTTGGCTTTGTCGAAGACCCGCGCGTCCATGCTGTCGGTCGATCCCATCAGGATTTGGTGGATGGAAGGGCCCTGGCCTTCCCCGTCGCGTCTTGAATCGAAGCGGGCTCTTCGACGTCGTCTTGCGGTTGCTTGATGGGTGGACGCATCCATCGCAAGCAAGGCGAGATTAGCGGGCCGATCATGGCTGAAAAGCGACCTCCGGCCGGGTGGCCCGGCAGGCTGCGGCGAAGGCTCGACGCTGTGACCCGGTCGCCACAAGACCGCGTCGCGCTCGGCCGACAACCGATCCCGCCACGAAATGGTTATCGCGCGGCACGACGTGAAGGGGTGTGACATCCCCGTCGCTCGAAACGCTCGGCAAATGGCGGAGAAGGTTGCCGGGAAAACCTTGCGAACGGGGCCGGCCGGTGCGACGCCCGTGCCGACGGCGGCACGATCAGCGTTCTCGCGCCGGAGCGGCGTCGTCCCGGTGAGGGCGGCGGGGGTCGAAGGGTTGCGAGCCGGCGAAGGCGCCCTTGCCCAGCCAGCCGAGCGTCGCCTGCCAGAAGGTGTCGCGATAACTGCTGTGGAACAGGGCGAAGTGGCCGATCGCCGGCACGCCCAGCATCGCCGGCCGCAGCATCGCGACCCTGCGTTCGGCGCCGCTGAAGTAGGCGAGCGCGCGACCCACAGCCCGGAGCGTGGCGTAATCGTCGTCGCTGGCGGTGACGGCGAGGATCGGCGCCCTCACCTTCGCGAAGGCGCGCAGCACGTCGGCCCGCTCGGCCAAAGGATGGCTCGCCTCCAGGCGCGCGCGGCGGGTGCTCCAGTCCAGCGCCACGCCGCGCGGCAGGTCTTCCAGCCAGCCGAGGCGGCGACCGGGAAAGTAGCCGCAGACGAGCGCCAGGACCGGCATCGCCGCGTGCCAGCGCAGCAGCAGGCGCCGCCGCCGCGCGGTCGCGTAATCGCGCCAGTAGGCATACTGCGCCCCCACCGTGAGCACGCGGTCGATCGCGCACGCGCTGGCGGCATAGCCGATCAGCACCCCGCCGATGCTGTGGCCGACGACGTGGAGCGGGCGCGGCTGCAGGGCGGCGTGACGGAGCGCGGTCTCCAAGTCGAGCCGACCCCAGTCGGCCCAGCGCACCCGCATGCCGCGCAGGCTGGGCGGGCGCGACAAGCCGATGCCGCGATAGTCGAAGGTGACGACGTTGTAACCGTTCTCGGCGAGGAAACGGGCGTAACGCCCGTAATACCGGGCAAGAACGCCGGTCGCGGGGGCGATCAGCACGGTGCCGTTCACCCGGCTGGCCGGCGACCCGGCGGGCGGGCGCCAGACATGGCCGGCCAGCGCGAAGCCGTCGTCGCATACGAGGCGGAGCGGCTCGCATTCGACCGGCTCCGGAAGCATGCCGGCCGGGTCAGCCGGCGAGGCGCGACAGAGCGGTCGCGAGCTTGCCGAGGCGGGACTGCGCATCCGCGAGGCGTTCGCGCTGCTCGTCCACGACGTCGGGCGGGGCGCGCTTCAGGAAATCGGCATTGTCCAGCTTGGCCACGGTCTTGTCGACCTCGCCGCGCAGCTTGGCGATTTCCTTGGCCAGGCGCGCGCGCTCGGCGGCGACGTCGATGATGCCCTCCAGCGGCAGGGCGATCAGGGTGCCGCGCACCGGGATTTGGGCGGATAAGCGAGGCGCCTCCGCCGCATGGCCGATGGCGGACACCCTGGCCAGACGCTTCAGCGTGTCGGTCCAGCGCCGGGCGCGGCGGGATGTGTCCTCGTCGGCGGCGATCAGCACGAGCGGCACGAGGGCGGCGGGCGGCACGTTCATTTCCGTCCGCAGCGAACGCACTTCGGACACGAGGTCGACGACCCAGCCCACCTCGGCGTCGGCGTCGCGGTCGACCAGGGCGGACAGGTCGCTCCAAGGCGCCAGCGCCAGCAGGCTGGTCCGGGCCGGTCCTTCGCTGCCCTTGATCGCCCAAAGCTCTTCGGTGAGAAAGGGCATGAAGGGATGGAGCAGCTTGAGGATCTCATCGAGCACGAAGGCGACGGTGGCCCGCGTTTCCGTCCCGGTCGTCCGCGCCTCGCCCTCGAAGTTGTCCGCCGGGGCCTGCAGCAGCGGCTTGGCCAGTTCGAGGTACCAATCGCAGAAGACGCCCCACACGAAGCGGTAGGCCGCGTTGGCGGCCTCGTTGAAGCGGTAGGCTTCGATCGCGGCCGCGACATCGGCGGCGGCCTTGCCGGTTTCGCCGATGATCCAGCGGTTCAGGGTTTCGCCGACGGCGCGCGGGTCGAAGCCGGCGATGCGGGCGCAGCCGTTCATCTCGGCGAAGCGGGCAGCGTTCCAAAGCTTGGTCGCGAAGGACCGGTAGCCGTCGACACGTCCCACGGCGAGCTTGATGTCGCGGCCCTGCACGGCCATTGCCGCCAGGGTGAAGCGCAGCGCGTCGGCGCCGAAGCGGTCGATGCCGTCGGGATAGTCGCGCCGCGTCGCCGACGCCACGCGGGCGGCGTCCTTGGCGTCGGCGAGCCCGGCCGTGCGCTTGGCCACCAGCGCGGCGAGGTCGATGCCGTCGATGAAGTCGAGCGGGTCGAGCACGTTGCCCTTGGACTTCGACATCTTCGCCCCTTTCTCGTCGCGTACGAGGGCGTGCATGTAGACGTCGCGGAAGGGCACTTCACCCAGGAGATGAAGACCCATCATCATCATCCGGGCGACCCAGAAGAAGATGATGTCGAAGCCGGTCACGAGGGCGTCGGTGGGATAGCGCCGGGCAACCTCTCCGTCCTCGTCGGGCCAACCCATGGTCGAGAACGGCCAAAGGGCGGAGGAGAACCAGGTGTCGAGGACGTCCTCGTCCTGGGCGAGGTCGACGGTGCGGCCGTAGTGCGCCCGCGCCGCCGCCATCGCCGCCGCCTCGTCCTCCCCGGCGAAGTGCGCGCCATCGGGCCCGTACCAGACCGGGATGCGGTGGCCCCACCACAGTTGGCGCGAGATGCACCAGGGCTGGATGTTCTCCAGCCAGTCGAAGAACGTCTTCTCGTACTGCGCCGGCACGAAGCGGGTGGCGCCGCCGCGTACCGCGTCGAGCGCCGGGCCGGCGAGGGCCTTGGCGTCGACGTACCACTGGTCGGTGAGCCAGGGCTCGATCACCGCGCCCGAGCGCTCGCCATGCGGCACGGCGAGCGGGTGGTCCTCGACACGGTCGAGGGCGTCGGACGCTTGCAACATTTCAACAATGACCTGACGCGCAACAAAGCGATCTAAGCCACGCAGCTTTTCAGGTATCCAATCGATATCGAACCCAGACACGCCGCCGAACGTGCCCGTCTGCAATAGGTTGGGTTGACTTGCCACGGGCAGGTGTGCCCGTGGCAGCAAGTCGAAGTCACTCGCGATAATTTCACCACTTGCCGTGAACACATTGATATTCGGCAGACCATGACGGCGCCCGACCTCAAAATCGTTGAAGTCGTGGGCCGGGGTGATCTTCACCGCGCCGGTGCCCTTCTCTGGGTCGGAGTAGGTGTCGGCGACGATCGGGATCAGGCGCCCGACGAGCGGCAGCCGCACCTTACGCCCGACGAGGTGGCGGTAGCGCTCGTCGTCGGGGTGCACGGCCACGGCCGCGTCGCCGAGCAGGGTTTCCGGCCGCGTGGTGGCGACGGTGATCGCTTCGCCGGTCGGGTGGCCGTCCCCGTCCGCCAAGGGATAGCGCAGGTACCAGAGGTGGCCCCTGGTTTCCACCTGGACGACCTCGATGTCGGACACGGCGGTGCCGAGCTTAGGGTCCCAGTTCACCAGACGTTTGTCGCGATAGATCAGGCCGTCGCGATGCAGCGCTATGAAGGCCTTGCGCACTGCGCGCGACAGCCCCTCGTCCATGGTGAAGCGCTCGCGCGACCAGTCGCACGATGCCCCCAGGCGGCGGAGCTGGCCGACGATGGCGCCGCCCGACTCGGCCTTCCACGCCCACACCCGATCAAGGAAGGCGTCGCGCCCGAGCGCGCGGCGGTCGGGTTCGCCGCGCTCGGCGAGACGGCGCTCCACCACCATCTGGGTGGCGATGCCGGCATGGTCGGTGCCGGGCTGCCACAGCACGTCGCGACCACGCATGCGCTGGTATCGGCACACGATGTCCTGCAGCGTGTTGTTGAGCGCATGTCCCATATGCAGCACGCCCGTGACGTTGGGCGGCGGAATGACGATGGTGAAGGGGTCGGCACCGGCGCGGTCGGGCCGGCCGGCCTTGAACGCCCCCGCCTCGTCCCATGCCGCCGAGATCCGCGCCTCAACGGCGGCGGGATCGAAGGTCTTGTCCATAACGTTCATCCGTCGGCCGGGGCCGGTGCCCGTCGCGAAACGCGCCGGCTCAAGGCAACACCCAGAATGCGGCCCCGAGAACGCGGTCCCGAGATGGCCCGGACGCGAGGGTGCCGCGGTTCTAGAAAGCGGACGCGCTTGACGAAGTCAACGCGGTCGTGATTGCCCGCAGCGCCGCGAGGCGCGTATCAGCGCCCGCCGCGGGCGACCCGCTCGATCTCGGCGCGCACCAGCCGTTCCACGAGGCTCGGCAGGTTGTCATCGAGCCAGGTCTTCAGCAGCGGCCGGATCATGTCGCGGGCCATCGCGAGCAACTCGTCGGAGTTGTCGGCGAGGCGGGTCGCAGCGAGCATGTTGAAGGCTGAGGATACCGACTGGTTGGTGCTCGTCGAGAACAGGGCCGCCGCGCGCTCGCCCGTTTCCGTGCGAGGTTCGCGCGAAGGAGAACGGGCCGCCTCGGCCGCACCGTGCGCCCGCTCCGCCTCGCCATCCCGCGTGGCGAGCTCGGGCAGACCGGGCGAGCCGGCCGTTGATACTTCAACGGGCGGCGCCGGCCTCGATGGAGACGCGAACAGGCCCGGATCCGACCCGGCAAGATCGGTGGCCGGACCATCCGGCATGGGAAACTGCGGCGCCGTGACCTGCCCGTAGCCGGACAGGCTGTTGCCGGCGGACGCGGTCTCCGCCGGGCGAACAGCCACCTCGCGAGGCAGACCGCTGGACGTAGCCTCGCGCTCAGGCGAGGCGAACGCGCGCAGCCGCTCGCCTCCATCGGTGGACGCCTCGCGATCCTCCCCGCGGTAGGGAATGCGCTCGCGCAACGTGCCGCGGAGGGAGCTCGCGCCGGACGTGCCCGCAGCCGGCGCCTGCGGCGAAGGGTTCCCGCTCGCGGTTGCGGCGGGCGCGACCTGGTCGTCGGCGATGATGCGGCGGATGGAGGCGAGGATTTCTTCCATCGAAGGCTCGTGCGAGCGCGGATCGCCGCCGGGCGGCGGAGCGGGTTGCAGCGGATTGACGGCGTTCATGGCTACGGCACGCGCTCCCGGGTCGTTCCCCACCCCGCCGGCGCTCGCGCAGGCTCGCTGGCTGAATAGACGGTGCACTGTAGTTCCCGGTGGCACCGGGCAGCAAGCGAAGAGACCAGCGCCGCTGTGGACAGGTCTGGCGGCGTTGGCGGAAGGCTCAGCGGCCGTCGGGCGTGCGCAGGCCGATCCATTTGTCCTTGACCTGGGTGAAGTGGATCGTGGGGTCGTACTCGATCACGCTCAGCCCGAGGTTGGCCGCCGACAGCCGGCCGACCGAGGCCAGAACCGTGTAGCTCGCCACCACCCGGTCGCGCTGCGCCGACACGAGGTTGACCCGCGACTGCAGCAGCGTCTGCTGCGCGTTCAGCACGTCAAGCGTCGTGCGCTGCCCGACCTTGGCCTCCTCGCGCACGCCATCGAGCGCGATCTCGGACGCCTTCACCGCCGCCTGCGACGAGCGGATCACCGCCTTGGCCGACTCGAGCTGGCCCCAGCTCGACACCACCGTCGCCCGGATCATGTCGCGCTGCAGGTCGGCCTGCAGCCGCGCCTGCGCCAGCAGCTCCTTGGCCTGACGCACGAAGGCGTAGGTGTTGCCGCCGTCGTAGAGCGGGATGGTGAGCTGGCCGAGGATGGAGCCGTTGAACAGCTTGCCCTGGGGATAGCCCTCGTAGGCGTTGGCGGCCTGCACGTTGCCGACGACGTTCAGCGTGGGATAAAGCTGCGCTTCGTTGAGCTGGACCTGCAACTGCGCCACGTCGACGTTGTGGAACGCGGCTTGAACGGAAGGATGCTCGGCGAGCGAAACGGCGATGGCGCTCTCCAGCGTGCGCGGCAGCAGCGGGTCGATCGGCCGGGCAGCTTCGAGGCGGCGCGGCTCGACGCCGATGATCTGGCGGTAGTTCGCGATCGAGGTTTGCAGGTTGGCCTGGGCGGTGAAGTACTGCGAGCGGGCCGTGGCGAGGCTGGACTCGGACTGCGCTACGTCGGTGCGGGTCACCTCGCCGACGTTGAAGCGGTCGCGGGTTTGCCGCAGCTGTTCCTCCAGCACGGTGATGTTGTTCTTGTTGAGTTCCAGGATGGCGGTGTCGCGCAGCACGTTCATGTAGGCGGTGGCGCCGTTCTGCAGCGTGTTCTGCTCGGTGTTGCGGGTTTGCTCGCGCGATTGCAGCACCTGCGACTCGGCCTGGCGGACGCCGTTGGCCGAGCGGTTGCCGTTGAAGATGTTCTGGGTGACGGTGAGCTGCGCTTGGCTCGGAAAGGTGTTGGCGTTGAGGTTGTTGGCGGCGCTGCTGGTGGCGGAGCCGCCGGCGGCCACGGCGCCGGTGCCGCCGTTGACGCCGGTGGCGCCGGTGGTCGTCGCATTGCTGGTGGTGGAGGTGCTCGATCCCAGGGAGAGTTCGGTGTGGTTGAAGCCGACCGAACCGGTGCCCTGCACCTGCGGGCGGTATTGCGACTTCGCCCGCGCCACGCTCTCGTCCGTGGCGCGCGTTCCCGCCCGCTGCTGGTTTAGATCGGGGTTGCCGACGTAGGCGCGGGCGAGGGCGCTGGAAATGGTTTCCGCCCGCACGGCCGCGTCCGGCGCGAATCCGGCGAGCGTCGCACCCAAAACGGCGACGGCCTGCAACAGCCCGAACGGCCGCCCGTCCGGACAACGCTCGGCACACCGGATCGAGCCGGAACGAGTCCAACCATCGCACGACGGGGTCGCATGCTTTCGCAAGCCGCGCGGAATACAGGTCCTGCCGCTTTTCATGGGTGTGAACTTATAGGGGAATGCGGCCCGGATAAGTTGACACCTGGTTAACTGCGGTCCTTACGCGCAGGAAAACGGAGCAGTGCCGCAAAAATACGACAAGGCGGATCGAGCGGCGACCGCGCCGGCGCTGCGCTTATCGGTTAGAAGGTGAAGGCCGGGGGACGCTTGAAGGCGGGAAGAACCGGGGCGGAGGCATCGAAAAGGTAGCGCGTGCCGATCTCGCCGTTGCGCTTTTCCCACGCCATGGCCTTGGCGGCGCGCCCGGTCGGGTCGACCGGATCGCGCAGGATCGCAACCAGACGCCCACCCTCGGCAAGTTGGCGGAGCAGCCCGTCAAGGCCGCTCTCCACCGCCCCATTGACGACGATCACGTCGAAGGGCCCGGCTTCCGCCACACCCTGGTCGAGCGTGCGCTCGATCACCTGGACGCGGCCGAGCCCGACCGCGGCGAGCCTCGACTCAAGTTCCTGGCGCAGCCCGGATGTGTCCTCCAGCGCCACCACCTGCGTGGCCAGGCCGGCCAGGATCGCGGTGGAATAGCCGCCGCCCGCGGCAACATCGAGGACGCGGTCGCGGGCAAGCACCCGGCCGCCCTGGATCAGGCGGGCGAGAACGAGCGGCGGGAGGAGGTAGCGCTTCCCGCTGCCGCCGTTCTCGGTCATCTCCAGCCCGACGTCGGAATAAGCGAGGACGCGCACCGCATCGGGCACGAACTGTTCGCGCGGCACGGCCATCAGGCGGGCGATCAGCCGCTGGTCCGTCACCTCGAAGGTGCGGATCTGGCAATCGACCATGGTTTGGCGCTGGATCGCCGAGTCGCTGAGATCAGCCTGAATAACGGTAGCCTGCATGACACCCGGCGTCGTCGGCGCCCATCATCGGGCGCGTCGACCGCGAGCTTATAAGGTCGGCTCGCGAGATCTGTCCATCGATGTCCCGCCGGGCATCTCGCTGGCATCCATTGCGGCCCGCAGGCGGCGATGCGAGGAAGGCGCGAACACCAGGGGGAGGACAGGATGAGCGAGTCACCGACCGAGCATTTCGAACACGCCGAGCACGCGCAGCATGTGGCGCACGGCGCCAACCCGTTCCTCACCCGCGTGTCGATCGTGATCGCCGTGCTCGCCGTGCTGTCGGCGGCGATCGGCTCGCTGGAAACCATCGAAACGGCGCAAACCATCAACGCCAAGACCACGGCAGCGATCCGCCAGAACCAGGCGACCGATCTGTGGGGGCAGTTCTCGCGCGAAAGCCTGAAGAAGACGATGTACGACCTCGCCCTCGACGGGTCGCCGGCCGACAAGCAGGACGGCATCAAGTCCAAGAGCGCCGACTACGAGACGAGGTCGCGGGGAACTCAGAAGAAGGCGGAAGAACTGGAAAAGCTCGTCCATGAGGAGAACGAGGCGTCCGAGCGCCACGAGCACCACCACCAGATCCTGACCGTGTCGGCGACCCTGCTCCACATCGCCATCGCCATCGCCACCATTGCCATCGTCATGGGCGGACGACGCTGGCCGTTCAACACGGCGCTGATCCTGGGTCTGCTGGGCGTGATCGGCGGGATCATCGCCTACCTCTGAGGCCTTGTCCCGCCAGGACGTGACGCCATGTGATGATGCGAAGTGCGGCAGGGCGAGGTCGTTCTCAGGCTTCTCGTTCCAGCCGAGCGGCACCGCATGGAAGCGGCTCGGCCAGGAATGCGTGCGCGCCCCGGTTCCAGCGCCTCGCCCTTGCTCCGGCAACGTGCTTCAACATCGCGCTTGGCGGCAAGCTGCGCGGTGCCGCGAGCGCTTGTCCGATCCACGAGGCTTCGTCTCGTCGCGGTTTGTCGGGTTGGGGCCGGTCTTCCTTCCCTCCGAGCGGGGCCTTGCTCATCGCCCCGTCAGCGGCCAGCCAGGTCCGATCGACTCCGGCGACCTCGTCGCAGGCCAGCAGGCCGCAAGGCCCCCGGCTCCGGCCCACTCCTGGCAACGCCAGGGCGCCGCCGACGACGAGCAAAGGCCGGGACGCGCAGCGCGTTCCACCGACAGCCCGCGCGCAGCACGAAAATCGCACCCCGCTGCCGCCCGGTCCGGCGTTCACGGGTTTCGGCAGCCCGAGGGATGGCGCGGCGGCGGCGGCTCCATCCTGGCCCCCAGCTCTTCCGGCAACCGCCAGCCGTTATCGCGAACAGGCCCGCGTGTCCTGGCGGCCGCTTTCTCCATCACGCTGCGGATAGGGCGCTGCCGCACGCGGCCGTGTCGGGATATCGCAAAACGGTTTGACGTCGCTTCATCCTCGACGACGCACCTGCGGAAAGCTCGTACGACGTTGGCCTCGATGGCCGCACTGGTTCGCCGGCAATCTACCGGCGGCTGGTCGATCGCACCAAGGAGAGGTAGATCGAACGATATGATCCGAAGTTGCCAACGACGTCGCCCTTCCGGCAATCCCGGCGATCTCAAGCACGGCGCAGGCTGACGGGTCGGAGCGGGTGACCAACGTCATTTCCCGGCACGAAGACCGCCGGCTGCACAGCGCTGAAGCTGATAGCCTACTCCAGGGAGGTTTCTGATGAAGTCCTGATTTTCGAGCGGGCTGCCCAATTTGTCGCGCAGTCTCTTAATATAGTGACGGACAATCTGAGCGTCGGAACTTATTCTCCAAACACGCGAGCAGATGAAATCGGTGGAAATCACTCGGTCGACGTTCAAAATGAGGATCTCAAGGAGATCGTATTCCTTTGCAGCCATTGGAATCAGATAGCCACCAGCTCTCACTTGCTTTGCATTGGTATCAACAAGTAGCTTGTCCATCTCGAATATATCGGGAAGGACGCGATAGGTCGGACTTCGCCGCAGCGTTCTCCGGACACGCGCGAGTATTTCGGATTTGCCAAACGTAAGATCCACGCAGTCGTAGGCTCCCGCCTCCAAGATCTCGACCCTGCGAGCTTCTTGGAGATCAGTCGATGTAATGATGACCGGGGCGGATGAAGTCTTATATCTGAGTGCGTCCAGTAAATCTTTGTAATCTCCGTCTGGCATCGTCTCCGACGCGATGATCGCGTCGGGAACATACCGTATGGCGTTGATCGCGGCGCGTATGGAATGGACCTCGATGAGTTTGGAGTCGCGCTCCGATCCGGGAGCGCGAAAGATGTCGGCGACTTCCCGTTCGGTGACAACAAGCAGGATAGCTGACCAGCGCAAGCGCAAAGATGACCGATGTTCAGGTATAGCTCATCGAGCGGAGCGGTTTGAACGGCAGAAGGCCTTTGTATTCTGCTCCCAAGTATACAATGACTGTCGTCCTATAGAAAAACGAGTCTGCGGGAACGCGAAAGTTATAGGAATTCCGTTGCTGTTCCTCCGGGCAGAGTTTCAGGTGTAATTACCCACGGGGTTGTCAGCGACGCGCATTGGCGCCGTGACGCCTGGTGCGCAAGGCATGCTTGCGCGGCGTGGCGAGTGCTGATTCCATGCCGGCATGAGCCGTGGTGATTTGGAGCGGTTGAGCAAGGACGAGTTGATCGAGCTGGTGGGGAAGCTGCAGCGCCCGGCCAAAACGAAAGCGCACCTCGTCCAAGCCGCCCTCGACGGACCGCAAGGAGCGGCGCGAGCAGTCCCGCCCCGGCGGCGCCAAGCCGGGCCACGAGGGCCACAGCCGCGTCATCGCGGACGAGCCTGACGCCGTCATCGATCATCGCCCGACGGCGTGCCCGGCCTGCGGGCTGGCGCTGTCGCCCGACCTGCCGGCCGAAACGGGCAGCGTGCACGAGCGGGTCGACCTGCCGGAGGTGAGGCCCGTCGTCGAGCAGCACTGTCGATCGGCGTCGAAAGCATGATCCCAGCCGTAGATGACGTAAACACTTGTGCTCACGTTAGAAATCAACTTTTTGGTGGGGTCACGGCAGGCGGCGATCGTGACCCCTCCAGATCCGCAATTCTTCTATGTCCAAGAAGCGCTTACATCCATTTTAGACGGGGTCATGTGTTCGACGCCAGATCACAACCGATGTCAGGACGGGTCAACAAGCCTGCGTTCAGCCCCTTCCTGTACCGCTTCCGCAACCACG
>CAXTMA010000005.1:0-46589 GCA_964245015.1 uncultured Beijerinckiaceae bacterium | reverse complement strand
GACCCCGCTCGTTCATCAGCGGCGCTCAAGAACCACAGCTCCATGCGTTGGCCAGGCAATCCAAAACTGCTTAACACGCGTCGCGACCGCAGTCCTGCGCACGGCGGTGCATCCGGAGCAAGATCACTCCGGGCCGGAGATCGGCGAAACGAGGCGCCATTGCGACAACAGTGAGCGCAGGGCGGCCGGGCGCAGCGGCTTGTTGAGGACGCGAACGTCGGCCAGCTGCGCCAGCGTGCGGATCGCCGGCCTGCGATCGGCTGTGATCAGCACCGCCGGACGCCAGCCGTGATGCGCGCGCAGGGCGGCGACGACCGCCAGCCCATCGGGATCGCTGCCTGCCTGGCCGAGGTGGTAGTCGGCGATGATGACATCGGGAGTCATCGACTGGCGTGCCAGCGCGGCCTCGACCTGTGGCAGGCCGGTGCCGGTCGCGACCGAACAGTCCCACCCTTTGAGAAGCGTTTCCATGCCGGCCAGGATGTCGGCCTCGTTGTCGATGGCGGCAACGGACATGCCCGACAGCGAGCGCTGAACGGCGGTGCGCGGCGGCAGCGGCGCGGCAGGTGCCAACATCCCGGACGCGCGCTGGACGGCGACGCAGAAGGCCGAGCCTCGCCCGACCTCGGAGCGCAGCGTGACCTCGTGGTCGAGGACCCCGCTCAGCCGCTCGACGATGGACAGGCCGAGACCGGCGCCAGGCACCGCCTGCCCGGCATTGGGCAAGCGTTCGAACTCGCGGAAGATCAACGCCCGCTTGCCTTCGGGGATGCCGACGCCGGTATCGTGGATCTGGATGCGAACGGTCGGGCCGCGTCGCCGCGCGCCGACCAGCACCCGCCCGCGCCGGGTGTACTTGACGGCGTTGGAGATGAGGTTCTGCAGCATGCGCCGCAGCAGCTTGCGATCCGACCGCACCACGAGTGAGCACGACACGACGGTCAGCCTGAGCCCGCGCTCGCGTGCCTGCGGTTCGAACTCGATGGCGAGCTGTCGGAGCAGCTCGTCGAGCGGAAAGGCGATGATCTCGGTTTGCATCGCCCCGGCGTCGAGCTGCGAGATTTCCAGAAGAGCGCCGAGGTTCTCTTCGACCGCCTCCAACGACAAATCGACGTTGCTGATGAGGCGATGCAGCGTCGCGTAGCCGTCCGGGCGGAGCTGCTCGCGTAGTGCGGTGGTGTAGAGGCGGGCGGCGTTCAAGGGTTGGAGCAGGTCGTGGCTCGCCGCTGCCAGGAAGCGCGATTTGGAGATGTTGGCGTCTTCCGCCTCGGCCTTGGCGCGGGCGAGTTCGAAGTTCAGCAGTTCCAGCTCCTCGGTGCGCTCGCGCACGCGGCGTTCCAGGATCAGGTTCTCGGCTTCATGCTCCTCTTCCGACTTCGCCTGGGCGGTGGCATCGGAGTAGGTGAAGAAGATGCCGCCGTCGTCCAGGCGCACCGAACGCATTTCCAGGACGCGCCCGAAGGCGGCGTAATCCAGGCGGGCGGTTTCCCTGGGCTCGATGAGCTGTTCGAGGCGGGTCGCGACGGCCTCGTCGACCGGCAGGGGACCATATACGCCGCGCTCGGCCAGCGAACGGATCAGCGCGTCGATCGCCACGCCGACGTAGATCAGCTCGGCCGGGAACTGGAACATCTCGGCATAGGCACGATTCCAGGCCACGAGGCAAAGATCACGGTCGAAGATCGCCATGCCATCGCGGGCGACATCGGCGGCGTGCTGCAGGACGTTGCGGTCGGAGCGCAAGCGGCGGGTGACGACACCGACCAGCTTGGCAAGGGTGCCACGCCCCTCACGCCGCCGCCCGAGCGCGGGCAAGACGAGTGCCGGTAACCTGGGCGCGAGCGCAGTGAGCCAATGGACGAACATCGGCCGTCATCTAATACGCTCGGCGCCCGCGCGTACATGCTTCGCCTGCCCAGCCGTTTGGAACCCGTCGCGTCAACAGGAGCGACGAACTACTCCGCCGCGCGCTTGAAGTCGGGAAAGGAACAAGGGTCGGCGACCGCCGCCGCAACCTTGGAGCGGAACTTGACGATCCTGGGCTCTTCGAAGCGCAGGCCCAGAGCCTTCCATACGTCGACGAGGGCGTCGACGAGGGCAGCCACATGCGCGTCGGAATGGAACGGCGTCGGCGTGATGCGCAGCCGCTCGGTGCCCTTGGGCACGGTGGGATAGTTGATCGGCTGGATGTAGATGTTATGGCGTTCGAGCAGCAGGTCCGAGGCGGCCTTGCACTTTTCGGCATCGCCCACGAACACCGGTACGATGTGCGACGGGTTGGCCATCACCGGCAGGCCCGCGGCGGACAGGGCATGCTTGGTCAGCATCGCCTGACGCTGGTGGCGCTCGCGCAACTCGTTGCCGTTCTTCAGGATACGCACGGCCTCGCTCGCCGCCGCTGCCACGGCGGGGGGCAGGGCGGTGGTGAAGATGAAGGAAGGCGCATAGGAACGCACGGCATCAATGATCGCCCGGTCGGCGGCGATGTAGCCGCCCAACGTGCCGAAACCCTTGGCCAGCGTCCCCTCGATGACGTCGACCCGGGCCATCAGGCCCTCGCGGTCGGCGATGCCGCCGCCGTGCTCGCCGTAGAGGCCGACCGCGTGCACCTCGTCCATGTAGGTCATGGCGTTGTAGCGCTCGGCGAGGTCGCAGATGGCGGCGATGGGGGCGATGTCGCCATCCATCGAGTACAGGCTCTCGAAGACGATCAGCTTGTTGCGCTCGGGACCGGCCGCGCGCAGCAGCTCTTCGAGATGGGCGACGTCGTTGTGGCGGAAGATCATTCGCTGCGCGGCCGAGCGGCGCACGCCCTCGATCATCGAATTATGGTTCAGCGCGTCGGACAGGATGAGGCAGTCGGGGATCAGGTCGGCGATGGTGGAGATGGCGGCAAGGTTCGACACCCAGCCGGACGTGAACACCAGCGCGCCCTCCTTGCCGTGCAGGTCGGCGAGATCGGCTTCGAGCCGGACGAGGGGATGGCTGGTTCCGGCGATGTTACGGGTGCCGCCGGCACCGACACCGTGCTTGGTGGCTGTCTCGATCATGGCGCCGATCACGTCGGGGTGCCGCCCCATGCCCAGGTAGTCGTTGGAACACCAGATCGTCACTTCGTCCGTGGTGGTGGCGTCGCGATGCCAGATCGCGCGGGGAAAATGTTCGGCGCTTCGTTCAAGGTCGGCGAACACCCGGTAGCGGCGTTCAGCTTCCAGCTTGCCGATGGCCTTCGTGAAATGATGGCGATAGCTCATCAGACTTCCTGCTGCGCTGACCTCGCCGGGCGCATCGCTGTCAACTCAGCGAGTGTCAACCTGGGCTTACACGGCACTATGGCGTCACGAGCCGTCTTTAGCAATTCTAAAACGCTCTGCCGAGGGGCAGATGGTCCCACCGGGCCGATTTGCCAGGGCCTTTGCGCGATTGGTGTCGAAAGGGGCTCCGGCTCAGTGTCTCACCGGCTCATGCCGCAGGGCGACCCGCATGAACAAGAAAAGGAGCACGAAGCCGCTCAGCCCGAACAGCACCTCCAGGCTGCGGCTGATCGCCGGCGAGAGCTGAAGGATACCGCCGATCGCCCAGCCGGCGGCCCAGGACGCCCCGACCACCTCGGTCCCGACCAGGATGGCCACGGCGACAAGCGTGGATAGCCTCGCCGGGTCGATCATTCCACGCCCTGCCACGATACGTCTCCTTGCCTGCGCCCTGGCGGCGTCGGCCTGCGGTCTCCCATATGCCTGCGCCGGCTACGGCTCGCAATGGGACCCGCGCAAGCTCGAGACGCGGCTGCGATCAAACCTCCGGCACGTCGAAGACGCCGCCCGCGCCCTGCACGCGAAAGCGTGCGGCATCGAGACCGGCGGCGGCAAGGGCGGCGGCGAGGCGTCGCGGCGGCTCGTCGCGGGCCTCGGTTGTGAGCCGGAAGCAGCCCCAATGATGCGCCAGCGCGTGATGGGCGCCGCAGATCTCGAAGATGCGCACGGCCTCCTCGGGATCGACGTGCTGGGCGCGCATGAACCACCGCGGCTCGTAGGCGCCGATGGGGATCACGGCGAGGCGAGGCCGTCCGAAACGCTCGGTGATGCCTTCGAAGATCGCGCCATCGCCGAAGGCGGTGTCGCCGATGTGGTAGATCGCGCCGCCCGGTGCCTCGAACATCAGCGCCGCCCAAAGGGCCATGCGCCGATCGCCCAAGCCGCGCGCCGACCAATGATAGGACGGTAGCAGGGTGACGCCGACGCTGGGCGACAGGGCCACGCGGGTGTTCCAGTCATAGGCTTCGGCCTGCAGCGCGCGATTGTGCCGGCGCAGGATCGTGTCGTTGCCGAGCGGCACGATGATGCGGCAGGGCGAGCGTTCGTGCAGGCGGCCCAGCGTCGCCGTGTCGAGGTGGTCATAGTGGTTGTGGGTTATCAGCACGGCATCGAGGCGGGGCAGGTCGTCCAGCGCCACGCCCGGCGGCACCACGCGCCGCGGCCCGGCGAACCTGTAGGGGCTCGCCCGCTCGGACCACACGGGATCGACCAGCAGGTTGAGCCCCGCGAACTGCAGCAGGTGACTGGCATGGCCGATGCTCGTGACGCGCAGCCCGCCACCTTCGATCCGGGCCAGCGGCGGTGGCGCGGGGTCAAGCGGAACGTGCACGGGCCATTTGGCGGGCGGCGTGCGCAGGAAGCGCAGGAGATCGCCGGCCGCCTTGTCCGTTGCCGGGCCTCCCGGCACATGGAAGCGTAGCCCGTCGAAATGATCGGTTCGCGGGCCGTGGTAATACCGGTTGCGGGCCATGGGGCCGGTGGTGGGCTCCTTGTCCGGCAGGAAGATGACGGAGCCTGCCGGCGGGTCGGGCGATGCTGCGTCGAGGCGTTCCGTTTGCGACCCGCGCCTTGATCTCCGCCGTCCTTTCCGGCATAGAGGCGGGAACGCGCGCTGGCCTTGGCCGGCGCGCGACGTTTTTATTCCATCGCCATATGCCGAGGCTGCACCCGCGAGGTGTGCGAAGGCTGCGGGATGTGCATCGGCGAGGTGTCGAATATGAAGGTCCGCAACTCCCTCAAATCGCTACGCGGGCGTCATCGCATGAACCAGCTGGTCCGACGCAGGGGCCGGGTTTACATCATCAACAAGGTGCAGAAGCGCTTCAAGGCACGCCAGGGCTGACCGTTCCCAGTCCGGCCGCCGCGAGGCTTGTTGCCAAGGCGGCTCTGGCCAAGTCGGCTTTGAAACCAAGGCGGCTTTGACGTTTTCGGGCGGCGGTTCTACCTTGTCGGGATGGCAGCATCTGCTCGACTCATCGGTTCCGCCTTCCTGGTTCTGGCGGCGCTCGCCGCCCCCTGTCCCGCGTCTGCGGACGATGCGCAATCGCCCGTTCTCCGCATTCCCGGTTTTCCGCCCGTGCCGATGCCGCCGGGCACGCACGTTTTTGGTCCGCGAGGGGATGAGGCCGAACAGGGCACCGGGCGTGGGTCGGCTGACCCGCTGGATCGGCCCAGCGCCGACATTTATCATGAATTCGGAACCGTAACGCCGGGTGGCGGCGGGCGCGGACGGTTGCCGGATGCCAGCGGCATGGTGATCGGACCAGGCGGCGTGGTCAAACCGCCGGCGCGGACCGATCGCCGGCTCGGCTCGCCCAAGACCGCGGCGAAGGCCGCCCCGACCTTCGAGGAAAAACAGGCGCAGATCCGCAAGGCGCTGATTCCGCAGCAGCCGCTCTCTGTCGCCCGCCGCAAGACGCTTGACGATCTTTACGGCAAGCTGGCGGGTGCCAAGGACGAGAACGAAGCCAAGGGGGTTGCCTCGCTGATCATGGCGGTATGGCTGCGCTCCGGCTCGGACACGGCCAACCTTCTGATGGCGCGGGCCGACAGCGCCATCGCCTCGCAAGATTATCCCCTCGCGCTGAGCGTGCTCGACCGCCTCGTCGAGCTGCAGCCGGGTTGGGCGGAAGCCTGGAACAAGCGTGCCTCCGCCCGCTACCTTGCCGGTGACCTCAACGGTTCGATGGCCGACGTCGACCGCGTTCTCAAGCTCGAACCCAAGCATTTCGCGGCGCTGAACGGGCTGGCGATGATCCTTCAGCGAACCGGCTTCAACAAGCGCGCCCTCCAGGTGTACCGCCGCGAACTGGCGATCTATCCCCACCGGACGGACATCGAGCAGCTCGTCGAAAAACTCAGCGCCGAGGTGGAAGGGCAGGGGATCTGAACGCGCCGCCGATCGGCCGCGCGTCGGCGGCGGCGGCTGCGATGATGCGGTGGGTGGCGAGCCGATCCGCACGGGCGGCAGCGGCCTCGGCAGGGCCGGACGGGCTGAGAACGCCGCGTCGAACTGTTCGGGCGTCCGTGCCGACCCTTTGGCCAAGCTGCGGAACGAGATCGACGTAGCGGCCGTTCGCCTTCGATCACGTTCCCATCACTGGAACGGGCCCAGTCGTTTCAGGTCGCCGGCAGCTGCGCCAAGCGCATCAGGTTCGTGCCGCCGCGCTCGCCGAAGGGCACGCCGCCGATGATGATGATGCGGTCACCGCCGTTGGCGAAACCTTCCTCGTGAGCGCTGACCAGGGCCCGCGCCACCATGTCGTCGACGTTTTCGGCATCCCTGATGACCACGGGATGAACCCCCCACACGATGGCGAGGCGGCGCGCCGTGTCGATCTCGGGCGTGAGCGCGATGATTGGCGGACCGACGCGCTCGCGGGCGATGCGGAAGGCGGTGGCGCCCGACGAGGTCCAGGCTACGATCACCTTCACTTCCAACGTTTCGCCGATGTCGCGGGCGGCGATGGCGATCGCGTCGGCGGACGTCGGTTCCGGCTCGGCGCGCTGCGCGTTGATGATGGATCGGTAGAGAGGGTCGCTTTCCACCTCGATGGCGATGCGGTCCATGGTGGCGACCGCCTCGATCGGGTATTTGCCGACCGCGCTCTCGGCCGACAGCATGATGGCGTCGGCGCCCTCGAAGACGGCCTGCGCCACGTCCGACACTTCCGCCCGGGTCGGCACCGGGGCGGTGATCATCGACTCTAGCATCTGCGTCGCCACCACCACCGGCTTGCCCTGGCGCCGGCAGCGTCGGGTGATCCGCTTCTGGATCCCCGGCACCTTTTCCAGCGGCATCTCGACGCCGAGGTCGCCGCGCGCCACCATCAGTCCGTCGGAGATCGCGATGATCTCGTCGAGCCGCGTTAGGGCCTGCGGCTTCTCGATCTTGGACATCACCAGCGCCCGGCCGTCGACGATGTCCTTGATCTCCGCGACATCCTCCGGCCGCTGCACGAAGGAGGCGGCGATCCAGTCGACGCCGACCTCCAGCGCGGCCAGCAGGTCGGCGTGATCCTTGGGCGTCATCGCGGACACGGCGATCTCGGTGTCGGGCAGGCTGATGCCCTTGCGGCTCGACATGGTGCCGGCCACCTCGGCCTCGCAAAGGGCGTGCGTATCGGTGGTTTGCACGACGTGGAGGCGCATCTTGCCGTCGTCGACGAGCACGGTGTCGGTCGGCTTCAAGGCTTGCAGGATCTCGGGATGGGGCAGGTGGACGCGGGTCGCGTCGCCGGGCTCGGGATTGCTGTCGAGGGTGATGCGGTTGCCGGGCACGAGGTTGATCGTCGTGTCGCGGAAGGCGCCGATGCGCAGCTTGGGACCCTGAAGGTCGACCAGCACCGCCACCGGCCGCCGGTAACGCTTGGCCACTTCGCGCAGGGCGAAGACGCGCTCGCGCAGGTCGTCGTGGCCGGTGTGGCTCATGTTGATGCGGAACACGTCGACGCCGGCGGCGAACAGCTTGGCCAGCATCTCGTCGGGCGTCGAGACGGGACCAAGCGTGGCGACGATCTTGCAGCGGCGCAGACGTCTCATGGGGTGATCCTTCGGCTCGGTGGGGGAAGACGTGCCGGCGGGCGCGTGCCGGCCGGCGTCAGGGTTTGCCGGAGGTCGGCTGCGCCGGCGATCCCGGCGGTGCCGGGTCGGTGAGCTGGACGGTCCAGTTTCGGGCGTCCTTGCCCGTGTCGATCTCGAAGAATCCGGTGCGGTCGAAACCGCGGGTGAAGCAGTCGTTGCGGCCGGAAATCTTGAACTCGCGGTCGCGCGTGCACATGAAGGCCTTGCCTTTCCATTCCCCGCCGCGTTCGTCCATCGCATAGGCGTAGTAGAATTGCGCCGCCAGCGCGCCGCGCACCAGGGTTTCGCAGCCGTTGGGCTTGACGTTCCACCAGCCCTCGCTCACCCACGTCTCCCCATCGGTGTAGGCGAGCGAGATGGAAACGCGGCTGGCCGTGTTGTTGCAGAGCCGAAAATCGGCCTTGGCGGCGTTGCTCCAGGCGAGGGTGCAGGCGAGCGCGGCGGCGGCCGCGAAGAGTGCGGGCTTTGACACGGCTGAATCACTTCCCGATGACAGTTGGGCGATCTTGTTGAGATGAAATGAGCCGGCAGCATGACCGCCGGCCGATGCGGCTGCCGAACGGACGGCGGGCAGGGGAGGGCCAGGTTTTGCGGGATCACCGGCAGGCATCAACGATCGAATACATCGAAGGGTCCGGCACCGGCGGCCTGCTGCTCCTGTGCGACCACGCCTGCAACGCCCTGCCGGACTGCTACGGGACTCTCGGCCTGCCGCCGGAGCAGCTGCAGCGCCATATCGGCTACGACATCGGTGCCGCCGCCGTGACCCGGCGCATCGCCGCCCGCTTCGAGGCGCCGGCGGTCCTCACCACCTTCTCGCGGCTGCTCATCGACCCCAACCGCGGCATCGACGATCCTACCCTGGTGATGCGCCTCTCCGATGGCGCGATCGTGCCCGGCAACGCCTGCATCGACGATCACGAGATCGCCCGGCGGGTGCAACTCTACTGGCGGCCCTACCGCGACGCGGTCAGCCAAACCATCGAGCGCATGAGTTCGCCCGAGCGAACCCCGGTGGTGATCTCCGTGCACTCCTTCACCCCGGCCTGGAAGGGCGTTTCCCGCCCGTGGGAGATCGGCATCCTGTGGGACACCGATCCGCGTCTCGCCGTGCCGCTGATGGAGGCGCTGCGCGAAGCCGGCTTCATCGTCGGCGACAACGAGCCCTACAATGGTGCGCTCCGCGGCGACACCCTCGACGAGGAGGTGACGCGGCGCGGCATCGCCGGCCTGCTCATCGAGGTGCGCCAGGACCTCATCGCCGACGAGGCGACGGCGATGGTGATGGGCGACCGCCTCGCCGACGTGCTCGCGCCCGTGATCGCCGAGCCGGTCCTGCACCAGCCGGCATATCTGCGCTCGCGCACGGGACGGCACGCTCAAGCTTGACGCCGCGCCGGCCCGTCCCCGGCCGGCGTGCTTGACGCCGCCGGTGCCCGCAGGCAAGCCCGCGCTCGTCGCCGAGCGGACGAATCAGGGGCGCCATGACGAACAACACCGCGGTCCACGCGATCGCCGCCGCGGCGGTGAAGGCAAAGGGCTGCAGCGCGCGTGCAGCCTGAAGGGGTCATGAAAGATGAGCGGCAAAGACATCGCACCGACCGAAGTCGCCGGCGAGGAATTGAAGCAGTTCATCGAGCGCATCGAGCGTCTCGAAGAAGAAAAGAAGGCGCTGTCGGACGATATCAAGGATGTCTACGCCGAACTGAAAGGACGCGGGTTCGACGCGTCCGTCGTCAGGCTGGTCATTCGGATCAGGAAAACGGATCAGAACGAGCGGCAGGAGCAGGAAGCCATACTGGACCTGTATCTCCAGGCGCTGGGCATGCATTGATGCTGCCCGGTGAAGGGGCCGATCCGAAGCCCCCGCTTGCCGATCGTCGTGCCGTTGAACGGAGTGGTCGGAGATAACGAGGACGCCGCCGCTCTTCCGGCAATGATCGAAGCCGATCAAATCGTTCTGATCCTCGACGGCGGGTCCGCAACTCTGCCGACCAAGCCCTCTTCCTCAGCGACGCTTCAGGCTTGGTGAATTGGTGGCCACGGCCACCGCGGAGATCTCGCCGCCCTTTGTCGAAAAACATTGGTCGAAAAACATTGGTCGATCAACGTCTTGGGCTCGGCCGCAAATCCGCTTGTCGGCGAGAAGCGCGCGGGGTTCGCCAGTTCCACCGGCATCGCGGCCCTGCGTTGGCGAAGAGCGATGAACGAAAGGCGGCCGGTCGACCGCGCAGCTGAGTAAGAGGTGGGCGGGATCCTGCCAGCCCTCAAGGATCTCGTCGGCTCCCGATCCATGCGACCCTTCCGAGCAGGAAAGGGAAGGATCATCGAGCCGGGCACCGCCGCCGGCGCTCCCGCGATTTCGACGTTCGATAGCCGCTTCGCAGGGCTGCAGCGTCTTGACAGGAATACCAGACTGGTCTGTAAATTCTGTCATGACAGAACAAACGGATAATGTGAGCAGCCTGCCCGCCGCCGTCGAGCGGTTCGTGCTGCACTGGGGCGACCTTGGCGGCCAGTGGGGCGTCAACCGCTCCGTCGCCCAGATCCACGCCCTGCTTTACCTTTCCGAGCGTCCCCTCACCGCCGAAGAGATCGCGGGCACGCTCGGGATCGCCCGCTCGAACGTGTCGACCTCCCTGCGCGAGTTGCTGGGATGGAACCTGATCCGCCGGGTGCCGATCATGAACGAGCGCCGCGACCGCTTCGCCGCCGAGATCGACCTTTGGGAAATGGTCACGCGCATCGCCGCCGGTCGCAAGGAGCGCGAGATCGACCCCGCCATCGCGGCGCTGCGTTCCTGCGTCGCCGAGGCCGACGGCGATCCTGCGGTCGGGGAGGTCGCGCAGCGGCGCCTGCGCGCGATGCTCGACTTCACGCAAACGATGGAGCGCTGGTACGGCCAGATGCTCCACGTGCCCCGCGGCACCCTGGCCAAGCTGGTCCGGCTGGGTGGCCGCATCGTCAAGTTCCTGCCCGCCAGGGGCGAGCCGTGATCCGCGTTTTGAGAAAGCGCGAGTTCTGAATTTGGGGAGATGACGATGGGCCGTGTCGCATCGGGCAACACCAAGATCGCGCAACCGTCTCGCGGGTTCGGCGCGCGGCGTAACCCCGACGCCGGGGGTGACCTTCTCGACCTGCGCTTCCGCGCGCTGATCCCGGAGCGCGAATGGGCCAGCCTGCCGCCGGCCGTGCGGCGGCGCTTCGGCAAGCGCCTCGCCCAAGGCGCGAGCGCCGTCTACGTCGGACGGGTCGTCGCGATGCGCTTCAGCCGCTTCGGCCGGTTGTGCGCGCAGGTGGCGCGCCTCTTCGGCGGGCCACTTCCGCTGGAGGTCGGGGCTGGCCGCGCCAGCGTCGTCACCGTCACCGAGGATCCCGACGGCGGCGGCCAAGTCTGGACGCGACTTTACGCCCGCGCCTGCGGCTTCCCCCAGGTAATCCATTCGGCCAAGCGCTTCGCCGGGCCGACCGGGCTGGAGGAGCACGTCGGCGCCGGCATCGGCATGGCGCTGACCGTCGCTGTCGTGGATGGGGCCCTGGCCTTCCGCAGCCAGCGCTACTTCGTCGAATGCTTCGGGCAGCGCGTGTGCCTGCCGGACTGGCTCACCCCCGGCGCGCTCACCGTCACCCACGCCGATGCCGGCGCGCTTGAGCCCCCCGACGCCTTTCGCTTCACCCTCGATATCCGCCACCCCTGGTTGGGTCAGCTGATCCGGCAGGAAGCGGTCTTCCGGGATGCCGAGCCTGCCGGCGGCGATCGCGCCACCCGGCTGGAAACGCCCGCGTGTTGACGCTGCCAGGGCTGTTCGGCCTCGGATCGCGGGCGTGCCGAGGCCGTAACGACCGCCAGAACGGCCATGATCCCCTGTCGCGCCTTCGCCCGCCACCGACCGTGCCGGTTCCGCTCGCAGGCCGATCGGGGCGGGTCGATGCCGGCACCATTCTGGTCTTCGGCGGTTACGGCGGCTTCGGTGCCCGCCTGTCGCGTCGGCTCGCGGCCGCCGGTCACGACGTGGTCGTCGCGGGCCGTCGCCTGAAATGCGCCGAGGCGTTCTGCGCGATCCATCCCGCATGCCGTCCGCTCCTGGCCGACCGCAACGATGACGCCCGGCCGACGCTGGAACAGATCCGTCCGAAGCTCGTGATCGATGCGGCGGGGCCGTTCCAATCCAGCGGCTACGCCTTGGCCGCGGCCTGCATCGCCGCGGGCATCCCCTACCTCGATCTCGCGGATGGCCGATCGTTCGTGGCCGGCATCGGCGTGCTCGACGCGGCCGCCCGTGCGGCCGGCGTCGCGGTGCTGTCCGGCGCTTCAAGCGTACCGGCCCTGTCCGGTGCCGTTGTCCGGCATTTGGCGACGGGAATGGATGGGGTGAGCGCGGTCGAGATGGCGATCAGCGGCTCGAACCGCGCAACGGCCGGGACGTCCGTCGCCGATGCAATCCTGAGCACCGTCGGCAAGCCGCTCCGGCTTTGGCGCGGCCGGCGCTGGGCGATGGGTGTCGGCTGGCAGGAGCTGCGGCGGGAACGCTTCGCTTTCGCCGACGGGTCGTCGCTGGGCCAGCGCTGGACGGCCCTGGCGGATGTCCCGGATCTCGATCTTCTGCCGGGTCGGCTACCGGGTCGCCCGGCGGTCAGTTTCCGAGCCGGCACCGACGTCGCGCTTCAGGTGATCGGACTTTGGCTCGCGAGCTGGCCGGTGCGTTGGGGCTGGCTTCCCTCGCTGCGCGGGTTCGCCCGCGGACTCCTCCCGGCGCAGCGCCTGACGACCCGTTGGGGATCTGACCGCTCGGGCATGGTCGTCCGGTTGTTCGGCTTGGCCGAAGGATGTCGCGTCGAGCGGCGTTGGACCCTTGTCGCGGCCGATGGCCACGGCCCGGAGATCCCGACGCTCGCGGCGGCGATCCTGACCGGGCGCATTTTATCGGGTTCGATCGCGCCCGGCGCGCGCGATGCGGGAACGGCGCTCGACCTGTCCGACTTCGAGCCGAGCTTCGCGGGCCTGTCGATCCGCCAAGAGGTGCGGGAGTTGCCGCAGCGTTCCCCGCTCTATGCGCGGATCATGGGGCCGCGCTTCGCCGATCTCGCCCCGAGCCTCGCGGCCGTTCACGGCGTGCTGCGAGACGCGGGTGCGGGCGGCCGCGCGGTCGTGAAGCGTGGCAGGCACCCGGTCGCCCGGTTCGTCGCCGCTTTCCTTCGGTTTCCCATGGCGGGCGAGCACGAGCTGCATGTCGCCTTCAGCGAGCGTCGCGGCGGGGAACGCTGGACGCGCGATTTTTCCGGCCGCCGGTTCACCAGCGACTTCTCGCAGGCACGGTCCCGCTTGGTGGAACGGTTCGGCCCGCTCCGGTTCCGGTTCGACCTCGCCAGCGATGGCAGCGGCCTGCGCATGATAATGCGCGGCTGGTCGTTCGCGCGGATGCGGCTGCCGCTGGCGTTCGCACCCATCGTCGAGGCGCGGGAGTGGGACGAGGACGGCCTGTTCCACTTCGACGTTTCGATCGATCTGCCCGTGATTGGGCTGGTCACGCAGTACACGGGTTGGCTGCGCCAGGGTTGATGCCGACGACATCGCTCACGCGTAGGAACGGACCGCCTGCCAATCCGCTTCTTTGCAACTCATCTCGACGAATCCGCGGCCGATGACCAGTCGTCACGGCCTTCACGCAGAAGTGTTCGGCCACCGATCGCGACGGCGACAGCAAGAACCCTGGCCGCGACAATACGCTCTGGTCCGGAGCCGGAACCACCTTGTCGGCGAGCGTTCGATCGGCAACAGTCGCGCACCCGGAGGTCAGCTTGCGAACGAGAACCAGCCTCGACGTTCTCAACTTCGCCCTCGCCGGAGCGCGCGAAGGTTTCGGGCCTTTCCTCGGCGTGTATCTTCAAGCCAAGGGTTTCGATCCGGCAGCGACAGGTCTCGCGATGTCGCTTGCCGGCGTCAGCGGACTTTTGGCGACAACGCCGATCGGCCACGTCGTCGACCGTATCGAAGCCAAACGCCTCCTGCTCGTCGCATCCGTTCTTGCCATCGCGGTCGGCGCGATCATCATCGTGTCGAGCAAGAAGATCTGGCTCATCGGGGCCGCTCAGCTCCTGATCGGCGTGGGTGACACAAGCGTGGCGCCCCTTCTGGCCGCCATCACGCTCGGCATCGTCGGCCAGCAACTTTTCGCCGATCGTGTGTCGCGCAACGAGGCGTTCAACCATGCGGGAAACGCGATCAATGCCGGGCTCTCGGCCGTGCTTGGCTACACGCTCGGGCTGGGCTTCGTGGCGGTGGCCATCGTGTTCATGGCGCTGGCGTCGAGCGCCGTCGTCACACAGATCAACCCCGCCAAGATCGATCAGGATCGGGCCCGAAGCGGCAAGGCCGACGACCGCACCACCTTTCGCGCCTTGATCGAGACACGTGGGCTCGTTCTGCTGTCGGTGACCGTGATGCTCTTCGAAACGGCGAGCGGGGCGCTGCTGCCGTTCCTGGCACAGGCCCGAACGGCCGCCGGCAGCGACCCGAGCATCACGACCGGCGTGATGACCGTGGTCGCGCAGGTCACGATGGTCGGCGGCGCCCTGCTCGCAGCCCGCCTGGCCAAGCGCTTCGGTTACGCGAAGGTCATGGCGCTAGCCCTGGGCATCGCCGCCGTCCGGGCACTGCTTGCGGTTCGAGCAAACTCCTGGACCCCGGTGATTGGGGTCGAAGTGCTGGAGGGCGCCGCGATGGGCCTGAACGGTGTCGCCATTCCGGCCCTCGCTGCGAGCGTTATGCGGGGAACGGGTCGATCGAGTGCCGGCCTGGGTGCCGTGCTGACGGCCTTCGGCGCCGGTGCTGCGCTGAGCCCGCTCGTAGCGGGTCTGGTCGCCCAGCATTTCGGTTTTCCGGCTTCCTTCATCGCGCTCGCGGTGATCGCCGGCATTGCCCTCGTGACCTGGATGGGTGGCGTGAGGTACGTCGGTAAGATGGCATTCGACGATACCGATATGGAAAAGACGGACGCGCCGACGCCAAACGAGGATGCACCCGTCGTCCAGCCCGCTTGATCAAGCGTCAGAATCGGGGATGAGCTTCAATAGAGCGGAACACAGCTCGACGATCTCCGCCGGCTCAAGACGGCCGGGATCTTGCTGTCCCGTGGTGGCAAGTCCTCGAAGGCGAGCGTGAGGCTGCCTGTCGATCGCCTGCGCGTCCGCCACGCCGATCGCGAGGGTCGTCCCGGAGTCCTCAACCATGTCGCACTCGTCCGCATCTGCGGGATCCTGGCGCTCCAACGCACACGTGCGCAAGTGCGGCTTGAGCGCGTCCGCGCGTGATCTTGCAGCATGTCTCGAGCCTGCGTTTCCCTGATATCGACGTCAGTCACGGCGGCTGGATCGGACCGACGTGGTTTCCAGACTCCACTCCGTTCGACCGAGAAGATGCTGCCGACATCGACCTGTCGAACATTCCCGAGTGCCAGAAGTACCTCGACGAGGGCGCTGCCGGGCGACCGCAGGGCGAGCTGGAAGTCACGGAAGGCCTGCCCGAAGGCGGCAAGATCCACGACCTCACGGGGCGCGCCTCGGCGTTCGCGCCGGACTACGCGCCGGAAGAGATGTTCGAGATCGCGACCAAGCTCACCAACGCCTCGCGTTGACGTGATGTCGGGGCGATCTGGCGCTGAGCAGCGCGGGGTTGAACGGAATTGCCGCTGCCCAAGCTGCGGCGGCCCTTGCATCGATTAGGAGACTGTCGGAATACGGAGAAAGCGGATGAATCGTAATGGGAACTTCGACCGCGACGGGCTCACGTGATGATCTGACCCGCTAGGTCACTTCGTAGGCCCAGACCCGAAAAGCCCGCAGCTGGTGGGGCCCGAACGAGTTGATGAGTGGCACATCGGCTGCGTCGCGCCCTCGCGCAACGATGATGCGTCCGATGCGCGGAATGTTGTTGCGGGGGTCGAACGTGCGCCATTGCCCATCGAGGAAGACCTCGATCCAGGCGGAATAATCCATCGGATCGACGATGGGCACGCCGATATCGCCGAGGTAGCCATTCACGTAGCGCGCCGGCATGTTCATGCAGCGGCACAGCGCGATGGCGAGATGGGCGAAGTCGCGGCACACGCCGGCGCGTCCCTCGTACACGTCGTAGGCCGAGCGCCAGGAGCTGGCGTTCTGGTAGTTGAAGGTGATGTGCGCATGAGCGAAGTCGCAGATCGCCTGCGCGCGCGCCCATCCCGACGGCACCTGCGCGAACAGGTCCCAGGCGATCTGGCTCAGCTTGTCGGTTTCGCAGTAGCGACTGCCCATGAGGAAGACGAGGCAATCGTCCGGCAGATCGGCGACCGGCGTTTCCCCGGCGTGGCGATCGACCGGATCATGCTTGCCGCTGTCGGCGATCGTCCCGTCGCTCCACAACTGGATGTCGCCCGCCGGTGCGAGGAAGCGGCGGCAGGTATTGCCGAACAGGTCGCGGTAGGTTGTCGAGGGTACGTCCGGTATGGTGTGGAGGCTGTCGGGAACCCGTGCATCGGCGGAAACCCGCTCGTCACGCACGGTCAGCATGGTGACCGTCGGGGTCGGCTGCGCGAAGCTCAGCGTGATGTCGTAGCCATACCTGATCAGCATTGCGCGTTCCATTGAAGCGTGAGCACGAATGCTGGAGGCAGGTCATCCTCACAGGCTGTCCCGGCCCTCAATGGCCTACCCAACCCGGGCGCAATGAGCAATCACCTCGTGGCGGTCCGGGGGCCTCCGTCGGGGAAGCCAGTTGTGCGAATTCCGTTTCCGCTCGCATTCCACCATCGGGCTGCTCGGTGCTTCGACCGGGGGCAAGCCATGCCGGGGGCGAGCCCCTGCCCGGATTCGGCACAGCCCTGCGCTTGACATCGTCGGTCCTGACATGGCGCCGCCGCACGACACCCCGGTGATCGGCATCGACGGGACGTCCGCGATCCAGGTGGTGGAGCGCGACCGGGGCGACCTCACACGTCCAAACGGCCGCGCAGGCCGACGTCGCGACGATCGGCGACATGGCACCATCGCCTCATGGAGCCACTTCATGGCGTGTCGCCTCCGGATTTGCCGCCGGGATGATCACGACTGCTCATCAGGCGCGCCACCACCGCATCGAACGCTCCAGCGGCATGGATAAGGTCAATGTTACCTATCCCGGTCGCGACCTGCGCGTCATCCCGACAACCTGATCACCCGCAAGAAGAACGGGCTTGGCCTGCAATGCGACTCAAGACCGTCTGCATGAGCAAAGACGAGGTTCAGCAAAGCGCAGGAAAGGTCACCTGTCAGCCAATCGTGATGCCAAGTACGAGTGGAACATGCGGTGCAGCCGGAGTAGGTCGTGCAGATGGACCCATCGGCTTCACAGTTTCTCACGAATAGGCTCGGCATCGGGCATCCCATCATCCAGGCGCCCATGGCCGGCGTTTCGTCGCCCGCTATGGCTGCCGCCGTTTCCAATGCCGGCGGTCTTGGTTCGATCGGTGTCGGGGCGAGCGATGCTGCCACGGCCTGCCGCCTCGTCGCTGCGATCCGAGAGCGTTCGCAGCGTCCCTTCAACGTGAATGTCTTCTGTCACCATCCCGCGCCGGTGGATGACGCGGTCGCGGCGGACTGGATCGAGCGGCTCCGGCCGGAGTTCGGACGATACGGTGCGGAACCGCCGCGCGGTCTCACGGAAATCTATCGCAGCTTCTGCGTGGACGACGCGATGGTGGCGGTACTGCTGGAAACCCGGCCAGCCGTGGCGAGCTTCCACTTCGGTATCCCATCGCGCGACTGCATCCGCGCCCTCAGGCAGGCCGGAATCGTGCTGCTGGGCTCGGCGACGAACCTCCAAGAAGGGCGATGCCTCGTCGAAGCCGGCGTGCATGCCATCATCGCTCAGGGCTGGGAAGCCGGCGGCCATCGCGGCATGTTCGATCCCGATGCCGACGATGAACGCCTCGGCACATTGCCGCTCGTCAGCCGTCTGGTTAGCGAACTCTCCGTTCCCATCGTTGCGGCAGGCGGTCTGATGGACGGGGCTGACATCGCCCAAGCATTACGCGCCGGAGCGAGCGCGGCTCAGCTTGGCACCGCCTTCATCGCCTGTGCGGAGTCACTCGCCGACGAGGGTTATCGCGCGGCTCTCTTCAGCGAGGCTGCGCATCACACGGTGATGACGCGGGCGATCTCCGGCCGTCCCGCCCGCTGCCTCGCCAACCGCTTCACGGATCTGGGGTCGCAGGTCGAGGCCCGGCAGGTGCCGGCCTATCCCATCGCCTATGACCTGGGCAAGGCTCTCAACGCCGCCGCCAGGGGCGCGGGCGAGGCTGGCTACGGCGCGCAATGGGCCGGCACCGGGGCACCTCGCGCCCGCGCGATGCCGGCTGGCGATCTGGTGACGCGGCTCGCCGAGGAACTCAGCTTGGCATAGCCCGTACGTCGGGCTTCTCACAGCCGCCGAGGGCTAAATCATCGGACTGAAAAGTGCGCAGCGGTTTTCGGAAAAACCCGATGCGGCACAGCAACTTAGAGCATCGGACCGGATTCGGCGTAGGGTGCGGTGCTCTAATGCACGGCATCGCCGCCGTAACGGCGCCGCAGATGCGCGAGGTAGGGCTCAGGCCCGAGCGGGCTGCCGGTCGCGGCTATCATCAACTCGTCGGTGTCGAGCAGGCTGCCCTTGCCGTGGATTTCCCGGCGAAGCCAGCCGACCAGGCTGGTGAAGTCGCCAGCGGCCAGCCCCGGCAGGATCCCCGGTTCGGCGGTGCAGGCGGCGGCGAAGAGCTGGGCGGCGGCGACGGCTCCGAGCGTGTAGGTCGGGAAATAGCCCCAGGCCCCGCTCGGCCAATGGATGTCCTGCAGGCAGCCGCGCGCATCGTCGGGAACAACCAGACCGAGCAGCGCGCGCAGGCCTTCGTTGAACGCCGCCGGCAGGTCTTCGACGTCGAGCGCGCCGCCGATCATCGCCCGCTCCAGATCGTAGCGCAGCAGGATGTGCGCGGGATAGGTGACTTCGTCGGCGTCGACCCGGATGAAACCGGGCTCGATGCGGGTATACAGCCGGTGGAGGTTGCCGGCCTCCAGCGCCGGGTCGACCCTCTCGAAGATGGCGGCGAGGCGCGGCGACAGGTAGGTGAGGAATTCGCGCGTCCGGCAGGCCTGCATCTCGATCAGAAGCGATTGGCTTTCGTGCAGGACCATGCCGCGGGCCTCGCCGACCGGCTGGCGCTGCCAGCGCGCCGGTCGACCCTGCTCGTAGAGGGCGTGGCCGGTCTCATGGAGGACGCCCATCAGCGAGCGGGTGAAGTCGGCCTCGCTGTAGCGCGTGGTGATGCGGACGTCTCCGGTGGCGCCGCCGCAGAAGGGGTGCAGGCTGGTGTCGAGCCGCCCACGTTCGAAGTCGAAGCCGACGGTCCGCATCATCTCCTCGCCCAGGGCGCGCTGCGCGGTGATCGGAAAGGTCCCGGCGACCGGCACCAGGGTTTCGCCGCCCCCTCGCTGGCGGGCGCCTTCGATCAGCCCCGGCAGTTCGATGCGCAATCGATCGAAGAGCGGATCGATGCGGGCTTGGCGCAAACCGGGATCGAACTGGTCGAGAAGGGCGTCGTAGGGATCGAGCCTCAGCGCCTCGCCCTTGCAGCGGGCGACCTCGCGCTGGATCGCGAGCACCTCGCGCAAGTGCGGTGCGAGCAGGGCGAAGTCGCTCGCCGCCCTTGCCGTGCGCCACGCCATCTCGGCCCGCGAGGTCGCTTTCGAGGCGGCGACCACGAGATCCGGCGGGACGGCGGCCGCATGGGCATGGGCACGCCGCATTTCGCGAAGGTTGGCGCGCTCCCAAGGCTCAAGCGTGCCGGGCTCCGCGGCGTCGGCAGCCCGTAGCCAATCATCCGTAGCCGGGGCGACGAGCAGGTCGTGCGACAGGCCGCGAAGGGTGGCGAGCTGCTCGGCGCGTCCCTCGGCCGCGCCGGCCGGCATCAGAGTCTGCGCATCCCACCCGAGGATGCCGGCCGCGTCATCGAGCGAGCGAAGGCGGCTGAACAAATCGGTGAGTGACTGGTAGGCTTGCACCGCAACCATTCCCTTCCAGCTGACGCATCGGACCGAAAAGCGCGCAACGGCTCCTTTGATTTCCGCCCGGACGTGCCGCATCGGAGGGCGAACGGGGCTGGACCCCTGCGAGGCAGAAAGTCACAGTGTCGGGCGGCATCGGGAGTTTCGGAAGCGCAGATTCGGCGGGGCTGTTAGCATCACGCCCGCGCAGCCACAACTGCGATCGCCGGTCGGCCTCCGCGTCGGATGACACGATGGGCCGAACCAAGCCGATGTCCATGGATCGAGCGACGGGCTCAAGGGACTGCCATGCTGTGCTTTCTTCCGCCCATTCTGCCCACGCCGCCCAGCGGGCAACCGCCCTCGACGCCGCGCTGCAGCGGGGTGATGGGAACCGTGATGATCGTGCTGCTTGTCGGGGCGGCGCTGCTGACGCCGATCGGTTGGGTCAGAACGCAGCCGGTCTATGCCATGCGCGTCGGCATCGCGTCACGGCTCGGTCCCCGGCCCGAGGAGCGGGATCTCGCCTCCCGCTTCGCCAACCTGCACGGTGCCGGCGGCGGGACGGGGGCGCCTCACGCCTTTTTCGTTCGCCAGCAGCGCTACGACGCGATCCCTCCCGGTTTGCGCGTGGAGTCCGCGACGGGGGCGCTGGTCGGCGTTCCCTCGATGGCAGGAACCTACACGCTGGCCGTCGGAGTGTCCGATGGTACACGCGAGCCGATCATCGGGGCGCCCTTCAAGGTGAAGGTGCTGCCGGCTTCATGATCGCGGCGGCACGCTTGCCGCCGCACGTCGGCTCGTGAGCCAAATCCTGGGGCTTGACGTCATCGGCGACGTCCACGGTCATGCCGATGCGCTGGAAGCGCTGCTTCGGCGGCTCGGCTTCGAACCGCGCAATGGGGCTTGGCGGCACGCCGGCGGGCGGCAGGCGGTCTTCGTCGGCGATCTCATCGACCGCGGGCCGCGCCAGCTGGAGACCGTCGCCATCGCGAGGGGGATGGTCGAGGCGGGCACCGCCAGCGTCGCAATGGGCAACCACGAGTTCAATGCGATCGCCTTCGCGGCGCCGGACCCTTGTCGACCCGGACAGTTCCTGCGACCGCGCGAGAACGCGAAGCTCCGCCACCACGCCGCCTTTCTGGCCGCGGTCGGCGGCCTCGACAGCCCTTGCCATCGCGAAACCATCGCCTTTCTTCGCAGCCTGCCGCTCTGGCTCGACTTCGGCCAGCTCCGGGTCGTCCACGCCTGCTGGTCCGCCGCCGCAATCCGTCGTCTCGCCGGCTCCGTCGACGCCTCGGGCCGCCTCACGCCGGATGGATTGGTTGCGGCTTTGAGCGAGGGTTCGCCCGCGCACGCCGCCTGCGAGATCCTGCTCAAGGGTCCGGAGATGGATCTGCCGGCAGGCCTGTCCTACCGCGACGCGCAAGGGTGCGAACGATACCGGACGCGCACCAGATGGTGGGACGCGCAGGCCGTCACCCTCCGCGCCGCTTGCGTGGAAACCGCCCTCGCCGACCGGCTGCCCGACGATCCGCTCCCGCCGGACAGCACCGTCGCCCTCGACGATGGCGCTCCCGTCCTGTTCGGCCACTATTGGATGAGCGGAACGCCTCGGCTGCTCGCCCCGACGCGAACCTGCCTCGATTATTCCGTGGCCCGCGGTGGTGTGCTCTGCGCCTATCGCTTCGATGGCGAAAGCGAGCTGCAGGACTCCCATCTCGTCTGGGTCAGGTGAGGCTGCCGGTTCTCACGATCGCATGCTGCCGTTCCAGAGATCGCCGGGACGCCCGCCCGCGGCATCAACGGTGGACGTCGTCACGCGCGGCACGATGGTGCCTTGCTTTTTGCCGGCGACCTGCTTCGTTGAGCGTGCTCGGCTCGCCCGCTGGCTCGGGTCACCATGCCGCACGGGTGCGGGTTGCCGGGCGGTGTTAATCGCTCTGCGGCGAGGCCCGAGCGGCCGGTCCGTCGATCGGTGCCGCGATGATCCCATGTCCCGCGCGCCAAGGAGGCGCTGAGTTTCTTGACCTTCGCATTTCGGCCGGATCAGGCGCGTGGCAGTTCGAAACGGGTCGTCGTCGTGGGTGCCGGCCCGGGCGGCTTGGCCGTGGCCCTTCTTCTCGCTGCCAAGGGCGTCAAGGTCACGATGTTCGAGAAGGACGAGGTCGTGGGTGGCCGCACGCGCACGGTGGCCGCGCCGGGCGGCTATCGCTTCGACATCGGACCAACCTTCTTTCTCTACCCCAAGGTGTTGGCCGACATCTTCCAGGCCTGCGGCGAGCGGCTCGAAGACCACATCAAGCTGGAGCGGCTCGATCCGCAGTACCGCCTCGTTTTCGAGGGCGGCGGCGAGCTGCGGGCCACGCCCGACATGGCGCGGCTGACGGCGGAGATCGCCCGCGTCGCCCCCGATGACGCCAAGAACGTCGCCCGCTTCTTCGACCATGGCCGCGCCAAGCTTAAGCTGTTCGAACCCGTGCTGGAGCAGCCGTTCCACCGCTGGCGCGACATGGCCTCCAAGGCGATGCTGGCGGCGCTGCCCAAGCTGCAGCCGCTCACGACTGTTGACGGCGAGCTCCGCCGGTATTTCAAGGATCCCCGCGTCCGCCTCGCTTTCTCGTTCCAAACCAAATACCTCGGCATGTCGCCGTTTCAGTGCCCGAGCCTGTTCTCCATCCTGTCGTTTCTCGAATACGAGCACGGCGTCTACCATCCGGTGGGCGGCTGCGGCGCGGTTTCGGAGGCGATGGCCAACCTCGCCCGCAGGCTCGGTGTCGAGATCCGCCTGGGCGAGTCGGTGGAGCGGGTCGTCTACCAGAAGGGTGTTGCCACGGGCGTCGTCGCCGACGGGCGCGAGCAGCGCGCTGATGCAGTGGTGATGGGGGCCGACTTCGCCCATGCCATGCCCGGCCTGGTGCCGGAGGCCGCCCGACCGCGCTGGCGCGATGCCAAGATCAACAAGGCGCGGCTGTCGTGCTCGACATTCATGCTGTATCTCGGCATCGAGGGACCGATGCCGGCGGACCTGCCCCATCACACCATCCTTCTATCCAAGGAATACGAGCGCAACATCCGGGAAATCTCCACCGGCATCCTGTCCGATCAGCCCTCGCTCTACGTCCAGCACGCCGGCTTCACCGATGGCGGCATGGCGCCGCCCGGCCATTCCAGCCTTTACGTGCTGGCGCCGGTGCCCAACCTGCGCGCCGGCATCGACTGGGACAGGGAGCGCGAGCGTTTCCGCGCCCTCATCCTGAAACGCCTCGAACTCATCGGCCTGCCCGACCTGAGCAACCGCATCCGCTACGAGAAGATCATCGATCCCGTGGCTTGGCGCGACGACTATGCCGTCTTCGAAGGCGCGACCTTCAACCTGTCGCACGACCTCCGACAGATGCTGTACTTCCGCCCGCACAACCGCTTCGGCGGCGGTCTCTACCTCGTCGGCGGCGGTACTCATCCCGGCTCCGGCCTGCCGGTGATCTACGAAGGTGCGCGCATCACCGCCCGGCTGCTGCTGGAGGACCTCCTAGCGGGCAAGGCGACACGGGCTCCCAATCGCGTAAAGCTGGATCCACATCTGGAAACATTGCCGGACATCGACCATGCGGTCGCCTTCAACGCCGCCGCCGGACAGGCCGGCCTTCACGGAGACAAGCGGTGAACGTTCATGCCAAGGCCGATCGATGGCCGTCCAAGGGCGCGGCGCCGCGGCGCATCGCCGTCGTGGGAGGTGGCCTCGGAGGCTTGGCCGCCGCCTGCGTGGCGAGCGCGCGCGGGCATGCCGTGACCCTTTACGAAAAGAATGACTGGCTCGGCGGCAAGGCGGCGTTGCTGGAGGAGGGCGGGTATCGCTTCGACATGGGGCCGACGATCCTCACCGTGCCGTCCGTGCTGGAGCGCATCTTCGCCGAGTCCGGGCGCAACCTCGCCGACTATCTCGACCTGCGCCGGCTCGATCCGCAGTGGCGCTGCTTCTTCGACGGCGGCGAGCGCATCGATCTCCTCGCCGACGTCGATGCGATGGCCGCCTCCATGGATCGCTTCGCGCCCGGGGTGGGCGTCGGCGAGGGTTACAAGCGCTTCATCGGGATCTCGCGGCAGCTCCACGAGGTGTCCGATCGCTTCTTCTTCTGGAAGGCCGTGCAGGACCTCTTCGACACCATCGACCTCAAGGCCAACATGAACCCGTCGACGCTGCGCGACGTGCTCTCGCTGCGCATGCACTCGACGGTGGCCGGCACCATCCGCGGGCAAGTCAAGGAGGCCCGCCTCGCCCAGCTGCTCGACCACTTCGTGCAGTACGTCGGTTCCTCGCCCTACGGCGCCCCGGCGGTGCTGTGCGCCATCGCCCACATGCAGACCGCGCAAGGCGTGTGGTATCCGATCGGTGGGACCCGCGCCGTGGCCGAGGCCCTCGTGAAGCTCGCCGGTGAGAACGGTGCCGAGTTCCGCCCGGCCAGCGACGTCGAAGGGCTCGCCATCGAGAACGGCCAACCGGGGGACGACCGATCGGGGTACGGCAAGCGCGGGCCGCGTGCCGTCGGCGTGCGCACGGAGCGCGGCGTCGAGCGGTTCGATGCGGTGATCTCCAACATGGACGCGGTGCGCACCTATCGCGAGCTGGTCGGCGGCAAGGTCGGCGAAACGGCCGGCAGGAACCATGGCAAAGCCGAGCCGGCCTGTTCGGGCGTCGTGCTCTATCTCGGCCTGAAGAAGCGCTACGATCACCTGCTGCACCATAACTTCGTCTTCTCCCGCGATCCCAAGGAGGAGTTCGACGCCATCTATCGCCGCGGCGAACCGGCGCCGGACCCGACCGCCTACGTCTGCGCGCCCTCCGCCACCGAGCCGGGCGTCGCTCCCGAAGGCGGCGAGGCGCTGTACGTGCTCGTGCATACGCCCTACCTCCGGCCGCGCCACGACTGGCGCTCGGGCGATCTTTATCCACGCTACCGTCAGGTCATCCTTGACAAGCTGAAGCGCTCGGCCGGGCTCGACGACATCGAGGAGCGCATCGTCGTCGAGCGGCAGCTGACCCCCCAGGACATTCACGAGCGGTACCGCGTGCTCAACGGCGCCATCTACGGCTTGGCCAGCCATGGCCGGATGATGGGGGCGTTCAAGCCCGGCAACCGATCGCGCGAGGTGCGCAACCTGTACCTTGCCGGCGGTGCCGCCCATCCCGGTCCCGGCATGCCGATGGTGATGATGTCGGGATGGATCGCCGCCGACGCGATGGACACCGACGCCATGAGCGCCGACCTGCGCGGCGCCGAGAGGTTCGCCGCCGAGCCGGCTCCGGCCGCGGTGCCGTGACCGCAATCGTCACGAGGGCTGAAAAAGCCGGGCAACAGGCCGAGCGCGCCGTGGCGCGTTATTCGAAGGTTCTCGCCCGCTTCTTCACCTTCATCTTCGCCCGTGATCTCGCCAAAAGCTTCCAGGCCGTCCGCCTGCTCGGGCCGCTGCCCTCGCTCGGCGACGTGCCGGTGGTGTGCGTCGTCAACCATCCGTCCTGGTGGGACGCCGCCTTGTTCATCTGGCTGCCCGGAGCGCTCTTCGGCCGGCGCTGCTTCGCACCGATGGATGCGGCGATGCTGGCCCGTTATCCCTTCTTCGGGCGCATCGGTGCCTTCGGCGTGCAGGCCGGCAGCGTCGGCGGGGCCGCGACGTTTCTTGTTGTCGGCGAGCGCGTGCTGGCCGAACCCGACGCCTTGCTGCTCGTCAACGCGCAGGGTCATTTCAGCGATGTCCGCGCTCGTCCCGTGGTGATCTCGCCCGGCCTCGCCCATCTGGCCAAGCGTGTGCCGACGGCGGTCTTCCTGCCTCTTGCCTTCGAGTACCCCTTTTGGGACGAGCGCCGGCCCAACGCCCTGATGCACTTCGGCGAACCGGTGCCGGCCGGCTCGCTGGCCGGCCTCACCACCGCTGCCGCCAGTCAGCGGCTGGGAATGTCTCTGGAGCGTGCGATGGACGAACTGGCGGCGGCGGCGATCGCGCGCGAGCCCGCGGCCTTCCGCACCGTGCTGGCCGGACACGTCGGCATCAACCCGTTCTACGACGGCTGGCGGCGCCTTCGCGCGGTCCTGCGCCGGCAAAGCTTCAGCCCGGCCCACGGCGACCGCCTTTGATCCGCCCGCGCCCATGACCTTCGCGCTCGCCGCGATCGCCGGCCTCCTGGCGCTGCTTCCCACCGTGATGACGCTGGTCAACCTCGCGGCGCTCGCGCGCGATCAGCCGGTTGCCGGACCTTCCCCGGCCGTATCCGTGCTGATCCCGGCGCGCAACGAGGAGAACGGCATCGGAGCCTGCATCGCCAGCGCCCTCGCCTCCACCGGCGTCGAGCTGGAAGTGGTCGTGCTCGACGATCATTCCACCGATGCCACCGCCGCGATCGTCGGCCGCTTCGCCGCGCGCGATCCCCGTCTGCGGCTGTGCGCGGCCCCGCCGCTGCCGCCCGGTTGGTCGGGCAAGCAGCACGCCTGTCACGTGCTCGGCACCCTGGCCAGCCATCCCGTGCTTGTCTTCCTGGACGCCGACGTGCGCATCGCGCCCGAGGCGGCCGGCCGTCTGGCCCGCGCTCTGGCCGGCACCGACCTCGTCAGCTGCGTACCCCGGCAGATCATGGGCAGCCTCGTCGAGATGATGCTGATCCCGATGATCAACACGCTGCTGCTCGGATACTTGCCGATCCCCTTGATGCGCCGCGACGGTCGTCCGGCGCTCGGCGCCGGCTGCGGTCAGCTCATCGCCGTGCGCGCCGACAGCTATCGTCGTGCCGGCGGCCATGCCGGCATCCGTCACAGTCTGCACGATGGGCTTCTGCTGCCCCGCCTTTTCCGAAGCGCCGGCCTGCGCACCGACCTTCTCGCCGGCGCCGGCTTGGCCGAGTGCCGGATGTATGTCGGTTGGCGGGCGACGGTCGCCGGGTCGCTGAAGAATGCCACCGAAGGCATCGCCAAGCCGCTCGCATTGCCGGTCTGGTCGGTGCTGCTGCTTGGCGGTCACGTCGCGCCCTGGCTCATCCTCCCTGCGGCGCTTGCCGGCGGCGAGGGATCTGCCGCGCTTGTCGCCGCCTGCGCCTGCGCCGGCCCCCTTGCCGCCCATCTGCTTCAGGCGTTACGCTGCCGCGAGCCGCTGCGCTCGGTCGTCCTGCACCCGCTGTCGGTGCTCCTGCTCGTCGGCGTGCAGTGGATCGCCCTGATGCGTCAAGCCGCCGGGCGGCCCTCGACGTGGCGCGGACGCACCTATCCCGCACGGAGCTGATCCCATGCTCGAAGCAACCGCCTCGACCTCCGCGCTGCGAAGGCTTCGCGCCGCCCAGGTCCGCGAAGGCAGCGTTTCCCCGCAAGCGCGACGCGACGCGTTGAAGGCGCTGCGGCGTCTCGTCGTCGCCGAGGCCGACGCGATCGTCGCGGCCGTGTCGCGCGACTTCGGCGGGCGCTCGCCTCATGAAACGCGCATCAGTGAAATCGCGATGACGCTGGCCGCGATTGATCACGCGCTGTCCCGCCTCGGGCGCTGGTGCCGCCCCGAGCGGGTCGGCGTCGGCTGGCGCTTCTGGCCGGCCAGCGCCCGCGTGCTGAAGCAGCCGGTCGGCGTGGTCGGCATCATCTCGCCCTGGAACTACCCCGTGCAGCTCGCTCTTCTACCGCTCGTGGGGGCGCTGGCCGCCGGGTGCCGCGCCGTGCTGAAGCCGTCCGAGCACGCGCCCGCGACGACGGCGCTCCTCGCGCGCGCGATGGCCAAACACCTCGACCCCGATCTCGTGCAGGTCGTCGAGGGTGGCGCGGCGGAGGCGGCGGCGATGGCCTCGCTGCCCTTCGACAAGCTGCTGTTCACCGGCTCGACGCGGACCGGGCGCCTGGTGCTGCGCGCCGCAGCCGACAATTTAGTGCCGACGGTGCTCGAACTTGGCGGCAAATCGCCGGCCATCGTCGACGTTTCCGCCGACCTCGCCAGGGCGGCGGCCGACATCATCGCCGGCAAACTCCTCAACGCCGGCCAGACCTGCGTGGCGACCGACTACGTCTTCGTGCCGCGCGCCGCCATGCACTCGTTCGTCGAAGCGGCTCGGACCGCCGCGCGGCGCCTGTATCCCGATCCCGGATGCGGCGATTATTCGGCGATCTGCCGCCCGGCCGACCGCGAGCGCCTTCTCGCCCTGTGCGCCGACCATGAGACGGTTTCCCTCTTCGACCGGGAGCTTGCCGCGCCGCGCTTGTCGCCGGCGCTGATCCTCGATCCCTCGCTCGATAGCGCGCTGATGCGCGACGAGATCTTCGGTCCGCTGCTTCCGGTGATCCCCTACGACGATCTGGAAGGCGTGTTCCGGATCCTGAGCGACAAGCCCGATCCGCTCGCCCTGTACTGGTTCGGCAGCGACCGCGCCCGGCTGGCGCAGGTGCTGCAGCGGACGCGCTCGGGCGGTGTATCGATCAACGACACGGTCATGCAAGTCGCGGTCGAGGCGCTGCCCTTCGGCGGTCTGGGCGCTTCCGGCATGGGGGCCTACCACGGGCGCAGCGGGTTCGAGGCGTTCACCCATCGGCGCGCGGTGTTCGACCAGCACCGGTGGTCGCCGACGCGTCTGCTCCGACCGCCTTACGGCAAGCTGGCAGACCGCATCACGGCCGGCATGGTCAGGTAGGCGTCGGGCCGCGAGATCCACGTCGCCAGGGGCGTTTGCTAAGAGCATCGGACCCTAAACCGGGTCCAGTCAGATGCTCTAACCTATCGTGCCGCATCGGATTTGTCCAAAAACCGCTGCGCACTTTTCGGTCCGATGCTCTAGGAGGCCAGCAAACTCTGCTTGGCGGCACGGGCGGCGGCGATCGCCGGCACGCCGCCACGGGTCGAGGCGATCAGCCGTGCGATGCGGTGCGCCGGCATCGGCGGACTGAAAAGGAAGCCTTGAGCCTCGTGGCAGCCTTCGCCCATCAGCATTTCCAGCTGCTCCAGCGTTTCGACGCCCTCGGCGGTGGTCCGCATGCCGAGGCTGACGCAGAGTTGGATGACGGTGCGGATGATCGCCCGCGACTCCGGCCGCGCGTCGCGGGTGAAGCTCTGATCGATCTTCAATCTGTCGAAGGGAAAGCTGCGGAGGTAGCTGAGCGAGGAATAGCCCGTGCCGAAATCGTCGAGCGCGATCCGCACGCCGAGGTTTCGGATCAGCTGCAGGGTATTCAGCGTCGATTGCTTGTCCTCCAGCAGGATGGATTCGGTGATCTCCAGTTCCAGGCGCCGTGGCGGAAGCCGCGTTTGTGCCAGCGTGTCGATGATACGGCCGACGAGGTCGCCGCCGCGGAACTGGGCGGCGGACACGTTCACCGCCACGCTGACGCCATCCGGCCAGTTCGTCGCGTCGGTGCAGGCCTGGCGCAGCACGAAGTCGCCGACGGTTACGATCAGCCCGATCTCTTCAAGGAGCGGGATGAACTCGGAGGGGGCGACGAGGCCGCGGGTGGGGTGGCGCCAGCGCAGCAGGGCTTCGACGCCGCAGATTCCCGCCTCGGCGATGTTGAGGACTGGCTGGTAGTGCAGTTCCAGCTCGTCGCGGGCAAGGGCTTCGCGCAGGTCCAGTTCGAGCAGGCGCCGCGCTTGCAGGGCCTCGTCCATGCCGCGCTGGAAGAAGCGGAAGGTGTCGCGGCCGTCGCCCTTGGCCCGGTACAGGGCGACGTCGGCGTTCTTCAGCAGCTTGTCGAAGTCGTTGCCGTCGTCGGGAGCAACGGAAAGGCCGATGCTGGCTGTGACGTCGATCTTGTGATTGCCGAGCTGCACCGGCTTCTTCAGGACGTGGGTGATCCGCTTGGCGAGATCGGCCGCATCCTCCGTGCCGCTCAGAGCCGTCTGGATGATGGCGAATTCGTCGCCGCCGAGGCGGGCGAAGGTGTCGCCTTCCCGCAGGCACGCGCGGATACGCAGCGCGACGGCCCGCAGGAGGTCGTCGCCCATCGGGTGACCGAGCGTATCGTTGACCTGCTTGAAGTGATCGAGGTCGAGGCAGAGCAGGGCGAAGCGGCTTCCGCGCTTGGCGGCGCTGATCGCCTGCTCGACGCGCTCGGCGAAAAGCACGCGGTTGGGTAGGCCGGTCAGGGCGTCGTGACGGGCCATGAAGGCGATCTTGCGTTCCGTTTCGACCCGCTCCGTCACGTCCTCGAAGGTGGCGAGCCAGCCGCCGCCGGTCAGCGGACAGTGCGACATGGCGATCTGCCGATCCTCGGGCAGAAGCAGCATCTGCTGGATCTGCTGCGAGGCGGTCGCGCATGCCCTGATCTGATCCTCGTAGAAAAAGCGCGCCGGGACGTGACGGGTGAAGGCAAGGACCTCGTCCAACGTCATCCCGGCGCGCGGCCCGCCCTCGGCCAAGGCGAAAAGCTGGCAGAAGCGGTGGTTGAACACCTTCAGGAAGCCGTCAGCCCCGAACAGGCAAAGGCCCTGGGACAGGTTCGCCATCGCGGCATCGAGCCAGAAGTTGGCCGTGTTGAGGGCGGCCTGCTGCCGCTTGATCAGCGAAATGTCGCTGCACACGATGATGCTGCCGCCATCGCCCGTGGTGTTGCGGCTGACACGCAGCCAGCGCCCGTCCGCGCACTCGAAATCATGCGCGGGCGAGCCCGACAGCACCATCGGCGCGCGCAGCCGCTCAACGAGCGAGGTGGCATCGTGCCCGACCTTCACCGCCGGCGACACGCTGCCGAGGAGATCACCGGCCTGCGCGTTGGCGAGCACGATGCGGGCGGCGGCATCGATCACCACGACGCCTTCGGAAGAATGCTCCAGCGCATTGGCCAGCTGCATCTGCGCGGACTGGCGCAGCGCGACCTCGCCTTCCATGCTGGTCTTGATGGCGCGGCGCATCCGCTCCATCCAACGCAGCAGATCGCCGAGTTCGTCCGATCGGCCGACCGGAACCAGCACGTCGAGATCGCCGCCGGCGATCCGTCCGGCGACGTGGGATGCGTTCCGGATCGGGTCTGTGATGTAGCGGGCGAGGAACCAGGCAATCAGCCCCGAGAACGCTAGCGCGGCCAGCGTCGCAAGAATGGTGAAGCGCCGATCCTTGCGGTTCCAGGCGCGGGCCGCCTGCCGATAGGTGAACCCGTCGCCGGCCGTGTAGTTGATGAGGAGATCAAGCTGCGCGGCCACGATGTCCGCCTGCCGGTCCAGCGCCGCCCAGTCGGCCTCGCTGGTGCTTCCGCCCAGTCGAGCCTGCGCCTCGGACCATGCCGCCAGCGCTTTCAAGGCTTTGTCGCCAGCGCGCGACGCACGGGTCGACTGCGCGCGGTCCAGCGCCACGGACAGATCGTCGAGCATCGCCTGTCTGGCCGAGGCGAGCTGCTGAGGCATGCTTGCCGAGGTATGGGCAGCGGCATGCCGGCGCGCGAAGGCGGCGAGAAGGGCATTGAAGTCCGCCGAGGCGGCGCGCGCGTAGCTGATCGCCATCAGGGATTTGTCATAGGTCAGGTCAACGAGCTGGCCCTCGCGATCCATGCTGGATGCGCTGAAGGCGCCGAGCGCGGCCGTGATCGCGCTCATCGTGACAAAGGCCACGAAGATCTGGAAACGGATCGAGCGGGCCTGTGTCAGCCCTCTGCGGCGCCACCTCCAGCCGATCAAGCTCGCCATCCCATCGCGCGATCCGTGTCGAGTTGCGGTGCGCAAACCCGGGTAACGGGCCTGATCGTCGCTGCGCGCCGCGATCCCGCAGCGGTTCATCGAAAATCGTTGCGCCCGTTGCGATCGAAGGGTTTAGCGATGCGAGCTTAAGGTTTGGTAACGACGAGAAAAAGCTTCCATCGGCCGTGCGCGGAGCGTGGAAGGCTCGATTAAATTGTTGCCGCTAAGCTGCGGTGGTCTTGGCTGGAGCGGCAATCATGAGCTTTTCCTTGAACCGGACGGTTCTGCCGCTGTTCGTCTTGCTCGCCGCATGCTGTGCCGGCACGAGCGGCGTGGTGGCACTGATCGGACAGAGCCAAACCATTTCCCAGAAGAACCGCCTGTTCAATCCCAACGACGTGACGCTGGCGATGGGTCAGCCGCTCGTGGTGGTGAACGACGACGAGGATCTGCTCCACCACGCCTACGTCGAATCCGAAGAGTTCAGCTTCGATTCCGGCGACCAGGAGCCCGGCAGCCGGACGACGATCACCTTTCCGGTGCGGGGCGAGTTCAAGATCCTTTGCGGCATACATCCCAAGATGAAGCTTTCCGTCCACGTGAAATGATCGTGTCGGGAGCGTCGGATACGGCTGGATATCGCCGCGCTTGCCGTGTCCTGGTCTCAGGGCAGGAATTTCGACTTCGGTCGGAAGTATTGTCGATGCTCAACGCGAAGGTGGCGGCACCCTGCGGTGCCGCCCTCGATCAGGTGGACTGGCTCCTTCGGGCTTGATGGCCGGAACGGCTGCTCGTTTCGCCTAAACCCTCGTCGGCACCGGGGATCGCGGTCCTACAAAATCGTCGTGCCGTAGAGCAGGGCGTGGGACACGTAGTACAGGGAGATGAAAGCCGCGAGCGCGCCGCAGAACTTGACGGGGACAAGAGCCACCTGCCGCACGCTGGCCCGGGCTTTGACGTCGTCGAGGATCAGGGCGAGCAGGACGCCGATCACGCCGGCATGTCCGATCGCGTCGATCTTGCCGAAGCCGAAGATGGCGGTGATGAAGATCGAGGTCAGCATGATTGCCGAGCAGCGCCGGGTGAAGGGCGTCAGGGTGAGGGCGAAGGCAAGAGCGAATTCGACGACGCCGGCGGCGCGCATGTAGTAGGCCGGATCGAAGCCGAGCGACATCTCGGGATGAGCGACGAAGAGCGGGTAGGTCCACTCGGGGTAGGCCCACTTCTCGACCGAAGCCCACATCAAAGTGATCGCCACGCTCCAGCGCAGGATGTCGATCGGGCGCCGGCCGAAGATCGTCCGATTCATCCCGAGCGCGGCGAGATAGGCGGCGATGCCAAGGAAGATCGGGTAATCGGCGAGGTGGAACACACCGTAGGACGCAACCGCGGTGCCGAACAGCACGACGATGCCGGTCGCCGACACCACCCAGGTCCGCTTGTCGATCAGGCAGGCGCCGATCAGCAGTTGCAGCCAGGGAACATAGGGCGACGCCGTCTTCAGTTCGGGCGTCAGCAGGATGCCGCCCATCGTCCACAGGGCGATCATCAGCAGGCCGATGCTGGCACGGACCAGCACGTCGGGCTGCACCGAGATCAAACCGAAGACCCGGTCGAGCGCACGGTTCATCGCCGCGCCGATGACCGAGCGGTCGACGATGGCGCCGCCGACCAGAGCGGCGATGGCGATGACGGACAGGCTCTCGAAATCCTGGCAGAGAACGTTGCCGAGGCCGTCAGGCTGGCCGGCGACCGAAAAGGCGCAGAACCACTTTACATGGGCCTGAGCCGCCCCGGGCAGTCCCGCGACGCAGGACGAGGTGATTCCGGCAGCTGCGGCAAGCCGCGACCTTGATGACTTGAACATTGACGCCCCCCGACGTAGCGGGCGCATCAGGCCCGCATGAAAGGAGTATACACAAGTTTAACGAGAATGCCCGACCACATTTCAGCCTTGGTTAATCATGCCTCGTTAACCAGACGCGGCTTTTTTACATGAGTCATCGAGATCCGGCTCATCGTTTGGAAGACTGGCGCGTTCTAGGCTGCAGCGAAGACAAGGCGGGGCAGGGCGATGTTGGCAGCTTTGAGCATGACGAGTTTCGCCGGTGGAACTCTGGTAAGCTGCTGCGCGGCCCGGATGGCTGGACAGCGGGAACGATACGAATTGCTGGGCGGACTGCTTCTGGTCGGCGGGCTCGTTCTCGTCGGCATGGGCTTGCCGCTCTTCCGCTGACGCTGGGGCGCGAGGAGGGCGGAACACGCCCGCGTCGCACGGCGACGGCGTCTGGTGTCGTCCGCATCGGCCCCGCGCGATCGCGGTCAGGGCGGCAGTATGAAGTCCGTCTCGCCGGACAGCGTCAGCAAGAAGCTTTTCAGATCCGCTTTCTCCGATGCGCTGAGGTGAAGTGGCCGTATCTCCTCCGCCCGGCTCGCTCGGGCGATGCCGCCTTGATCGTAGAGTTCGATGACGTCTTCGAGTGATCGTTTGCTGCCGTCGTGCATGTAGGGCGCGCGCTCGGCGACGTTTCGCAGGCCGGGCGTCTTGAAGGCGTGCTGCAGCTTGACGGATGATGCGAAGTATCGGCCCCGCCCGGGGTCGTTCATGCTGGATCCGACGTCGTGGAAGGATCCGTCGGTGAAGGTCCAACCGCTGTGGCAGGCAGCGCAGCGCGCCTTTCCCACGAACACCACGAACCCCCTCCTGGCCTCCGGGCCGACCGCGGTCTCGTCGCCCTCGACCCAGGCGTCGAAGGGCGAGCGCACCGAGGTGAGCGAGGCGACGTAGCGGGTGAGGGCGAGGCCGACATCCCTGGCAAGGACGTCGTCGTGCCCGAACGCTTCTCGAACATCGTGGCGGTAGCTCGCGTCAGCCTGAAGATCTGCGGCGAGCACGCGCAGGGGCATGTTCATGGTGGTGGGGGATTTGATCGCGAACAGCGACACGTCGGCGATGTCGGAGAAGCGCCCGGTCCATCCCAGCCGATCGAGCGGTCCGATGTTCAGCAGGGTCGGCGCCTTGAACAGCATTCGGCCGCCGACGTCGTTGACCGGCACGGGTTGCCCGTCGCTCCAGCCCCTGTCGGCGCGGTGACACGAGGCGCAGGACGTCAGCTTCGATCCCGACAGGCTGGCGTCATAGAACAGCCTGCGCCCGAGCCGCCAGACCGGGTCGTTCTCGGCACGTCCATCGTGGACGAGGTTGGCCGGCCGGCGGAACGCCCGTCGCGGGTCCGGTTCGTCGGCGCCCAAGCCGGCCGCGACGGCCGCGACGAGAACGAGCGAGACCGCTGTGACGAACGCCGCGACGCCTGCGGCCCAGATCGGCTTCGAAGGGCACATGGCGTGATCTAACGTCGAAATGGTTAGGGAAGGCTGACTCGTTCGTAACTGCAATGTCTAGTCGCTTCGACAAGCGATTGTGGCGTTGGCTCACACCCTTACCTGCAGTTGTGCTCGTAAGTACCTTGCGACCCGATAGCCTCGGTGGAGTTCCGGTTGCTGCGACTTCGATCCGGTAATGTTGGCATCGGAATGGGCGTAACGAGCAAGGAACAAGCAATGAGATCCCGTTACAGCAAACCAGGCGCCGGATCGGGACGCCGGATCGCCTCCGCCACCTCCCGGCGCAACTCCGGCAGCACGTCGGCTTCGAACCAGGGATTGCATTTCAACCACGACGAATTGCGCCAGGATGGGTGCGGCAGAGCGAAAAGCCGTGGGCCGGTGCCGGCATGCTCGCGCCAAGCGCGGACGAGGTCGCCCTGCTTGAGGGCTGCGGGCAGGGGACGATCGAGGCGCCTGAAATGATAGGCCTGCGCGTGGCGTCCGATCGTCAGGATCAGCTCCACCTGGGGCAGGGCGGTGAACAACCGATCGTGCCACAGGGCGGCGCATTCGCGGCGCGGCGGACGGTCACCCTTGTCGGCCGTGTGGCCGGGGAAGCAGAAGCCCATCGGGGCGATCAGCACGTTGCGGTCGTCGAAGAAACGGGCGCGGTCGAGACCCATCCAGAAGCGGAGCCGGTCGCCCGACGGGTCGTCGAAGGGGATGCCGCTCTCATGGGCGCGGATGCCCGGCGCTTGGCTCGCGATCAGGAGGCGCGCGCTGCTGTTCACCCGCAGGATGGGACGCGGCTCCTGCGGCAGCGGTCTGCCGTGGACCGGCGCGTCCCGACACAGCCGGCAGGCCCGGATGTCATCGGCGAGCCGCGCAACATCACGGAGGCGCGCGGGCGGGCCGGCTCGCTCTGGTCCGGTCATGACTCCGTTCGGCGGATCCGCCGCTTCCCGACCGCTCCGCGCCCGGCGAGGCCTCGGCGGGCCCGGTCGCCAATCATCGCCCACAATGGCGCCCGCCCGATCATAAAAGCGGCATCCTGTAGCAAGCTCTTAACGCTCTACTCCGCTTTGCGGCGATACCGATTAAGACCACGGCGTCAAGCGCCAATCGGTTAACATCCACCGTTTATCATTCGCATCATAACGAGTGGCGTCATGCTGACATTTTGGCGTTGTCAGAACCGCTATTCGTGTTAGAAGGGGGCATGATTTCGTTGGCCGAGATCCAGGAAGATTTTTCGAAAAGCGCAAGCGCCGCCTTTGAGGCGGCGTTTGAAGCCGGTCGCGTTCAGGGACGTAAGGAAGCGTTAGCGGAATTGCAGACGCATATGGCCGGCTTCTTCCAAATGCCGACACAGATGACGACGCAGGCTGACAGCGGCGTCATGAGCGACATAGCTAACAGTGCGAACGAAGGCCGCGCCGCACCTGGAAGCGTCAAGCCCGTTGTACATCGCATGTTGAAGAGCGCACCAAACGGTCTTACCACAAGCGAAATAGCTGGCCGAGGCGGCTTCAAGTTCAACAGTGTTCGCGGAACGCTTTGGGCACTTGGCCAGGAAGGGCATGCGGAGAACCGAGACGGCAGGTGGTTCGCGATCCTCAAAACTGAGGAGGCGGACGAAGAGCCAGAGCCGCTTAGCGTTGGCAGAATAGACGAGCTTTTTGGGGAAGCGAGCAAAGGCCCGCCAGCCGAAGCGAGCGAGCCTTTGCAAGTTGAAGGGCGCCCCGTCAGGCGCTTCTCATAGTTCGGGGCTAGCAAGCGCGAGAGGGGACCGTCCAAGCCATCTCTCGCCGGTGCAAGTCCGGTTAGCTCCACCCCTGCCTCCCCTTCCACAAGGGAGTGCAGATCGTCCATCTACCCCGGTCGCCTCAGGTCCACACTGAGGACGGCCGGCCCATATGCTTCTATAGCCTGTAGGGCCGAGTCCGTCCAGTTGAGACCTTCTAGCCGACCTTGCTGAAGGATATTCCTGGTGCGTCGCCTTCCACGATCCCGGTCCCTGCCTTCTCCAGCGCAGCTCGAATTGCCGCTAGGTTGTTCGGCATCGGCTTGCGGCGTCCGCCCTCGTAATCCTTCACGGTTGAAAGCGCCGCGAATCCGCCTGGGCCGAGCTGGAAGGCATCCTGGCGCTCATCGACAAGCGCGGCATCTCCGGTCCCGATGCCGATGCCTTGCAGCGCCTCCCCGTGCTGTACCGCAACGTCGTCTCCTCCCTGTCAGTCGCCCGCACCATCGCACTCGACCGCAACCTAGTGAAATATCTCGAAGACTTGTCGCTGCGCGCCTACCTCGTGGTGTATGGCCCAAGGAGCGGCGCGGTTGAAGGGCTGCTCGCCTTTCTGCGGCGCGGCTTCCCGGCGGCGGTGCGCTCGGCGCGCTGGCACATCGGCGTCGCCACGCTCGCCACCGCCGTGGGCGTGCTGGCCGGCCTGATGCTTGTCAACGCCGACGCCGACTGGTTCTCCGCCCTGGTACCCGTTGATCTCGGCGGCGGCCGCGGCCCGTCGAGCACGGCGGCCGAGCTGCGCGCCGACGAGATCTTCGCACCCTGGCAGGGCTTCACCGCCTCCTTCGTGGTGTTCGCCAACAGCCTGTTCCGGCACAACGCGCTCATCGCGCTCACCGCCTTCGGCCTCGGCTTCCTCGCCGGCGTGCCGACGCTGCTGCTGCTCGTCTACAACGGCATGACTTTGGGCGCGTTCGTCTCGATCCACGCCCGGCGCGGCGTGCTCGTCGACTTTCTCGGCTGGGTGTCGATCCACGGCGTCACCGAGATCGGCGCCATTGTCCTGGCCGGGGCCGGCGGCCTCGTGCTCGCCGACAAGATCCTTTTTCCCGGCCGCTACGGGCGCCTCGCCAATCTCGCCCGTCACGGACGCGAGGCGGCGCAGCTGGGGGGCGGTGCCGTGCTGATGCTGTTCGTCGCCGGGCTGATCGAAGGCGGCCTGCGCCAGCTCGTCGCCAACACGGATGGTCGCTTCGCCATCGCCGCGGTGACGGCGAGCCTGTGGCTGATCTATTTCCTCTCCGGCCGCGCCGGGCGAGGGGGCGAACTCGGAGAACGTGGCGATGGCGCCTAGCACGGTCGCCAAGGCAATCAGGCGGGACGCGCCGGCCGACAGGGTCGCGCTGCTGTTCGAAGGGTCGCGCCACCGATCCCGCGAGATCGTCACTCCCGAAGGCGTGGCGCTTCGCGTCGCCGTGGCGCAGCGCGGCGAGCGGCTCGGCGCCTTTTTCCTCGACATGCTGTTCTGGTCGCTGGCGACGGCGGCGATCTTCATCGCCCTGCTGCTGGCCGGCGCCAGCGGGCTCGAAGGCGACGTCCTGACGACGATCGTCCTGTTCCTCGGCTTCCTGCTGCGCAATCTGTACTTCATGCACTTCGAGCTGGCGTGGCGCGGGCGTACCCCCGGCAAGAAGGTCATGGGTTTGCGGGTCATCGACCGGGACGGCGGACCACTCGAGGCCTCCGCCATCGTCGCGCGCAACCTGACCCGCGAGGTCGAATTCTTCCTGCCGCTCGAAGCGCTGGTTTCGCTGGCCGCATCCACTGGCATCGGCCTTTGGGCCAATCTCGCGACCTTCGGCTGGATCGTCGCCATCGCCGCCCTGCCGTTCTTCAACCGCGACCACCTGCGCGCCGGCGACCTCATCGCCGGTACGCTGGTCATCGCCATGCCCAAGCGCGTGCTCGCCTCCGAGCTGAGCGAGGCGGCGACGGACTACGTCTTCTCGGCAGCTCAGCTCAGGGCCTACGGAACCTTCGAGCTGCAGGTGCTGGAAGAGCTGCTGCGGCAGGCATCGACGGCCGAAACGCGCCGTCTCCGCGACGAGGTCGCCGCCAAGATCTGCAACCGCATCGGCTGGACGACGCCGATCCCGCCCGGGGATAGCGTACGCTTCCTGCGCGCCTTCTATACGGCCGAGCGGGCTGATCTGGAGCGCGAACAGCTCTACGGGCGGGGCCGCGACGACAAGGATTCGCGAACCTCGGCGAAGAACTGAGCGCCTGGAGCATCGGATTGCAAACTGCGTAGCGGTTTTCGGATCCGGGGCTGCCTAATCGAAGACGCCGGAGATTCCGCGCGGGCCGGACGTGCCCGTGACCTGCCGCAGCTCATGATATAACGCCACCGGGAGGGTGACGTAGAGTGGCATACAGAGGAAGCTGAACACCTGCGCCCCGGCTTGCACCGCGACCAGGCCGGGCAGCGATGCCTTGTGCGTCAGCGCTGTCATGACGCCTACGCCGAAGAACAGCAGGCCGGGCAGGAGATAGAACAGGAGCGACACGCCCAGGATGCGCCAGCGATTGTTCGTCGTCAGTTCGCGGCTGCGCGTCTGGCTCTCGATCGGGCCCATCCGCTCGACCACGCTGATGATTGGGGACAATCCATACATGCACGCGAGGATGATCCCGGGTACGACCAGCAGAACCAGGCCGAGGAAAATGCCGAGAACGAGAATGATCGTCGCCCCGACGTAGGGCAGGAAACGACGCGCCCCGACCTTGAACGCTTCACCGATCTCGAAGGGCTCGTCCGAGAGCAATCGCATCGTGGCGTGAATGAGTGCGACCTGCGCGAGCAGGGCGAAGATCGGTTTGGCGACACGACAGATGATCGTGACGAGGTGCAGGGCGCCATTCCCCTTGATCAGCAGACTGGCGATCGACGGCAAGGCCAGCAGCGCGACGAGCAGCGAGATCGCATAAAATTTCGTCCAGGCTCGACCGATCAGGACCAAGGCGAGGGAGAAGACGCGACCCACGGCGATCTTGCCGATGGGTTGCGCGCTGTACAAGGGCTGACGAAACTGCGTGATGTCGGCCAATGCTGTCTCGATCGATGTTGCCGGATGCGATGGCTCACGGCGATGCGTGGAGCATGGGACGGGGTTGTGAAAATCCCAAGACGCGGTTCGCGCGGCGGCGCGGCTGCATTCCGCGCTCAGTGCGCGTCGGCCGGCGGTGCCGCCGATGGCCCCTTGGGCGCCGCCACCGTGCGCAGGAAGGGCACCAGCAGCGTCGCGAAGATGAACGCGACCATGATGGTGCGGAAGGCGTCGGCGTAGGCCAGCGTCTGCGCTTCGCGGTAGGCGAGATGGAACATCTGCTTGAGAGCCGCCGCCTGACCGTTGGCGAGACTGCCGCCGGCGGCGGCGTAGCGGGCCGTCTGGGCGTCGACGAGGCGCATCATGGCGCCGTTCGCCGGCGTCAGGTTCGAGGCGATGGCGACGAAGTGCAGGTTTGTCCGGTCGTTGAGGATGGCGCTGCACACGGCGATGCCGACGGCGCCGCCGAGATTGCGCATCATGTTGAACAGGCCGCTGGCATATTTCAGCCGCTCGGGCGGCAGGCTGCCGAGGCCGAGCGTGACGGAGGGCGCGATGGCGAAGACCTGCGGCAGTCCGCGCAGCACCTGCGGGATCAGGAACTGGTCGCCGCCCCAGTCGTGCGTGATCAGGCCGTAGCTCCACATGGCGGCGCCGAACGAGGCCAGCCCGGCCATCATCAGCCAGCGCGTGTCGACCTTGCGGGCAAGCACGATGTAGAGCGGGGTGCCGACCAGTGTCGCGACCCCGGTCGAGAAGATCGCCGTTCCCGTCTGCCAGGCGCTGTAGCCGCGCACGTAGCCGAGGAACAGCGGGGTCAGGTAGATGGTCGCGAAGATGCCGATGCCGGTGATGAACGAAAGCGTGCAGCCGATCGTGAAGTTGCGGTTGCCGAAGGCGCGCAGCTCCACCACCGGGCGGGCAAAGGTCAGGCTGCGGATGATGAACAGCACGCCTGAGACGGCCGACACGCCCGCGCAGTCGCGGATGAAGGCGTCGTCGAACCAGTTCCAGCGGGTGCCTTCCTCCAGCACGTATTCCAGCGTGCTGAGAAACACCGCCATCAGGACCATGCCGAGGTAGTCCGCGCCCTTCAGCAGCGACAGGTCGGGCTCGTCGATGCGCACCAGCACCGGCACGGCGACGGTGATCAGGATGCCGGGGATCAGGTTGACGTAGAACAGCCAATGCCAGTTCAGCGTGTCGGTGATGTAGCCGCCGACAACCGGACCGAGGGTCGGCGCGATGGAGGCGATGATGCCGATCACGGCGGCCGAATACACCCGCTTCGGCCCCTGGAAGAAGTGGAAGGATGAGGTGAACACGGTGGGGATCATCGAGGCGCCGAGCAGGCCCTGAAGGGCGCGGAAGGCGATCATCGACTCGATGTTCCAGGCCAGCCCGCACAAGATCGAGGCCAGCGTGAAGCCGGCCGACGAGGCGGTGAACAGCCAGCGGGTCGAGAACACGCGGGTGAGCCAGCCCGACAGCGGGATCATCACGATTTCCGCGATGAGGTAGGCCGTCTGCACCCAGCTGATCTCGTCCTGCGCGGCCGACAGGCCGCCGCCGATGTTCTGCAACGAGGAGGCGACGATCTGGATGTCGAGCAGCGCGATGAACATGCCCACGCACATCACCACGAAGGGCAGCAGGCCGCGGATCCAGCTTTCGGGCGCCTTCTGCCCCGCGCTCATCGCGCTTGCTCCGCCCGTGCCTGGCCCGCAGAGGGTGCCGACGCAACGTCGGCGTTCGTGCGGGTGTCGACGCTCACCGTGGCCGACAGGCCCGGCCGCAGCCGCCCGAGGGCGCCGTCGCCGCGATCGAGCTGGATGCGCACGGGCACCCGCTGCACGATCTTCGTGAAGTTGCCGGTGGCGTTCTCCGGCGGGATGATGCTGAACACCGCGCCGGTGCCCGGCGCGAGGCTCAGCACGCGGCCGTGGATCGGCTCGCCGGGGGCGACGTCGGCGACCATCGTGGCCGCGTTGCCGACCCGGATGCGCCGCAGCTGGTCTTCCTTGAAGTTGGCGTCGATCCACAGGTCGTGCGCGGGGACAACCGACATCAGGTAGGTGCCGACGGCGACGTAGGCGCCGGGGCGCACCGCCCGGTTGCCGACCGTGCCCTCGACCGGCGAGCGCAGCAGGGTGTAGCCGAGATCGAGTTCCGCCGTGCGGACCTCGGCGGCGGCCTGGGCGATCGCCGCCTCGGCTTCGGCGAGCTGCGCCTTGAGGACGACGAGCTGCTGTTTGGCTCCGTCCAGGGCGGCGCGCGCGGCGGCGACGGTGGCCCGCGACGCCTTGCCAAGCGAGGTCGAGCGTTCCACCTCCTGCCGCGTCACGGCGGTGGTGTTGACGAGGCCGCTGTAGCGATCGGCATCCTTCTGCGCGAACACGGCCTGCGCCGCCTTCTCGTCGAGGTCGGCGGCGGCCTGAGCGATGGTGGATCCCTGCAGCGCGAGTCGGCCCCGCAGGCTGTCCACGACGGCTTCGCGCTGCCGCCTGATCGCCTGCGCCCGTTCGAGGGCGGCGCGCATGTCGCGATCGTCCAAGTGCACGAGGATCTGGCCGGCGGCCACGCTCTGGTTGTCGACGACGTCGACCGAGGCGACGAAGCCGGCGACGTGGGGCGCCACCGCCACCGTGTCGCCGCCGACATAGGCATCGTCCGTGCTCTCGATGAAACGGCCATCGAGCCACCAGTTCCTGCCGTAAAGGCCGCCGCCGGCGAGAACCGCGCCGACGACAAGAAGCAGGATGAGGCGCTTGAGCCGCCGGGCGATCCCGCGCGTCCGCGGCGGCGCCCGCTCGGCGATGGCGCGCTGGGCGACGACGTCGGTCATGATTTCCCATGCTCCCGACCGAACCTGGCCGAACCGACAGATGCCGAGCCGGGCACGTCGCCGGTTTGCCGGCGGGGCTCGACGCGGCTGCCTTCGCCCGGCTGCGCTTCGCTCATGGGTTGCGCCCTCTCGCCCGTTGATCGGCTCCGGCCGTTCTCGAGCCCAGATCTGCGAAGCGTCGCCGCGTCGCCGCGTCGGCCGCCGGTCCGGGCGCCACGCGAGCCTTGGCGATCGGGACCCCGGTGGCCCGGTCGACGAGCACGGGATCAACGATCGCGCCGGTCTGCGCGTCCACGAGGATGACGCTTGCGCCTTCGGGCGCGAAGTGCCGGTTGCCCCAGCCGACCATCGCCATCAACACCGGCCGGAAGTCACGGCCCGTGGCGGTCAGCACGTAGTCGTCGCGCGGCGGCCGTTCGCAGTATCGCCGGCGTTCCAGCAGGCCGGAGGCGACCATCGCCTCCAGGCGCCGCGCCAGCGTGCTGGTGGCGATGCCCAGGCTCGCCTGAAACTCATCGAAGCGGGTGAGCCCGTAGAAGGCATCGCGCAGGATGAGGATGTTCCACCAGTCGCCGACCCGTTCGAGGCTGCGGGCGACCGGGCAGGGCATGTCGCCGAACGGCTTGCGCTTCATGGCGAGAGGCTAGGCCACTCGCTTTCATCATGCAAGTCACCTTGCGGCCGGGCTTGCACATCGAGAGGGGACAACAGTCGTGATCCGCAGACTCGGCAGCAGAGCCAATCGACCTATACCGCTTCTTCGAAGAAGGCGGATATGTGGAGCCGCAGGCGACATACCTGGGGAAGCGGCATGACGAAGGGCGCAGCGGTCGAGGAACAACCGTCACGCGACGGCATCGATGAAGCGGAGTGGACGGTTCGCGTCGAACTGGCGGCGCTCTACCGCCTCGCGGCGCTGCAAGGCTGGGACGACGCGATCTTCACCCACATCTCGATGCGCGTGCCCGGCCCCGAGCATCACTTCCTCATCAATCCCTACGGCGTCTTCTTCGACGAGATGACCGCCTCGGCCCTGGTGAAGATCGATGGCGAGGGCCGGATCGTCCAGGACACCCCCTATTCCATCAATCCGGCCGGCTTCACCATCCATTCCGCCGTCCACGCCGCGCGCGCGGATGCCCATTGCGTGATGCATCTGCATACCCGCGACGGCGTCGGCGTTTCGGCCCAGGCGCACGGCCTGCTGCCGCTCAGCCAAACGGCGCTGATCGTGCTGCCGACGCTGGCTCACCACGACTACGAGGGCATCGCGCTCAATCTGAGCGAACGCGAGCGCATCGTCCGCCATCTCGGCGGCAAGTCTCTGATGCTGCTGCGTAATCACGGCACGCTGGCCGCCGGCCCGAGCGCGGCGGCGACCTGGATCAACATGTTCTTCCTGGAGCGGGCCTGCTCGATCCAGGTGGCCGCCCTCAGCGCCGGCCGCGACGGGGTGCTCGCGGCACCCGTCGAGGCGCAGGAAGAGGTCGTGAGCCAGACCCGGGGTTGCGGGGCGATGGGCGTCGGCCATCTCGCTTGGCCGGGCTTCCTGCGACTGCTCGACCGCAAGCTACCGGGCTACGCGGTCTGATGCACCTCGCAGGTGGGCGCACCACTTTGGCATCCATCGGCGCACGCCTGTAACGACCCAGCCGTACTTCGGACCGCGAACCTCGCCGGCCGTGCAAGGTTTCCCGGCTCGGTTCGCCTCTTGAAGTCTGCTTGGCCAAGCCACGCACGCCGCGACGGCGCCGGGAACGGGCGATGTTCCGGCGGTGAGGTTCATACGTCAGGAAGACGCGCGAGCTGACCCCGCGCTGAGTCTGGTAGAACGATCAAGGCGCCGAGCGCCCGACGCCAGCCCGCATTCTTCGACCGCGACCGACTCAACCAGAATCGGCGGCGACCGAGTTGCCGGCCCGGTCCTGTCCGGCCGCGATCTTCGCGATCGGATCGCGCGCTCCACCGGGGCCGGAGGATACCGCCTCCAGTACCAGCGGGTCGACCCCATCACCGGCGTCGATGACGCCGGTGCGGAACACGTCGCGCATCTTCGGCGTCCAGAACGCCTCGATGTGGTGGGCGATGCCGGCCACCGCCTGATCGTGGGGATATGAGCGGAAGAACTGCGCGATCTGGTTGGCCATCATGGTGAGCTTGGCCATCTGCTCCATTGCCATGATCGTCTACTCCGCCGCTTCCATCACGGGGGCGATGCGCGTCAGGCTCTCGTCCTCCTCGTAGAACTTCGCCTGCCAGTCCGACATGCGGTTCGTTTTGCGCACCTGCACGGCCGTCACCTTGTATTCCGGGCAGTTCGTCGCCCAGTCCGAATAATCGGTGGTGATGACGTTGGCGCCGGTCTTGGCATGATGGAAGGTGGTGTAGACTACTCCGGGCTGCATGCGTTCGGAGATCCTTGCCTTGATGGCGATATCGCCCGAACGGCTTTCCAGCGCGACCAGATCGCCCTCCAGGATGCCGCGCTGCTCGGCGTCGAAGGGGTGGATCTCCAGCACGTCCTCCTCGTGCCACAACGAATTCGACGTGCGCCGCGTCTGCGCGCCGACGTTGTACTGCGACAGGATGCGGCCGGTTGTGAGCACCAGGGGGAAGCGCGGGCCCGTGCGTTCTTCCGTGGGGAAGAACTCCGTGATCATGAACTTGCCCTTGCCGATCACGAAGCGGTCGATGTGCATGGTCGGCGTGCCTTCCGGCGCCGCCTCGTTGCACGGCCACTGGATGGAGCCGAGCTGGTCGATCTTCTCGAACGAGACGCCAGCGAAGGACGGCGTGGTGGCCGCGATCTCGTCCATGATCTCGCTGGGGTGCTTGTAGTGCATCGGCAGGCCGAGCGCTTCGGAGAGCAGCATCGTGCCCTCCCAGTCGCCGTAGCCGCCCATCGGGCTCATCACCTTGCGCACGCGGCTGATGCGCCGCTCGGCGTTGGTGAAGGTGCCGTCCTTTTCCAGGAACGAGGCGCCGGGCAGGAAGACGTGGGCGTACTTCGCCGTCTCGTTCAGGAACAGGTCCTGGACGATCACGCATTCCATGTTGCGCAGGCCGGTGGTGACGTGGAGCGTGTCGGGATCCGACTGGGCGATGTCCTCGCCCTGGACGTAGAGGCCCTTGAAGGAGCCTCCGGCCGCCTCGTCCAGCATGTTGTTGATGCGCAGGCCTGGCTCGCGGTCGAGCGCACGGCCCCACATCTTCTCGTAGATGATGCGGGTGTCGTCGTCGTGGACGTGACGGTAGCCGGGATATTCGTGCGGGAACGAGCCCATGTCGCAGGACCCTTGCACGTTGTTCTGCCCGCGCAGCGGGTTCACGCCCACGCCCTCGCGCCCGATGTTGCCGGTGGCCATGGCGAGGTTGGCCATGCCCATCACCATGGTCGAGCCCTGGCTGTGCTCGGTGACGCCGAGGCCGTAGAAGATGCCGGCGTTGCCGCCGGTGGCGTACAGCCTCGCGGCGGCGCGGATGTCGGCGGCGGGCGCGCCGATCAGGTCGGCCTGGGCCTCGGGCGAATGCCGCTCCTCGGCGACGAACCGGGCCCACGTCTCGAAGTCGCGGAGATCGCAGCGCGCGCGCACGTAGTCTTCCTTCACCAGACCTTCGGTGACGACGACATGGGCGAGGGCGTTGATGAGGGCGACGTTGGTGCCGGGCTTGAGCGGCAGGTGATAGTCCGCCCGGATGTGGGGCGACTTGACGAGGTCGATCTTGCGGGGATCGGCGACGATCAGCCGAGCGCCGGCGCGCAGGCGCTTCTTCATGCGCGAGGCGAAGACGGGATGGCCGTCGGTCGGGTTGGCGCCGATCACCAGGATCACGTCGCACTGCTCGACCGAGCGGAAGTCCTGCGTGCCGGCTGAGGTGCCCAGCGTCGACGCCAGACCGTAGCCGGTCGGCGAGTGGCAAACGCGGGCGCAGGTGTCGACGTTGTTGTTGCCGAAGCCGGCGCGAACCAGCTTCTGCACGAGATAGGTTTCCTCGTTGGTGCAGCGCGA
>CAXTMA010000004.1:43857-47039 GCA_964245015.1 uncultured Beijerinckiaceae bacterium | reverse complement strand
CACGGCGGCGGGCGCCGCCTTGGTTGCAGGCACGGCGGCGGGCGCCGCCTTGGTTGCAGGCACGGCGGCGGGCGCCGCCTTGGTTCGCCGCGCGGCCAGCACCAGGGCACGGACCGGCTCAAGCGCGCCCCACAGGAAGAACTGCGCGGCCCCGGCGATGAGGTTCTTGTGCCTCCGCCGCTTGGTTTGGAAGCGAAGCATCGCGTCGGGATCGCCGTACATCAGGTCGGCGAGGGCCTGGTAGGCGGCCGGAACCATCTCGGCGAAGGCGAAGCCGTAGGTCGCGCCCTCGGTGCCGCCGGTCGTCGTTCCGGTGACGTGGATGCAGTCGAGCGTCAGCGGCGCGGACCGCAAACCGCCGTCCATCGATTCGATGAAGAGGTGGCAGCGGGCCTGCGATGCCAGGCGACCCGGCGGGCGGCCGGTCCCGGCGAGGCGCAGGGCGCAGCCGCCGGCCGACACGGAGGTGATCGCGACGGGAAGATCGAGGCCGTCGAATGAGAGGGTGCCGCGCCGTTCGATGGCGAGGCGGGGGAAGCGGTCGGGCTCGCGCCGCTCGGCGACCACGCCTAGCGCCACGCCGGCGATGGTCAGGTTGAAGCCCGTCCACAGGCCGACGATCAGCATGAGGTCGGCGCCGGGCTCGAAGAAATAGCGATAGAAGGCCGTACCCGCGCCGAGGAACAGCAGGCCGAAGATGAGGAAGAAGGGCTGAGCCAAGCCCGAGAGGTGGTCCTCCTCCAGCGACAAGCCCTTGGCGGTGACGTTGAAGGACGGCTTGCGCGGCGCCACCATGACGGACACGATCGCCTTGGCGAGGTAGACGCCCTGGACGTATTCGTACAGCTCGCTGATGAAGGGCCAGCGGACCTTGCCGTAGAGGTAGTTCTGCAGCATCAGGTTCACGACCATGTAGGTCGCGGTATAGGCCAGCGCCTCGTCCATCGAGGACACGAAGATCTTCACGTCGAAGAAGATGTGCAGCAGCGGCGCGAAGGTGAACACCATCCGCGGCAGGGGAAAGAACCAGAACGTCATGGAGCTGAGGTAGGCGAGCTTCTGGATGGGCTTCAAACCCTTCTTGAAGGCCGGGTTCTTCAAGAGCAGGATCTGGAACATGCCCTGGCACCAGCGCGAGCGCTGACCGATGAAGCTTTCAAAGGTTTCGGGCTGCAGCCCGGCGATCAGCGGCTTGTCGACGAAGACCGAGTTCCAGCCCTTGGCGTGCAGCTCGAAGGCGGTTTCGCAGTCTTCCGTGATGGTGATGCCGGAGAAGCCGCCGGCGACGTCGAGCGCTTCGCGCCGCAGCAGCGCCGCCGAACCGCAGAAGAACGAGCCGTTCCATTTGTCCAGGCCGCGCTGGGTGATGGAATAGAACATCTCGTTCTCGGACGGCATGTTCTGGAAGGTGCGCAGGTTGCGCTCGATCGGGTCGGGGTTGAGGAAGACGTGCGGCGTTTGCACCAGGAACAGTTTGGGATCCCTGGCGAAATGCCCGATGGTTTCGCGCAGGAACGATTTGAAGGGCGCGTGGTCGGCGTCGAACACCACCACGATCTCGCCGGTGGCGACGGTGAAGGCGTTGTTCATGTTGCCGGCCTTGGCGTGCTCGTTCTTCTCGCGCGTCAGGTAGCGGGCGCCGAGATCGTCGCAAAGCTTCGTCAGCGAAACGCGCCGCGCCATCGCGGCGGCGGCCTTGTCGGGGTTCTTGTCGTTGACCTTCTGCACGGTGCCGCCGTCGTCGAGCAGCCAGACGGTCAGCTTGTCGGCGGGATAATCCATCGCCTTGGCGGCGGCGATGGTGGTGGCGAGGATGAACTCGTCCTCGTTGTAGGTCGGGATGAAAACGTCGACGGTGGGCAGCGCCTCGTCGTCCTCGCGCGGCAGCGGTTTGCGATCCAACGGGTCGGCGTTGATGATGAGGCTGATGACGAGGATCAGCACGCAGTACAGCTCGGCCATGACGAGCAGCACGCCGAGGGCGAAGTTGACCGGCTGATCGAGCGGCGGCAGCGTGTAGGTTGCGCGCCAGAAGATGTAGCGCAGCACCACCAGGGACCCCAGCGCGAGGAAGGCCCAGCGCGCGTAGAGACCGCGGCCGAAGCGCCAAACGGCGGCCATGGCGGCGATCACGGCCAACGCCATGCCGAGCTGCGCGCCGGTGCTGACGGGCTGGGTCAGGAACACCACGGCGACCGTCGCCGTCGCGAGCCAGGCGAGGAGGCGGAACGTGCTTGCGATCTTCTGGGTCATGGGAGCGCTCAGAAACCGACGCGCGCGTCGACGGTGACGTAGCCACCGCTCTTGCGGACGCGATCGTAGAGGTAGCCGGCGGAGATGCCGAAGCCCAAGGGACCGGCGCGCAGGCCGCTGAGCTGGGCGCCGATGCGCTCCTGGTTGAAGAAGGCATCGCCCAGCGCCACGAATTCCGGGCCGACGTAAAGGTCGGGGCCGATCAGGTAGCCGCCGCGCAGGCGGGCGAAGTAGGCGGTCTTGTTGGTGGCATAGGAGGCGCTGCCGGCGATCATCGTGTTGACCGTGGGCTTGGTGTAGAATTCGAGCTGCCCCTTGGCGCCGAAGGTGGTGCCGACGACGGGGTTGGCCGGATCGGCGTAGGACAAGGTGTTGTTGCGAACATCCGCGCCAAAGTAGGCGGAGAAGACGGTGGCCGGCGTGATCCATTCGTAGCCGGCGAGAAAGGCGCCGCTCTCCTGGCGGCCATGGATCGTCTGGTTGGCGTTGGCGCTGTAGTAGCTGTAGACGCCGCCGAGCGCGTCGGCGCGCACGCGCAGGCCCGACTCCGATAGCGTGCCGGCGGGCGCGGCGGTGACGAGCACGTCGCCGAAGTACGATCCCTGGCTGGTGATGTCGGTGGAGGCATCAACCGCGACGACCCAGTCGTCGCCGGGAGCCTGCGGCTTGGCGCCGGTGTACCAGTCTGCCGCCGCCGCCGGGATGGGGGTTGCCGCCAGCAGCACCGCGGCAAGGACACGTGCGGACATCAATCGGCTACTCATGAACGCGAACTCGCAACTGCGCGCAGCTTTGGCGACGTTTCGTAAAGAAAGCCTGGACCCGGCGTCGACCGGCCCGGACGCCGGTTGGCCCGGCCATGGCGACGCGAGATCGAGCCAACGCGTTGTTTCGGCTTGCGTCGGCGTTCGGGCGGCCCCGTTGCCCAC
>CAXTMA010000004.1:0-43847 GCA_964245015.1 uncultured Beijerinckiaceae bacterium | reverse complement strand
CACCCCGCGACGCTGCAACAGCCAGCCCACGACCGTGCCCGCACGGTTTCCGCCGCCAAATTAAGCGGTTCGAAAGCCCGCTTCCTTTAGGTGAGGTGAAGATTGCGTGAACTCGTCGGGTGATCGGTCAGAATGACAACGTCTTCGCAATCGGCCGGCGGGCCTGATCTCGCCTGTCTCCGCCGGCGCTTCGTGCCGGCCGCGGCCGGCGCCCTGTCCGGGCTGCAGGCTCTGACCTTCGGCGCGGAGCATTGGCTCGCCGGCATGGCGACGCCGCTGCGGCTTGCCGTCGACATCGCCCTGACGATCGCCGCCACCGGCGCCGTCGTCGCTCTCGCGCAGGCGATCTTCCACGTCCCGCTGCGGCGGGCGCGGGCGGACTTGCAGCGCAGCGAGCGCCTTTACCGCACGATCGCCGCCGACTCGACCGACATAATCTGCATGCTTGGTCGTTCCGGTCTGGCATCGATCGAGCAGCGGGCGGCGGCGACGCTGCTCGGCTATGACGACGCTGAGGCGTGCACCCTGCCCCTGCGCAAGTTCATCCACCCCGAGGACCGCCTCGTCGCCCTTCGGCACCTGCAGGCGCTCGGCCCCGAGCAGCCGCGCGCATCGCTGACCATGCGGCTGCAGCACCGAGCCGGCCACGTCGTCCTCGCCGACGTCTGCCTGCGCCGGATCGAGCAAGCCAACGGCGAAGTGGATACGGTCGCCACCGTGCGCGACATCACCGGGCGTCACCGCGAAGCGGAAGCGCTGCGCCAAGCCACCCTCACGGCGCAGCGCGCGCAGGCCGAGGCCGACAAGGCGAGCCGGGCCAAGACCGACTTCCTCGCCTCCATGAGCCACGAGATCCGTTCGCCATTGAACTCGGTGATCGGTTTCGCCGATCTGCTGCTCGCGCGCCCGGGACTCGACGGCGAGATCCGCCTTTGCGGCGAGCGCATCCGCGCAGCCGGCAATGCATTGCTGACGGTCGTGGACGACATCCTCGACTTCAGCCGCATCGAGGCTGGCGTGATCGAGCTTTCGCCGGCCCCCTTCGCCATGCCGGGCCTCGTCGACGAATGCGTCTCCATCGTGCACGGGGAAGCGCTGGCCAAGCGGATCTGCCTGCACGTCAACCTGATGGATCGCCTGCCGGCGGTGGTGCTGGGCGACAAGGCTCGGGTCCGGCAGGTTCTGCTCAACCTGCTCTACAACGCGATCAAGTTCACTCATGAGGGCTCGGTGTGCCTCGACATCCGCGCCGAGCGCGGCGCCGGCGACGGCATGCGGTTCTCCATCATCGACACCGGCATCGGCATCGCCCGCGCCGACCTGCCGCGCTTGTTCCAGCGTTTTGCCCAGGTCGACGGCAGCATCCGGCGGACCTACGGCGGCACCGGCCTCGGCCTTGCCATCTCCAAGCGCCTCGTCGAGCTGATGGGCGGCACCATCGGCGTCGACAGCCTAGCCAATGTCGGGTCGACGTTCTGGTTCACCCTGCCGCTGCCGGCAGGCGAGATCGCCGACGCGCCGCCCGCGCCGGCCGCGCCGGCCGTCGGCCCGGCCCGCATCCTCCTCGTCGACGACATCGCGATGAACCAGGATCTCGTCCGCTTCATCCTGGAAGCGAAGGGGCATCAGGTCGACGTGGTCGGCAACGGCGCCGAGGCGATCATGGCTGTGCAGGATGCCAGTTACGACATCGTGCTGATGGACATCCAGATGCCCTATGTCGACGGCCTGACCACGACCCGCACCATCCGGCGGCTGCCCCATTCCTGCCGCGACGTACCCATCGTCGCGGTGACGGCGAACGCGCTGCCCGAGCAGACGGAGGACGCCCGCCGCGCCGGCATGGTCGACATCGTCCACAAGCCCTTCTCGGCCGACCAGATCTATGCCGTGCTCGCGCGCGTCCTCGGCGGGCGCAGCCTTGCCATCGACTGGGCGGCCAAGGGGGCGGCGGAACCGCGATCGAACAGGCATGCCGCATCCACCCACCTGACCCGCGTGCCCCCCGGCGCCGAATCCGGCAGCACTGCTTCCGACGGGCCTGTCACCGACGTCTCCGACGTTGACCTGCCGGCCGAGCCGATCCGCGACGCGCGGGAGCCGTTCGTGGAGATGCCCGTGCTCGGCAAGCTGGCCGGCCTGATCGGGGACGCCAAGGTCAAGGACCTGCTGGCAAGCCTCGCCGCCTCGCTCGCCACCCGCTTCGAAGCAGCGCCGGACACGGCCGACGCGCGAACCCTTCTCAAGCGCCAGGCCCATGCCAGCGTGGCGGGCAGCGGCATGCTCGGCTTCGCCGCATTCGCCGCCTCGTGCCGCGCCTTCGAGACGGCCGCCGAGGACGCGGACTTCCCCGCCGCCTGCGCGTCGCTGCGGGACGAGGCGACGCGCGTGGCGGAGGCGGCGATCCGCCTTGCCCACTCGACCGGTCCGCTCGCCGCGCGCTGCGCCGCTTGACGGCGCCGCCGATCATGGTCGTGGGCTGCGTCGGGCTGATCCCGCCGCCCGCTCGCCGCGTCCGGCCGCCGACATCTTGCGGGCAACGCAGAGACGACGCACAAAGGCCGTTGCCGACGCTCCGGCGGCTCCGTCTCCCGAGGTGAGTCCGTGCTGGCAAGATTGTGCGTCGTGCTCGCGCTGTTCGCGCCGGGAAGCCCTGCCGACGCGGCCGCCGATCCGCAAAGGCCCGCCGACCTGACGTCCGCCGAGGTGCGGGAAAACCTTGACGCAGCGAGAAAAGCCGGCCAGCCGGCCGATTTCGCCGGCCATTCCCTGCAAAACCTCGACCTGTCGGGCCTGGACCTCGCCGGAGCCAGTTTCCACGACGCCAACCTGTTCGGCGCCAGGCTCGTCGATGCGAATCTGACCGGAGCCGACCTTTCGGGAGCGAACCTCGACTTGGCGTGGCTGATCCACGCCGATTTCACCCGCGCCAACCTGTCGGGCGCGAGCCTGGTCGCCCCCGTGGTGGCGGAAGGACTCGACGCGCGCCCCGGCGAGGTCCCCGTGTTCTCCGGCGCCAAGCTGAAGGGGGCCCGCGTTCAGGCCCATCTCACCGGGGGCAACCTCGCCGGCGCCGACTTTTCGGGTGCCGACCTGTCCGCGCATCGGGGCGACGTGCACTTCGGGCGCCTGCACGCGGAACTGGGCGGCGCCAAGCTGCGCGGCGCCAGCTTCGCCAGGGCCAAGCTGGGAGGCGCCGACCTCAGCTACGCCGACCTGCGCGGCGCCGACCTGTCCGGGGCCGACCTGACGGGCGCCGAACTGACCGGCGCCGATGCCAGCGGGGCCGACTTCAGCGGCGCCATCCTGTCCGGCACCGGCCTGGGAGGGACGCGGCTTGCCGGCGCCAAAGGTCTCGACACGGCCAAGGACCTCGACAGGGCGATCGGTCTCGACCGGGTGCCGGGCCGCATCCCCGAAGCGAACTGACGCCTTGCCCGATCCCTCGCTCACGTCCCCCGACCCGCGAACGCCGGCCGCCACCCTCCGCGAACGGCCCGTCCGCCTCGGCTGCGCTGTCGAGGTGTTCCCCATCGCCGGACACTTCACCATCGCCAGGGGAACGAAAACGCAGGCCGACGTGGTTGTCGCGAGCCTCACCGATGGATCGGCGACCGGGCGCGGCGAGTGCGTGCCCTATGCCCGCTACGGCGAAACCGTCGATGGCGTTCTCGCGCAGATCGAAGCGGTGCGCGAGGCGATCGAGCGGCAGCCGGACAGGGCGCGTTTGCAGGCGCTGCTGCCGGCCGGGGCGGCGCGCAACGCCCTCGACTGCGCGCTGTGGGACTTCGAGGCCAAGCGCACGGGCATACCCGCCTACGTCAGCGCCGGCCTGTCGGCCCCCGCGCCCGCGACCACTGCCTTCACCATCTCCGTCGGTCCGCCCGACCTGATGGCCGCCGCGGCACGCAGGGCGGGACCGCATCCCCTGCTCAAGGTGAAGCTCGCCGGGCCCGGCGACCGCGAACGGCTGCGGGCCGTGCGCGCCGCCGCCCCCGATGCCACGCTGATCGTCGATGCCAACGAGGCTTGGACGCCGGCCGACCTCGTGCCGATGATGGCCGCCTGCGCCGACCTCGGCGTCGCCCTGATCGAGCAGCCGCTGCCGGCCGGCGCCGATGCGGCGCTCGCCGACGTCGCCCATCCCGTGCCGGTGTGCGCCGATGAAAGCGTGCACGACCGCCACGGCCTCGCCGCCCTGCGCGGGCGCTACGATGCGGTCAACATCAAGCTCGACAAGACGGGCGGCCTGACCGAGGCCCTTCTTGTCGCGGCGGATGCGGAAGCGCTCGGCTTCGCGGTGATGATCGGCTGCATGGTCGGCACCTCGCTCGCCATGGCGCCGGCCCTGCTGCTGGCGGCGCGCGCCCGCTTCGTCGACCTCGACGGCCCGCTGCTGCTCGCCGTCGACCGGGCGGACGGCCTCGTGTACCAGGGTGCGACCGTGCAGCCGCCGAGCCCGAGGCTTTGGGGCTGAGCCGGAGCGAATGGGAGGCCCGCCTTGCCCGACAAGATCGCGACGTCCCTGCTGCAGCACGCGTTGCCGCCCCTGCTGCAGGACGAGGAGGACGAGCCCGGCATACGGCGCTTCCGCACCCTGTTCGTGTCCGACGTGCACCTGGGCAAGCGCGGCACCCAGGCCGAGCTGTTCCTCGACTTCCTGCGCTGCCACGATGCCGAAACCATCTACCTCGTCGGCGACATGATCGACGGCTGGGCGCTGAAGGGCGGCTGGTACTGGCCGCAATCGCACAACGACGTCATTCAGAAGCTGCTGCGCAAGGCGCGCAAGGGCGCCCGCGTGATCTTCCTGCCCGGCAACCACGACGAGTTCGCCCGCTCCTACCTCGGCCTGGTGTTCGGCGGCGTCGAGGTGACCGACACGGCGATCCACACCACGGCCGATGGCCGGCGCTTCCTGGTGATCCACGGCGACCAGTTCGACGTGGTGATCGCCCATGCCCGCTGGCTCGCCCTGCTCGGCGACTGGGCCTACGAGATGGCGCTGTCGGTCAACAGCTGGTTCAACCGGGCGCGCCGCCGGCTGGGCTTGCGCTACTGGTCGCTGTCGGCCTGGGCCAAACTCAAGGTCAAGGACGCGGTCAGCTTCATCGGCACCTTCGAGGGCACGCTCGCCGCGCAGGCGCGCAAGCGGGGCTGCGACGGCGTGGTGTGCGGCCACATCCACCATGCCGCGATCCGGACGGTGGACGGCATCACCTACGTCAACACCGGCGACTTCGTGGAGTCCTGCACGGCGGTGGTCGAACACGGGGACGGACGGCTGGAGATCATCGAGTGGCAGGCGATCGGCACCGGGAGCGGCCGCGACGCGCGTCGGTCGCCCCAGGTCCAGTCGACGGCCTGAAGCCGCTCTAAGCTGGCTTCGCAAAAGCGCCCTGCGGTCTTGCGAAACCTGCGGCATAGCAAAGGACCAAGCCGGTGAAGCGTTGGCCTGCCGACGCGAACCTGCTTGGACCGGCGAAACGCTCAGGCAAAAAGCGCGATCTTCTCCGCCAGCGGCAGCCGGTCGAGTTCGTCGAGGATCCGCAGGCGCGGATCGGCGTCCGGCGGCGGTGGGCGTGCTTCCGTCGGTCGAGCGGCGGGCCTGGGCGGCGCAGCGGCTTCAGGTGAAGAAGCGGGCTTGAGCGTAGGATCGGGCCTGGGCGCGGATTCGGGCGCGGGATCGGGCTTGGCCGGCAAAGCCATGGGGGCCGGCGAAGCCGCCTTGGGCGGCAGAACCGGCCCGCGCAGCAGGCCCGCCACCGCCCGGCCCTGCTCCGTCACGGCGCGGGCGAAGCTCTCGTCGGCGCCGGCCGCCCGCATCTCGCCCGCCACCGCGGCGCGCTGCCCGGGGCGCGCCTTGACCCGCTGCATCAGCAGCCGCACCGACGGGTCGGCCGGCGGCAGCGCCGCCTTGCCGTTCGCCACCGCGCCTTCGAGGCGGGTCATCGCGTCCAGAATCTGGCGCAGCTCGCCGGCGCGATTGCGGCGGGCGAACTCGTTGAGGAACCAGCGGCCCCTCACCGTTTCCGTGACCGCCGCCTCGATCGCCTCGTAGTCGTTCTCGCTCATCCCCTGCGGCAGCAGCGCCATGGACGTCCCGTGCAGTGAGGCTTCGAAAAGATTTTCCAATCGAAGCGGAATTTATTTAGGGGCCGATGCCGCCGCGGGGGGCTGCTTTCCGACCTTCGTCAACTTGCCCTTCGTGGCGCCGGCATGGCAAGGCCGCCATCGGGGCCGTAGCGCCGGTCCCACAGCTATCATCTGATCGCGCGACGAACGCGGGGTCCGAGAACACGCCAGCGTTCAGTCGACCGAGGAGGATCGCCCATGCCGACGGATATCGAAATCGCCCGTGCCGCCAAGCCGGAGCCGGTCGCCGCCGTCGCCGAGCGCATCGGCATCCCCGCCGACGCCCTGCTGCCCTACGGCCGGAGCATCGCGAAGATCGACTCGGCCTTCGTTGAGAAGGCCGGCAAGAGCGGCCGCAAGGGCAAGCTGATCCTCGTCACCGCGATCAACCCCACCGCCGCCGGCGAGGGCAAGACCACCACCACCGTTGGTCTTTCCGATGCCCTGCGCCAGATCGGCAAGCGCTCGGCGGTGGCGATGCGCGAGCCTTCGCTCGGCCCTTGCTTCGGCGTCAAGGGCGGCGCCGCCGGCGGCGGCTATTCCCAGGTCATCCCGATGGAGCAGATCAACCTGCATTTCACCGGCGACTTCCACGCCATCACCGCCGCCAACAACCTGCTCGCGGCGCTGATCGACAACCACATCTACCACGGCAACAAGCTCGGCATCGACCCGCGCCGCGTCACCTGGGCTCGGGCCGTCGACATGAACGACCGTTCGCTGCGCGACATCGTGATCGCGCTAGGCGGCGTCGCCAACGGTTATCCCCGGCAAACCAAGTTCGACATCACGGTCGCGTCCGAGATCATGGCGGTGTTCTGCCTCGCCACCGACATCCAGGACCTTCAAGCGCGCTTGAAGCGGATGATCGTCGGCCTCGACCGCGAGCGCAAGCCGGTGAGCGCCGAGCAGCTGCAGTCGGTCGGCTCGATGACCGTGCTGCTGCAGGATGCCCTGATGCCCAACCTCGTGCAAACGCTGGAAGGCACGCCGGCCTTCATCCACGGCGGCCCCTTCGCCAACATCGCCCACGGCTGCAACTCCGTGATCGCCACCAATCTCGCCCTCGACCTCGCCGACTACGTGGTGACGGAAGCCGGCTTCGGCGCCGACCTCGGCGCCGAGAAGTTCTTCGACATCAAGTGCCGGCAGGCCGGCCTGTCGCCGCAGGCGGCGGTGATCGTGGCCACCGTGCGCGCCCTCAAGATGCACGGCGGCCTCGACAAGAAGTCGCTCGGCTCGGAGAACCTCGACGCCCTGCGCAAGGGCATGGCCAACCTCGGCCGCCACATCGAGAACGTGAAGAAGTTCGGCGTGCCGCCGGTCGTGGCGATCAACGCCTTCACCTCGGACACGCCGGCCGAGTTCGCCATGATCCAGACGGTCTGCCGCGACGAGTTCGGCACCGAGGCGGTGCTGTGCAGGCACTGGGCTGACGGCGGCAAGGGCGCCGTGGAACTCGCCGAGAAGGTGGTGGCCCTGACCGAGCGCGGCGACACGCGCTACAAGCCTCTCTATCCCCTCGAGATGCCGCTCACCGAGAAGATGCGCACGGTGGCGCGCGAAATCTACCGGGCGTCCGACATCGCGGTCGAGGCCAAGGCGAAGACGGCGATCAAGACCTTCGAGGATCTGGGTTTCGGCAAGCTGCCGATCTGCGTGGCCAAGACGCAGTACTCGTTCTCGGCCGATGCCAAGCTGCTCGGCGCGCCGACCGACCACGTCCTGCCCATCGTCGACGCCAGATTGTCGGCCGGCGCCGGCTTCGTGGTGCTCACCTGCGGCGACATCATGACCCTGCCCGGCCTGCCGGCGGAGCCGTCCGCCCACAAGATCGGGCTCGACGACAAGGGGCAGATCGACGGGCTGTTCTGAGACGGCGCCGGCGGCGGGACGGGCTTGGAATACGCAGGACGCGGAACACGCCGGGCCCGGAGCCTGCCAAGCCCGAAGCAACCAGGGGCGCGACCGGCCGGCTCGACTGCCTCGACCCGATGCAACGCATCGGACTTGACCGGAATCACCGGGCCGTGTCGGGCCCGATGCTGTCCCGTTTAAACCTTGATGACGCCGAAATCAGCTCGCCCATTGCCTTTATGAGCTTGACTGTGCTTTAGCGGCGCGTGGGACTTGGCGTCCGAGGATCACGCAAGGCAGGTTTGATGTCCGGTTTCGCTGCAATCAAGGCCGGTGCCGTCAGCCGTCTCGCATCGCCCGCCGCGCGGTTCCGCTGCGCGGTCACAGCCGGCTTCGCCGTCTCGGCCGTGGGCGCGCTGGTGCTCGCATCCGGCGGCATCGGTCAGGCCGACGACCTTTTCTCGGCCTTCGGCAGCCTCTTCGGCGGCCTGTCACCGACGCCGCAATATTCGCAGCCCTATTCCCAGCCGAGCTCTGCGCCGCGCGCGCGACGCAGCCAGCCCCGCTTCGCGAGGCGGCACCCCGCCCCGGCGAGGCCGCTCGTGAAGCTCGTTGCGGCCCACCGTGAGGCGCCGGTGCGCCTGGGCCGCAAGTCGATGTGTGTGCGCCTGTGCGACGGCTTCGCCTTCCCGGTCGGCGCCTACCACGGCGAGGAGGACCGCGCGTCTCACGAGGCGACCTGCCAAGCCGAATGCCCCGGTGCCCGCACCGCCCTCTACGTCCTGCCCAACGGGTCGGACACCATCGGCGATGCGGTCGACGTCCAGAACGGGCGGGCCTATTCGCAAATTCCCGTCGCCTTCCATTACACCACCTTCCTACAGGACAGCTGCAGCTGCCATCCCCGCGAAGGCAACCGCATCGCCTCGCTGCTCCACGACTTCACCTTGCGCCGCGGCGACGCGGTGATGACCACAACCGGTGTCAAGGTGTTCCACGGCGGCCACCTGCCCTACAAACCCACCGATTTCGTTTCGCTGTCGCGCAGCCGGGACGTGCACGGCGGCAAGTTGGCGGCGACCTTCCACGCCATGGAGCGGGCGAGCACGTCGCCGGCGGTCGCGCCGGTTGTCCCGGGCCGCCCGACGGCCCCGTCCGCCGCGGTCGAGCCCGCCCCGGCCCTCCTCGGAAAGCAGGCAAGCCTCGCCCCCTGAACCGCGCCCGCTTCGACGATCGGAGGCCGCGAGGCCGACCGGGAATGCTCGGCTCGGAGCGCGAAATGCGATAGGATGGACCGGTGGCGGATTGCTCGGCGTCGGCCCGCTGCCCCTATCCGCACGCACCACCCGCACCCGGAGCCGCTCCATGACCTCAAGTCCCGCCGGACCGCGCGAGGCCGCCCCGCCCCTGCTCAGCCGCGAACAGCGCCATGACGCCGGCAAGGCTCTACGCTCGGTGGTGTCGCGGGAAAGCCTAGCCGATTTCGCCGGCGATCCCGGGCGCGATCCGCTGCCGATCCTCACGGCGAGCGACAGCCTTCGGGTGGCCAACCTCGTGCCCGAGCGATACCGGCGCATGGCCGCCTCGCCCTTCGCCTTCTACCGCGGGGCGGCGGCGCTGATGGCCCACGACCTCGCCGCCTCGCCGCGGATCGGCCTGCCCGTCCAGGCCTGCGGCGACTGCCACCTCCTCAACTTCGGCGCCTTTTCCTCGCCCGAAGGCAATGTCCTGTTCGACATCAACGATTTCGACGAAACCGCTCCCGGCGTCGACTTCGTCGTCGACCTCAAGCGCCTCGCCGCCAGCGTCGCCGTCGCGGCCGGGTTCGCCGGCCTGCCCGACAAAAAGGCGCACGCACTCGCCGTCGCGACGGTTGCCGCCTATCGCGACTTCATGAGCTTCCTCGCCGACCAGTCGCCGCTCGACATCTGGCAGACCCGGATGAACCTGGACGATCAGGTGAAAGGCCTCGGCGATGCCGACCTCGAGACAAAGGTGCTGGAAACGCTGCTCAAGGCCGAACGCAAGGGCAAGACTTCGATCGAGCAGCCGATCTTTGAAACCGGCAGCGACGGCAGGCTGCGCTTCGTCGACAAGGCTCCCAACGTGTCCCATCTGGCGCCGGATGGCCAACCGGTGTCGAACGTGCTGTCGCCGGCGCTGCTTGAGGCCTACAAGGCGACCTTGTTGCCGGAGCGGGCGATGCTGCTCGACCGCTACCGGCTGGAGGACGTCGCCTTCAAGGTGGTCGGTGTCGGCAGCGTGGGCACCTACTGCGCCGTGGGCCTGATGGCGACCGCGGACGGCGAGACGATCATCCTGCAGCTCAAGCAGGCTCTCGATGCCGCCGTCGCCTGCCTGGCTGCCGACGCTGCACCCGGCGGCCCGCCGGCGATGAACGCCGGCCGGCGCGTCGTGGAAGGCCAGCGCGCCCTGCAGGCGGCGAGCGACATCTTCCTCGGTTGGACGCAGGATGCGGAGGGGCAGCAGTTCTACCTCCGCCAACTCAAGAACCGCCGCCTCGGCTCACTGGGTGAGCTGATCGCCGGCAAGGCGCTGCCGGCCTACGCCGCCCTGTGCGGCCGAACGCTCGCCCGCGCCCACGCCCGCACCGGCGATCCCGCCGCCATCGACGGCTACATCGGCGGATCGGATACGCTCGACGAAGCGCTGGGGGAGTTCGCGGTCGGCTATGCCCGGCAAACCGTGCTCGACCATGCCAAGCTTGCCGCCTCGAAGCTCGCCCTCGGGGCGGAGCCGCCAGCCAAGGCGGCCTGAACCGTCAGCCTCAGCTCCTGCTCCCGATGCCCTTCAGCAAAGCGTCGACGCTGGGCAGGATGTTGGCCACCACGGTGTCGATGCCGCGGGCATTGGGATGCATGCCGTCGGGCAGGTGCTGCGACCGGTCGCCGATGATGCCCTCCAGGAAAAAGGGATAAAGCGCCACGTCGTACCGCTTGGCCAGCGTGGCGAAGATCGGGTTGAACTTAGCGGCATAGTCGCTTCCCATGCTCGGCAGCGCGTGGATGCCGGCGAGCAGAACAGGGATGCGCCTAGCCTTGAGCCTGCCCAGCATCTCCGAAAGGTTGCGCTCCGGCACCTTGGGATCGATGCCGCGCAGCATGTCGTTGGCGCCGAGTTCGAGGATCACCGCGTCGGTGCCCTCCCCCAGCGTCCAGTCGAGCCGGGCGAGACCTCCGGTGGTGGTGTCGCCGGACACCCCGCCGTTGATCACCGTGACGTCGTAGCCCTGCGCGCGCAGGGCCTTCTGCAGCTTGGGGGCGAAGCCGTCGGCTTCGGGCAGCATGTATCCGGCGGTGAGGCTGTCGCCGAAGGCGACCAGCCGCAGCGGGCGGGCCGAAGCAGACCCCGCGGCACAGACGAACATCGCCAGGGTAGCGAAAAGTGCTATCGCAAGCTGCGGCCCCGATCGAGCAAAGCGGCGGGCGGTTCGGCCGCCGGCCGATCGGCGCCCGTCCGGACCTTCGTCGCCGCCGCCCTCCCTCGAAGGCTCATCGAACCACAGCATGGCTTCTCCTGCGATTGAACTGGCGCACGTCGACCTCAGCCTGGGGCGAGGCGCGGCCCGCGTGCATATCCTCAAGGACATCTCCCTTCATATAGGCGAGGGCGAGACGGTCGGCCTGACCGGCCCTTCGGGTTCGGGCAAGTCGACGCTGCTGATGACCATGGCCGGTCTGGAGCGCGCCGACGCAGGCTCGATCCGGATCGGCGGCACCGACATCGGGCGGTTGAGCGAAGACGCCCTCGCCCGCTTCCGCGGCCAGCGCATCGGCATCGTGTTCCAGTCCTTCCATCTCATCCCCACGATGACGGCGCTGGAGAACGTGGCGGTGCCGCTCGAACTGGCCGGCCACCGCGACGCCTTCGCCCGCGCCCGCGCCCGCGACGAATTGGCGGCGGTGGGGCTGGCCGAGCGCACCACGCACTATCCCGCGCAACTGTCGGGCGGCGAGCAGCAGCGCGTGGCCCTTGCCCGCGCCATCGCCCCGCGACCGGCGATCCTGGTCGCCGACGAACCGACCGGCAACCTCGACGAGGCGACCGGGTCCGGCATCGTCGACCTGATGTTCGCCTTGAAGCGCGACCGCGGCGCGACGCTGATCCTGGTCACCCACGACCCCAGCCTCGCCGCCCGCTGCGACCGGGCGATCCGGCTGCGCTCGGGCCGCATCGAGACCGACGTGAGCCGCACGGCGGCGGCCTGACGCTCCCCTGTTTCCGCTTTCGACCGCTTGCCCTCGACCGCTTGCCGCCCGCCCCCCGGCGCTTTAAGGGAGCGCGTGATCCCGGGGCACGCCTGCCGCCTTCGGAGCGGAGTGACCATGCGCGCCATCCTCGATGTGATCCTGCTGGTGCTGCGGCTTTACACCTACGTCATCATCATCGTCGCGATCATGTCGTGGCTGATCCAGTTCAACGTCATCAACGTCTACAACAACGTCGTCCGCACGATCTGGGACTCGCTGAACGCGATGACCGAGCCGGTGCTGCGCCCGATCCGCAGCAGGCTGCCGAGCTTCAGCGGCCTCGATCTGTCACCGCTCGTTCTGCTGCTGCTGATCTTCCTGCTGCAGGACGTGATCGCGACCTACATCTATCCCAACGTCTTCTGATCGCGACGCACGGAGGCGGCCGGCGCAGAGTGCCTCAGGCCCGACCGACCCTGCGCGGAGCTGCGCCTGCGGGAACCGGGACAGTTCGGTTCTTGTTGAGATCATCACGATACATTGACCGGCGGATCGGGTCGCGACGCCCTACGTTGACGACTGACGTGGACTGGCTCGGCCAGCGCGCCCCCTCACGCCAGCAAGAGTTTGCATGGGCCTCGTCCTTTACGCGCTGAAGTATCGGGTCTCGTTCTTCGTTCTCGGCGTTCTGATGCTGCTCGGCGGCATCGGCTCGGCTGTGGTGACGCTGAAGGACGTTCTGCCGGTCGTCAACATCCCCGTCGTGGTGATCGTGTGGACCTACACGGGTCTCGACACCACCGACATGGTCAGCCGCATCACCACCTACAGCGAGTTCGGCCTCACCAACAACGTCAACAATATCCAGCGCCTGGAAAGCGAAACGCTGCAGGGCACCACCGTCGAGAAGGTATACTTCGACCCGTCCGTGTCGATCGATCTCGCCATCGCCCAGGTCGTGTCATCGGTCAACTCGATCCGCGCCGTGATGCCGCCGGGCGTTCAGCCGCCGGTCGTGCTGCGCTTTTCCGCTTCCTCGCAGCCGGTGATCCAGCTCGCCCTGACGTCCAACACGCAGAGCGGTGCCGCGCTGTATGATTACGCCCAGTACCGTATCCGTCAGACGCTCTCCACCACGCCCGGCGCCACCCTGCCCTCGCCCTACGGCGGCTCGCCCCGCCAGATCCAGGTCGACCTCGACCTTCACGCCCTCCAGGCCAACGGGATGACGCCGACCGACGTCATCAACGCCATCGCCAACCAGAACGTCATCGTGCCCTCCGGCCTGGCCAAGATCGGCGACCTTCAGTACCCCATCCGGCTCAACGCCGCCCCCGAGGCGCTCAGCGATCTCAACAAGCTGCCGATCCGGGTCGTCAACGGCACGCCGATCCTTGTCCGCGACGTCGCCTACGTGCGCGACGGTTCGCCGCCGCAGCAGAATTTCGTGCGCGCCAACGGCAAGAACGCTGTGCTGATGCCGATCTACAAGAACGGCCCCGCGTCTACGCTGACGGTGGTCAACTCGGTCAAGGCGCTGCTGCCGGTCATCCGCGCCGCGGCGCCCAAGGGCACCGACATCAAGCCGCTGTTCGACCAATCGGTGTTCGTGTCGAACGCCATCTCCGACGTGATCCGCGAAGCGTTGACCGCCGCGGCGCTCACCGGCCTCACCATCTTCATCTTTCTCGGCTCGTGGCGTTCGACGCTGGTGGTGCTGGTGTCGATCCCGCTGTCGATCCTCACCTCCCTTTCGGTGCTGTCGCTGATCGGCGAAACCATCAACGTGATGACGCTTGGCGGACTGGCGCTCGCCGTCGGCATCCTGGTCGATGACGCTACGGTGGCCGTGGAGAACACCTATCGGCTGATGGAAGAGGGTCACGGCTTCCGCAAGTCTGTGGTGGAAGGCGCGGCCGGCATCGCCAAGCCGGCCCTGATCTCGACCCTGGCCATCTGCTCGGCCTTCGTCAGCGTGCTGTTCCTGACCGACACGCCGAAGTACCTGTTCACCCCTCAGGCTTACGCGGTGGTGTTCGCCATGCTGGCGTCCTACCTGCTGTCGCGCACGATCGTGCCGATCATGATCGACATCCTCGTCGCCAAGGAATTCGAACAGCGTTTCGGACCGAACGGCAGCCATCACGGCGCCGAGGGCGAACAGGGGCGCAAGCGCGGCTTCTTCGCGCGCTTCCAGGCCGGATTCGAGCGCCACTTCTCGAATTTCCAGCGCGGCTATCTCGGCCTCATCCACGTCCTCGTGCGGCGGCGCTTCCTGACCCTCGGCGCTGTCGGCTCCGTATTCGTTCTGGCCGGCGTGCTGTTCAACTTCGTGGGCGAGGACTATTTCCCGCAGATCGATTCCGGCCAGATGACCCTGCACATCCGCGTGCCGTCGGGCACCCGCATCGAGTCGACCGAGGCGCGCTTCGCCGCCATCGAGACGGTGGTCAAGAAGGCGATCCCCAGCGGGGTCGACCTGATCCTCGACAACGTCGGCCTGCCCTCCATCAACTACAACTTCGCCTTCGGCGACGGATCCTTCGTCGGCTACAACGACGGCGAGATGCTGATCGCCCTCAAGGGCGATCACCCGCCCACGACGGAGGTCCAGGCCAAGCTGCGCAAGGTGCTGCGGGCCGGCTTTCCCGACACGATCTTCTATTTCCAGCCGGCCGACCTCATCACCCAGATCCTCGACTTCGGCACCGTCACCTCGATCGACGTGCAGGTGACCGGCCGCCATCAGGCGGAGGATCTCGCCGCGGCGCGCAACATCGTGCGCCGGCTGCGTTTGGCGAAGGGGGCCGTCGACGTCCACCTCCAGCAGATCGTGGACGCGCCGGAGTACTTCGGCACCATCGACCGCGAAATGGCGAGCGAGATCGGCGTCTCGACGCAGCAGATCGCCAGCGCGATGAACGTGTCGCTGTCGGGATCCTTCCAGGTGACGCCGAACTTCTGGTCCGACCCGAAAACCGGCATCCCCTACCAGCTTTGGGTGCAGACCCCTGAATACCGCATCACCAGCCTCGACGACATCAAGACGACGCCGATCTACGTATCGTCCAACGGCACCGACCCCGGCATTCTCACCTTTCTGAGTTCGGTGACGCAACTGCACCGGCAGGCCGAGCAGACGGTGGTGAACCACCTCAACGCCCAGCCGGTCTACGACGTCTTCGGCAACGTGCAGAACAGCGATCTGGGCTCGGTCGCCAGCCAGATCAACACGATCATCGCCGACGAGCAGAAGCACCTGCCCGCGCCCGACACCATCAGCATCCGCGGCCAGATCCAGCAGATGCACTCGGCCTTCACCAACATCGGCATCGGCCTCATCATCTCGGTGATCGCCGTGTATCTGCTGATGGTGCTCAACTACCAGAGCTGGGGGGATCCCTTCGTGGTGCTGTGCGCCCTGCCGCTCGCCTTCTGCGGCATCGTGATGAGCCTGTTCATCACCCAGACGACCTTCTCCATCCCCTCGCTGTTCGGGGCGATCATGAGCGTGGGCGTGGCCTCGGCCAACTCGATCCTGCTCGTCACCTTCGCCCGCGAGCATCGCGAGGCAACGGGATGCAGCGCGGTGGAAGCGGCCATCGAGGCCGGAGCCACGCGCCTGCGTCCGGTGCTGATGACCGCCGGCGCCATGTTCGTCGGCCTGATCCCGATGGCGATCGGCATCGGCGAAGGCTCGGAACAGAACGCGGCCCTGGCCCGCGCCGTGCTCGGCGGCGTGGCGGTCGGCACCTGCTCGACGCTTTTGTTCGTTCCTTTCCTATATTCCGTGCTGCGGCGGGGCCCGGCCAAGCCGGTTGAGGATTACCTATGACAAGGCCATCCGGTGACATGGACGTCCACGAGCCTGCCGACACCCGCGATCCTGCGAACGCCAGAGGCGAGCCGCAAGCGGATGCGCAGGCCGGCGCCGCCGACAAGGCTGCCTCGTCGATGGACAACCCGCCGCCGCCGCCGCGCAGGCGCGTGTTCTTCTTCGCGTTCATCCTGATCGCAGGCCTGCTCGGATACGGCGGCTTCAAGCACTGGCAGGAAAGCCAGGCGGCGACGCAGACGCAGCAGGAAACGGCGAACTTCGTGCCCGAAGTGCAGACGATCACGGCCAAGGGGGACGACAGCCCGCGCAAGCTGACGCTGCCGGGGCAGACCGCGCCCTTCGACTCCTCGACGATCTATCCCCGCGCCACCGGCTACGTGGTGGAGCGTCGCGTCGACATCGGCTCGCGCGTCAAGAAGGGCGACCTGCTCATCCGTATCGCCGCGCCCGACGTCGACCAGCAGCTCGCGCAGGCAAAGGCGCAGCTGCAGCAGGTGAAGGCGGCGCAGGCGCAGGCGCAGGCCTCGCTTGATCAGGCCAAGGCCAACCTCGAGCTCGCCAACGTCACCTTCAAGCGCACCAACTCGCTGACCCAGCGCGGCTACGAGACCGTGCAGAACAACGACAACCAGCGCACCCAGGTGAACTCCCAGGAGGCCTCGGTCGAGACCGCGGAAGCCGGCATCAAGGTGGCGGCTGCCAACGAGCTGGCGCAGCAGGCAACGGTGGACCGGCTTCAGGTGCTGACCCAGTTCGAGCAGGTCATCGCGCCTTTCGACGGGATCGTCACGACGCGCGGCGTCGATGTCGGCGACCTCGTCAACGCCGACACCAAGAGCGGCACCGCGCTGTTCACGGTCGCCAAGGACGACGTGTTGCGCGTGTCGGTCAACGTGCCCCAGTCCGATGCCTTCGGCGTCAAGGATGGCCTGACGGCGGAGGCCTTTCTGCCGCAGATGCCGGAGAAGACCTATTCCGGCAAGGTCGCGCGCAGCTCGGTCGCGCTTCTGAACGCTTCGCGCGTCCTCAACACCGAGGTCGACATCGCCAACCCCAACGGCGAACTGAAACCCGGCGCCTTTGTGAACGTGACGTTCTCCATTCCGCGCCTGCGTCCGGGGGTCATGCTGCCCGCCGAGGCGCTGATCTTCAACGCGCAGGGCCTGCAGGTAGCGGTCGTCCAGGACGACGAGATCCATCTGCAGCCGATCTCCATCTACCGGGACCTCGGCAAGAGCGTGGAACTGCGCGACGGGCTGAACGGCGGCGAGCAGGTCGTGTCGAATCCGCCGGTCGACCTGACCGAGCACACCAAGGTCAAGGTGAAGCAATCGCCTCAGGAAGAGGCGAAGAAGTAGCCGAGGAGAAGGAGCGCCGGTGTGCCTTTTTGCCTCGCCTCCACCCTTGCGGCAGATGGAGCCCTCATTGCGGTGCGACCGGCTTCGCCCTAACTAGAAGCCTTCCAGATCACCGGACGCGCATGCTGTCATGACGGATACGAACGCCGGCAGGGTTTCTCTCGAAGCTCACCGCCCTCTGTCACCTCACCTGCAGATCTACCGTCCGCTCCTCACCATGATGATGTCGATCATCCATCGCATCACGGGAATCGCCCTTTACGCCGGAACGCTGCTGCTCGCCTGGTTCCTGATCGCGTTGGCGGCCGGCCCCGGCCCGTTCTCGACGGTTTCCGCCGTTTACGGGTCGGTGATCGGTCAGGTCATCCTGTTCGGCTTCACCTGGGCCCTGTTCCAGCACCTGCTCGGCGGCGTCAGGCATTTCGTCTGGGACATGGGCTACGGCATGGAGCATCCCGAGCGGGAATATCTCGCGCTCGGTTCGGCGATCGGCGGGATCACGCTGGCGGCCATCGTCTGGGTCGTCCGCTTCCTGGTGTAAGGCAGCCCCGCACCGCATTCGCAAAGGTCGCAAGTCCGCCGATGGCCAACGACGTCCAGTCCCTGCAGACCGCTTCCAAGAAGATCCGGCACCTCGGCTCGGCCAAGTCCGGCGTCGCGCAGGCGCGCGCCATGCACCTCACCTCGATCGGGCTGATGCCGCTGACGATCGCGTTCGTGTGGATCCTGCTGACGATGGTCGGCAAGGATTACGCGGCCGTGCGGAGCGAACTTGGACATTACGTCCCGGCGCTGGTCGTTCTCCTGTTCACCGGCATCAGCATCTACCACATGCAGTTGGGCATGCGGACGATCATCGAGGACTATGTCCATGGCCGCTTCACCAAGGAATGGTCGCTGATCGCGAACGCGTTCTTTTGCGTCGCGGCCAACATCGCCTGCATCTTCGCCGTCCTCAAGGTCGCGTTCGCGGCCTGAGCGCCGGCTTCATCTCACTCGAAGGCGTTTCCGATGGCCAGCAACGGTTCCACCTCCGGCAACGGTGCCAATAGCAACGGTGCCAAGGGCAACGGGGCGAAGGCGGCGCCACAGAACGGCAAGGCTTATCCCATCACCGACCACACCTTCGACGTCGTGGTGGTCGGCGCGGGCGGCGCCGGCTTGCGGGCGACCGTCGGCTGCTCGCAGGCCGGTCTCCGCACGGCCTGCATCACCAAGGTGTTCCCGACCCGCTCGCACACGGTCGCCGCGCAGGGCGGTGTTGCCGCCTCGCTCGGCAACATGGGCTCCGACAACTGGAAGTGGCACATGTACGACACCGTGAAGGGGTCGGACTGGCTCGGTGACCAGGATGCCATCGAATACCTCTGCCGCAACGCTCCGCAGGCCGTCTACGAACTGGAGCACTGGGGCGTGCCCTTCTCGCGCACCGAGGATGGCCGCATCTACCAGCGCCCCTTCGGCGGGATGACCACCGACTTCGGCAAGGGCCCGCCGGCGCAGCGCACCTGCGCCGCCGCCGACCGCACCGGCCACGCCATCCTGCACACGCTCTACGGTCAGGCGCTGCGTAACTCGACCGAGTTCTTCATCGAGTTCTTCGCCATCGACCTCATCATGGACGAGGGGCGCTGCGTCGGCGTGGTCTGCCTCAAGCTCGATGACGGCACGATCCACCGCTTCCGCGCGCAGATGGTGATCCTCGCCACCGGCGGCTACGGCCGCGCCTACTTCTCCGCCACCTCGGCGCACACCTGCACCGGCGACGGCAACGCGATGGTTTTGCGCGCCGGCCTGCCGCTGCAGGACATGGAGTTCGTGCAGTTCCACCCCACCGGCATCTACGGCGCCGGCTGCCTCATCACCGAGGGCGCGCGCGGCGAGGGCGGCTACCTCACCAACGGCGAGGGCGAGCGCTTCATGGAACGATACGCGCCCAGCGTGAAGGATCTGGCGCCGCGCGACATGGTCTCGCGCGCGATGACGATGGAGATCCGGGAAGGGCGCGGCGTCGGCCGCAACAAGGACCACATCCACCTGCACCTCGACCACCTCGACCCGGCCGTGCTGCACGAGCGCCTGCCGGGCATCTCGGAATCGGCGCGCATCTTCGCCGGCGTCGACCTCACCCGCGAGCCGATCCCGGTGCTGCCGACCGTGCACTACAACATGGGCGGCATTCCCACGAACTATCACGGCGAGGTGCTGACCAAGAAGAACGGCGACCCCGACGTGATCGTGCCCGGCCTGATGGCGATCGGCGAGGCGGCCTGCGTCAGCGTCCACGGTGCGAACCGGCTGGGCTCGAACTCGCTGATCGACCTGGTGGTGTTCGGCCGCGCCGCCGGCCTCAAGGCGGCGCAGGTGGTGACGCCCGGCACCAAGCAGGCCGACCTTCCCGCCGGCTCGGCCGAGATGGCCCTCGGCCGCCTCGACCGCTTCCGCCAAGCCAAGGGCTCGATGCCGACCGCCGAGATCCGGCTTCAGATGCAGAAGGTGATGCAGGCGAACTGCGCCGTCTACCGGACTGGCGAAACGCTGGACGAGGGCTCCACCAGGATCCACGAGGTGTGGGGAAGCAGCGAGGAGATCGGCATCACCGACCGCTCGCTGATTTGGAACTCCGACCTCGTCGAGGCGCTGGAATTCGACAACCTCATCGTGCAGGCGGTGGTGACGATGGACGGCGCCAAGAACCGTACGGAGTCGCGCGGCGCCCATGCGCGCGAGGACTACAGCGAGCGCGACGACAAGAGCTGGATGAAGCACACGCTGGCCACCGTCGATCCCGAGTCGAAAAACGTCTCCATCGACTACCGCCCGGTGCACTCCTATACCATGTCGAACGACATGCAGTACATCGAGCCTAAGGCTCGCGTGTATTAGGATTTTACGGCAGTGGTAACCGCCGTCGGCATCGGACACAACCGGCGAGGTCGAAACTCGATGTATGCAATCGTCTTCGACTTCGATACCGAGTTATTGAAGCAACTCTATCCAAATGCGTCGTAGACGAATGCGTACACCGATGTTTGCAGCTACCTCACCTCCCGCGGCTTCGAATGGAAGCAAGGAGGCGCCTATTTCGGCGACGACACCGTGGACGCGGTTCGCTGCGTTCGGACCGTGCAACACATGGCCAAGAAGTACCAGTGGTTTACGCCTTCGGTCCGCGATCTCCGCATGCTTCGGATTGACGAAAACAATGATCTTAAAGCTGCGCTCAGCGACGACGACGATGATTAAGCGACGCAGTCGGGAACACGACTCCAATGGTTGAACTCAGACTTCCCAAGAACTCCAAGATCGGTGCGGGCAAGACCTGGCCGAAGCCGGAAGGCGGCACCAACCTCAAGGAGTTTCGCGTCTATCGCTGGAACCCGGAGGATGGGCAGAACCCGCGCATCGACACCTACTTCGTCGACACCGACGACTGCGGCCCGATGGTGCTCGACGCGATCATCTGGATCAAGTCGAAGGTCGACTCGACGCTGACCTTCCGCCGATCCTGCCGCGAGGGCATCTGCGGATCCTGCGCGATGAACATCGACGGCACCAACACGCTCGCCTGCACCAAGGGGATCACCGAAGTGAGGGGCGCGGTGAAGATCTATCCCTTGCCGCACATGATGGTCATCAAGGATCTGGTGCCCGACCTCACCGGCTTCTACGCCCAGCACGCCTCGATCCAACCCTGGCTGCAGACCACCACGCCGGCACCGGAAAAGGAATGGCGGCAGTCGCCCGCCGACCGCGACAAGCTCAACGGCCTCTACGAGTGCATCCTGTGCGCCTGCTGCTCGACGTCATGCCCGTCGTACTGGTGGAACGGCGACCGCTACCTCGGCCCGGCCGTGCTGCTGCAGGCCTATCGCTGGCTGATCGACTCGCGCGACGAGGCGACCGGCGAGCGCCTCGACTTCGTGGAGGATCCGTTCCGCCTGTACCGCTGCCACACCATCATGAACTGCGCCAAAGCCTGCCCCAAGGGCCTCAACCCCGCCAAGGCCATCTCCGAGATCAAGGCGATGATGATGGACCGGCAGAACTGAGGCCGATGTGAAGGCGCGCCGGCTATGCCGCACGGCAATGCCGGGCGGCCGGCGTGTTCCGCCGCCCGCTGGCCGGCGCTCGCCCACTTCGTCGGCATCTAGGCCGCCGTCGGCCGCGCCGCCGTCACGTTGGTGGTGACGGCGAGCGTCGCGCCGGGCACGCGACTCTTCAGGATCGAACGGTACAACACGAGCAACCCCGCGCATCACGTCTTCTTCGTCGCGCACGCAAGAGTTTGCCTCGATCTTCGCGAATCCGACCGTTAGCGCTGCGAAGGTATCCTAATCTTCCCAGCGCCGAACCGACGTTTATCGGCAACTCCGCCCATCAACCGGCGCGTGGCGGCTCCCCCTTTCGCGGCGTGGCAACCTGCGCGCACCCGCACACTCGCGAGGCTTGCTGCCGCTTTCCCCGTCTGGCAGAGAAGCGCATGGATCAGATCAGCCTGCCGGCCTCCAGCGTGGCACCGCGCACCTTGCCGCCCGGCCTGAAATACGCTCTCGAATTCGGTCCCCTGGCGCTGTTCCTTCTCGCCAACTCCCGCCCCAAGCTGTTCGCGCCGTTGCTGCGCCCCTTCGTGCCGGCCGATCTGCTGAGCGGCGAAAACGCCGGGCTTCTCACCGCCACGGCGGTGCTGATGATCACCTCCGTTCTTGCCCTGGCGATTTCCTTCGCCAGGATCCGCCGCCTGCCGATCTTTCCGCTGGTGACGGCGATTATGGTTCTCGTGTTCGGCGGACTGACGCTGTACTTCCACGAGAAGAGCTTCATCCAGATCAAGGTGACGATCATCTACGCCCTGTTCGGGCTGGCCTTGCTCGGCGGCTTGGCTGTCGGGCGCTCGCTGCTGGCGGTGATGCTGGACAGCGCGATGAGGCTGACCGAGCGGGGCTGGCGGGTGCTGACGCTGCGCTGGGGCGTGTTCTTCCTGGCACTGGCCGTGCTCAACGAGGTGATGCGCCGGGCGCTGACCTGGGATCACTGGGTGCTGTTCAAGTTTCCCGGCGCGATGATCATCGTGTTTCTCTTCACCTTCACGCAGGTGCCCTTCATCATGCGCAACGAGCTGAAGGGACACGCCGCCGAGGATGCGCCGGACCACGTTTGATGCGGCCGGCGTCTCGATGGCGGAGGACTCTCCCGAGCAGGCCGCTCCTGGCCCTTCTCATCGGCCTTCCTCCGACGATGCCGCGGGCCGACGAACTTCCGACCAAGGTGACGTTCGACGGGCCTGGCCAGGTCAAGCTGGTCGGCTACCTGTTTCGCCCGACAACGGGCGGCTCGCGTGCGCCGGCGATCGTGTTGATGCACGGCCGAGCCGGCCCTTATTCGACCCAGGCCGACGGCGTCTACGAGGCGGCGACCTTGTCGAAGCGGCATCGCATGTGGGGGCGCCTTTGGGCCGACGAGAGCTACGTCGGCTTCCTCGTGGACGGCTTCGGGCCGCGCGGCTATTCCCAGGGCTTTCCGGTCGGGTCCTACAACAACAGGCCCGAGGCAGTGAACGAGGTGACGGAGCGTCCGCTCGACGCCTATGCGGCGCTAGCCTACCTGAGGACCCGGCTCGATGTCGACCCTGCCCGCATCGCCCTGATGGGCTGGTCGAACGGCGGCAGCGCGGCGCTGGCGACCATGGCCGGCCCGACCTTCGCCGCGACCGGTCTCGAATCCGGCCGCGGCTTCCGCGGAGCCATCGCCCTTTACCCCGCCTGCGGCCTCAAGGGCCGCATCGACGAGGGGTATCGGCCCTACGCCCCCGTCCGCGTCTTCAGCGGCGATGCCGACGAGGAGGTCTCGGCCAAACGCTGTCAGCGCCTGGTCGACGCCAGCCGCGTTGCGGGCGGCGACATCGAGATCAAGCTTTATCCCGGCGCCACCCACGACTTCGATGATCCCGGTCGCAGGCGGCGCGGCGTCGACGCGAACGTCGCGGCCGCCGATGATGTCATCAAGCGGGCCCGCGCGTTCATGCGAATGGTTCTCGGGCGATAGTCGAAGCGGTTGCCGTTCGCCGCACCCCGCTGTAACCAGCGGTCTTCCAGGGCACCGGAACCATCATGGGCTTCAAATGCGGCATCGTCGGCCTGCCCAACGTCGGCAAGTCGACCCTCTTCAACGCGCTGACGCAGACCGCCGCCGCCCAGGCGGCGAACTATCCCTTCTGCACCATCGAACCCAACGTCGGCGACGTCGCCGTGCCCGACGACCGGCTGGACACGCTGGCCGGCATCGCCGCCTCGCGTGAGATCATCCCGACCCGGCTCACCTTCGTCGACATCGCCGGCCTCGTGCGCGGCGCATCCAAGGGTGAGGGGCTGGGCAACCAGTTCCTCGCCAACATTCGGGAATGCGACGCCGTCGCCCACGTCGTGCGCTGCTTCGAGGATGACGACATCACTCACGTGGAAGGAAAGATCGCACCCCTCGCCGATGTCGAGACGATCGAGACCGAGCTGATGCTGGCCGATCTCGACTCGCTGGAAAAGCGCGTCCCCGCTTTGGAGAAGAAGGCCAAGACCGGCGGCGACAAGGATGCCAGGGAGTTGCTCGACCTGATGAGCCGCTGCCTCGTGCTGCTGCGCGAAGGCAAGCCGGCGCGGATGGCCGAGGTGAAGGCCGAGGAACGGCGCAGCTTTAACGGCCTCGGCCTCTTGTCGTCGAAGCCCGTGCTCTACGTCTGCAACGTCGAGGAAGCTGCCGCCGACGAGGGCAACGCCTTTTCCGCCGCCGTCGAGGGGCGGGCCAAGGCGGAAGGCGCGGTGGCGGTGGTCGTGTCGGCGCGCATCGAGAGCGAGATCGCGGTGCTGCCACAGGCCGAGCAGGCCGACTACCTCGAAGCCGTGGGGTTGAGCGAGCCGGGCCTCAACCGGGTGATCCGCGCCGGCTACCGCCTGCTCAACCTCATCACCTACTTCACCGTCGGCCCCAAGGAGGCACGCGCCTGGACCGTGCCGCAGGGCACGCGGGGTCCGCAGGCGGCCGGCGTCATCCATTCCGACTTCGAGAAGGGATACATCCGCGCGGAAACCATCGCCTACGACGATTACGTCGCCGGGCGCGGCGAGGCCGGCGCCCGCGAGGCCGGCCGCTTCCGGCTCGAAGGCAAGGAGTACGTCGTCGCCGACGGCGACGTGCTGCACTTCCGGTTCAACACCTGATCGCTTGTCCCGGCGTGGCATCGCTCGGCCGCGCTGCGCCCCGTGCTGGCCGGCCGAACCGTGACCGCCTGCGACGGGCAAGCGCCGGGTCGGCCGCTCGGCCTGGAGCCCGACGTCCACGCTCGATACAGGCCGTCGATGGCACGCTCGTCTTCTCTTGCGCCGGCCACCTGCTGTGGCACATGGCACCCGACCGAGGTCGGCGATCTTGCCTCTCGCCCCGTTTCGCTCCACGTTTCAGGTGGAGCTTACCCATGACCCTGGCCGCCGAATTCGAGACGATCGACCGCCAGATCGAGGACCTTCAGGCCAGGGTCGACGGTTGCCGGCAGGCCATGATCCTGTCGCGGGCGGCGATGATCGCCGCGCTCATCACGCTCGGCTTGGTTCTGACGGTGGCCGGCACGTTTCGCACCCCCACGGTGGTCTTCTCGGCGGTGGCGGCCATCATCGGCGGGTTGGTCTGGCTTGGCGCGAGCCGATCCTCGCTGCAGGAGGCGGCCGACGAGCTTGCCGCGTTGGATGCCGTCAAGAACAGAATGATCGACAAGGTCGCGACCGAGAACGGTTGGCGGGACATGACGCCGACCGTCCACTGAAGCTCGAATACAGGTCGGCGATCGAACAGCTTCCTCGGCACGAGCCTATCAGGGTGGCGGCTTGCCTTGCCCCTCGCTGTGCGGTGAGCCCCGAATGGATGACTTCGCATCGGGCGCGGGCGCTTGGCGGTTGTTCGCCGCACCCGGCGGCCCGGCCTCGCCCGGAGGCAGGCCGCTGTTGATGGCGCGCTGCGACCCGGAGCCGCCAGATCCGGCCCCGCTGCCGGCCGCAGCCACCGGCGAGGACGTGACGACGAAAGCGGCAAATGCCGAGATGGCGAGGAGAGGTCGCCGGAGTCTCGTCGGCAACATGGAGCTAAGCGGGTGAAGCATGATCCTTCCAGCATGGAACCCGCTCAGTAGTACTGCGGTATTTGGTCCACGCGGTATTTGCGCTGGTTGAGGCTTGGCACGAGATGCTGATGAGCGTGCCGCCGGACGATCGGCGGATTACCCTGCGCGAAGTCGCCCAGGAGCTGCGGATAGGGATCACGCATCAGGTGCTGCGGTCCGCCCAGGCCCTGCGGTTCGGGGTCGAGCGGTTGAGCGCCCGGCGCGGCATTGGGATAAGGGCTTGGGATCAGGAACTGCGCCGCGGAGGCCGGTGCAGCCGTGAAGACGAAGACAGCGAGAAAAAGCATTCTGGCGGACATGACGCTTTAAACCAGGAGACGACCCATCCGTTCCGCCGAGGCAAAGGCAAGCCATGGTTCAACCCGAGGTGTGCAGCCCCGAGGCGCGCGCGATCTCAGGCCTGCCGTCCGGCCCCTTCGTCAGGCCGGACGTGGCGCCGGGGCCGCGCTCCATCTGGGCGAAGCGCCGGTCGACCTCCGGCCCGGTGCACCCAGCCGCCGGCGAACAGAGCCCACCACACGAAAACAGGCTGAAACGCGAGGCGCGGGGCGTGATACCACCAGCTGTCGGGGAGCGGCGGGACGGATTTGCGCGCCACCGCATGGTACACGTTGGCCGGGTACACGCCGATGGCGTAGAGCGCCAGACCGATCGCCGCCGCCTTCCGGGTGCGCGGCATCAGCAGGCCAAGGCCGCCCAGGATCTCGGCGATGCCGGTGGCGATCACCACCTCGCGAGGATAGGGAATCTGCGGCGGCATGATCGGCAGGAAGGCCTCGGGCCGGCGCACGTGGAGCACGCCGAAGGGAATGTAGGTCGCCGCGCAAAGCCAGCGCAGGCGGGTGCGCAGATTCTCCCGCGCCATTGCTCGGGATCGTGAGGTGGTGTCTGCATTCATGGCCCGGCAACGCGCCACCCTGGCGTTCTCCCTCGAAAGGCGGATATAGCGTGACGGGAGCCTCGCGGGCGATGCGGCAGGGACACAAGGACGGGCGGATGAGCGGGACGCAGGGTTGGAGCGAGCGGGTCGCGACGGGCGTGCTGGTGCTCGCCGACGGCACGGTGCTGGAAGGCCAGGGCTTCGGGGCGGCCGGCGAGGCGGTCGGCGAGGTTTGCTTCAACACCGCCATGACCGGCTACCAGGAGATCCTCACCGATCCGTCCTACAACGGCCAGATCGTCACCTTCACCTTCCCGCACATCGGCAACGTGGGCGCCAACGAGGAAGACGTCGAGTCCGTGGTGGCCTCCTCCGACGCCAACGCCGTCGGTCTGGTCGTGGCGGCGCCGGTCACGGCGCCCTCGAACTACCGATCCACCCTGCACTTCGATGAGTGGCTGAAGCGCCGCCGCATCGTCGGCCTCGCCGGGGTCGACACCCGCGCCCTGACCGCGCTGATGCGCGACCACGGCGTTCCCAATGCGGTCATCGCCCATCACCTCCAAGGCCGCTTCGACCTTCCCGATCTCCGGCGCAAGGCGGCCGGCTGGTCCGGCTTGGTCGGACTCGACCTCGTGCCCAAGGTTGCGGCGACGCAGTGCTTCGACTGGGACGAGACGACCTGGACGACGGAGGCCGGCTACGGCCGGCAGCAGGCGCCGCGGTACCGCGTGGTCGCCATCGATTACGGTGTCAAGCGCAACATCCTGCGCCTGCTCGCCGAGGCCGGCTGCGCCGTCGCCGTTGTGCCCTCCACCGCCAGCGCGGACGACATCATGGCGCTCAAACCCGACGGCGTGTTCCTCGCCAACGGCCCCGGCGACCCTGCCGCCACCGGCGCCTACGCCGTGCCCGTGATCCGCGACCTTCTGGAGCGTCGCGTGCCGACCTTCGGCATCTGCCTCGGCCACCAGTTGCTCGCCTTGGCTGTCGGCGCGCGCACGGAAAAGATGAAGCAGGGTCACCACGGCGCCAACCATCCCGTGATGGACGCGATGACCCGCAAGGTCGAGATCGTGTCGATGAACCACGGCTTCGCGGTCGACCGCGCGACCTTGCCCGGCAATGCGCGGGAAACCCACCGCAGCCTGTTCGACGGCTCGAACTGCGGGCTGGAGCTGACCGACCGTCCGGCCTTCTCCGTGCAGCACCATCCCGAGGCCTCGCCCGGCCCCAAGGACAGCCACTACCTGTTCAAGCGCTTCACCGCCATGATGGACGAGGCGAAGATGACTGAGGCGAGAAGCGAGGCGGCGCGGGGGTGAAGCGGTCGCCCGCGCCCATCGCGTCCCGGCGCGCGCGCCGGTTCAGGTCCGGAAAGTAGCCGTCGCGGCAAGCGCCGTCGTAGCGGCCGGTTCTCAGGCAGCAGCGCTTGAAAGCTTCGCCCCGACCCACAGGGGCACGGGTCGTTGCGCCCGAGCTTCTCGCAAAGCACCCTGTCGCCGTGAACGATGCGAAGGCCGCGCTTCACCCGCGTTTCCGACGGGAAGCCCTTGCGGCGCTTGGCCATGACCTCAAAAGGATGACGTGCTTTTGCTTCTGCCCACGACAGCCTCCTCGTGCTCGATCGACGGACGCACCCTCGTCGAAGCCGAGCCTAGCCGACAACCGGTCGGAGCGATAGAGCATCGGACCGAAAAGTGCGCAGCGGTTTTCGGACAAATCCGATGCGACACAACAAGTTAGAGCATCGGATCGGACCCGGTTCAGGGTCCGATGCTCTAAGCAGGTTCGCGTCGGCAGGCCAACGCTTCACCTGCTTGGTCCTTTGCTGTGCCGCAGGTTTGCATCGCAAAACCGCGGGGCACTTTTGCGAAACCTGCTTAGCCGCCGCCTCGCCCGATGCGGCCAGCCGATGATCCTGCCCGACCCGGCTGTGGCGCATGCGCCCTTCGTCTGCGCCATCGCCCTCTCGGTTGAAGCGACGCTCGGCTATCCCCCCGCCCTGTTCCGGCTGGTGGGGCACCCCGTCACCTGGTTGGGTGCGGAGATCGCATGGTGCGACAGGCGCTGGAACCGCGAGGGCGACGCGCCTGCCACCCGCCGGCTGGCCGGGTTCGCCGCCCTTGTTGTCGTGCTGGCTTCCGCCGGCATGGCGGCGGGCGCCGTCGCGGTCGCCCTGCCCGGCCGGCTCGCCGTCGTGCCGCTCGGCGTGCTCGCATCGAGCTGCCTCGCCCAGCGCAGCCTCCACGCCCACGTGCGCGCCGTCGCCGACGCGCTCGACGCGCGGGGGATCGAGGCAGCCCGCCGCGCCGTGGCGATGATCGTCGGGCGCGACACGGCGGCGATGGACGAGGCCGCCGTGGCGCGGGCGGCGATCGAGAGCCTCGCCGAGAACTTCGCCGACGGCGTGGTGGCGCCGGCGTTCTGGCTGGCGCTCGCCGGCCTGCCCGGCGGCGTGCTGTACAAGGCGATCAACACGGCCGACAGCATGATCGCTCACCGCACGCCGCGCCACGAGGCGTTCGGCTTCGCCGCCGCCAAGCTCGACGATGCCGCGAACTGGCCGCCGGCGCGCCTTGCCGCGCTGCTCCTCGTCGCGGCGGCGGCGCTGGTGCCGGGTGCGTCTGCGCGGGACGCGTGGCGCATCGGACGGCGCGACGCCGCCGGCCATCCTTCGCCCAACGCCGGCTGGCCGGAGGCGGCGATGGCTGGCGCGCTCGGCATCCGCCTCGGCGGTCCCCGCAGCTACGGCGGCCGGCTCGTCATCGATGCGGCGATGGGCGAGGGCACGGAGGCAGCGAACGGCACAACCATCCGCCGCGCGCTTCGCCTGTACCGCGTCGCCTGCGTGCTCAACATCGCCGCGGTGGGACTGGCGGCGATTTCCTGCGGCCTGCTTCGCCGCCAGAACAGTTGACCGCCGAAGCTACGTTGCACGGCCGGCCCATCTTTCCCGTGCTGGGCGCAGGACGACAGGCGGCATCGTCCGATCAGGTCGTTCGGATCGCCCGACAAGGCCGCATTACGCGCGGGTACCTTTCTCGTGAACTTCAACATCGCGGCCGACGGCAAGGCATCCGGGATCTCCGCGACGGACGAGCAAGCCGATCCCCCCTCGTCCGCCCTGATCGCCGCCGCCTTGGCCCAGAGCACCTTTTCCGCGCCGCCCGACGGCATGGATCACGCGATCTCCGTGAAGGACCGCGTGGTCGGCGGCGGAGCGCCTCGCGGCTAGTGAACGGGCCGGACGCGACGGCTTTTGTCGTTCCGCCCGCGTTCACGAGCGCGCCAGGGCGAGGAGCCGGTCGAGATCGATGTGGGCCGCCATGTGGTCGGCGACGGCGTCGAGCGCCGCCTCCTGCCCATCCTCGTAGCTGCCACCGTCGCTCGCCGCGCCAAGGCTTGCCAGCAGCGCGGCGCGCTGCCGGTCGTCGGCGTAGAGGCCGTGCACGTAGCAGCCGCGCACCCTGCCGTCTGCCGAGATCGCGCCGTCGCTGCGCCCGTCGTCGAACCGGACGAAAGGACGCGCGGCCGGGGTGGTTTCGCCAACGTGCATCTCGTAGCCGGCGAAAGGCACGCCGCCTGCCTCGCCGCGGACCGGGGCGAGGCGCTTGTCGGGCGTGAGCACGGTGTCGACCGGCAGCAGCCCGAGCCCGTCGACGCGGCCGGGCGGCCCTTCCAGGCCGAGCGGATCGTCGACCGAGCGTCCGAGCATCTGGTAGCCGCCGCACAGCCCGATCACATGGCCGCCGCGCCGGAGGTGGGCGGCGAGGTCGATGTCCCAGCCCTGCCGGCGAAAGGCGCCGAGGTCGGCGATCGTGGTCTTCGATCCCGGCAGGATCACCAGAGCGGCATCGCCGGGCAGCGGGTCGCCGGCCGGCACGGCGATCAGGCGCACGGCCGGCTCGCCGCGCAACGGGTCGAGGTCGTCGAAATTGGAAATGCCGGGCAGGATCGGCACCGCGATCACCAGCGTGCCCTCCGCGTGCGGGCGCCAGCCGCGCAACGCCAGCGAGTCCTCGGCCGGAAGCCGCGCCGCGGCGCCGCAGTGCGGCACCAGGCCCAGCGCCGGCCAGCCCGTGCGCTCGGCGATGAGCCGCATGCCGTCGGCGAACAACGAGGGGTCGCCGCGGAAGCGGTTGACGATGAAGCCGACAACGGTGTCGGCATCGTCGGGATCGAGCACCGCATGCGTGCCCACGATCTGGGCGATGACGCCCCCGCGATCGATGTCGCCCACGATCACCACCGGCACGCCGGCCGCGCGGGCGAAGCCCATGTTGGCGATATCGCGGGGGCGCAGGTTGATCTCCGACGCGCTGCCTGCCCCCTCGACGAGGACGAGATCGGCCTCGGCGCGGAGCCTCGCGAAGCTGTCGAGCACGATCGGCATCAGCTTCGGCTTCCAAGCCTGGTAGGCCCTGGCCTCGGCCTGCCCCGCCACCTTGCCCTGCACCACGATCTGCGCGCCGGTGCCGCTCTGCGGCTTCAGCAGCACGGGGTTCATGTGCACGCAAGGGGTGACGCCGCAGGCCCGGGCCTGCAGCCATTGCGCCCGCCCGATCTCGCCGCCATCGGCGGTGACGGCGGCATTGTTGGACATGTTCTGCGGCTTGAAGGGCCGGACGCGGAGCCCGCGCCGGGTGAAGGCACGGCACAGGCCGGCGACGACCAGCGACTTGCCGACGTCCGAGCCTGTGCCCTGGATCATCAGCGCGCGGGTCATCGCAGCGTCTCGCGCAGGCACTCCCGGCCGCCGAGCGTCGGCCCCGCAGGTCCGGGCGGGGCCGGACGATCGGCGGCTGCCTCTTTCGACGGGGTTGGCGCCGGTGCGCCCGTCCCCCACCCTTTGCGCCAGTTCCTCATCGCGTCCGACCTCCGGGACATCGCCGCATGCAGTTCGACCCCGACGTTCTGGCGCTCTTCAAGGCGGCACGGGAGGCCAACCTCCCGACCCTCGACCAGCTCACACCCGAGCAGGCGCGCTTCGCCTATATCGCCCAGTCCGAGGCCGTCGGCGGCCCGGTCGTCGCGATGGCCGAAGTGCGCGACCTCCAGGCGAACGAACGGGCGGGCGCGATCCCGCTGCGGTTGTACCGCCCGCAAGGCGTGGCCAAGCGGGGCGCGCCGCTGCTCGTCTACTTCCACGGTGGCGGCTGGGTCATCGGCGACCTCGCCTCGCACGATCGGGTGTGCCGCGCCATCGCCGAGCGCGCCGCCTGCGTGGTGGTGGCGGTGGATTACCGCCTCGCGCCCGAGCATCCAGCCCCGGCGGCGGCCGAAGACTCGCTCGATGCCTTCCGCTGGATCGCCGCCCATGCGGCCGATCTCGGCGCTGATCCCGATCGGCTGGCCGTCGGAGGCGACAGCGCCGGCGGCAACCTGTCGGCCGTGGTCGCGCTCGCCGCCCGCGACGACGGCGTGAAGCTGCGCGCGCAGATCCTGATCTATCCCAGCATCGACCTGCGCGAGGACGCGCCGGCCTATCCTTCGCGCACGATCAACGCCGACGTGCCCCCGCTGAACACCGCCCTGCTGCACTATTTCCGCTCGCACTACATCCGCGACAAGGCCGTGGCCGACGATTGGCGGCTGTCGCCCATCCTCGCCGGCAGCAAGGCGGAGGTGGCGCCGGCCCTCGTGATCACGGCCGAGCGCGACATGCTGCGCGACGAGGGCATCGTCTATGCCGACGCCCTGCGCGGTGCCGGCGTGCCGGTCGAGCACATCGACGTTCCCGGCATGATCCACGGCTTCATCACCGTGGGCGGCGCGCTGGGCGCGGCCAACCGCACGATCGCCGCCATCGGCGCCGAGCTGCGGCAGCGCTTCGCCTGAGGCGATCACGCCCGGACTCACGCCCAGCCTCACGTCACGATCGTGAGGCGCTCGGCCGCCCGCGTGATGCCGGTGTAGAGCCAGCGGTCGCGGTGCTCGCGGAAGGCCCAGCTTTCGTCGAACAGCACCACGTCGTTCCACTGCGACCCCTGCGCCTTGTGCACGGTGAGGACGTAACCGTAATCGAAGGCGTCCGATCCCCTGCGGAAGGCCGGCGGCACGCCGTCCTCGCCCAGCGAGAAGTATTCCGGGCGCACCGAGATGCGCGTCGGTTTGGCGGACGGGTCATCCTCGGGCACCACGCCGTACCGCAGCTTGCCGGCGCGGGTCGCTGCTTGCGTCTTCACGTTCCACAGGCCGCCGTTGAGCAGGCCCTTGGTCTTGTCGTTGCGCAGGCAGACGAGCTTCTCGCCCGGCTGCGGGTTGGGGTCGGCATGGCCGGCCAGCGCGCGCAGGCGGGCGTTGTAGCCGCGCCGCGACTTGTTGGTGCCGACCAGCACCTGATCGGCGGCGCGCACCAGTTCGGCGTCGATGCCGTCGCGGTGCATCACCCGGCTCGCCCCGTAGTCCCCGCGCGGGATGCGCGTGCCCTCGCGCGCCATCATCGAGAGGCGGATGATCGGGTTGTCGGCCGCCTGCCGGTGGACCTCCGTCAGCATCAGGTCGGGCTCTGCCGCCGTGAAGAAGCCGCCGCCCTTGACCGGCGGCAGCTGCGCGGGGTCGCCCAGCACCAGCACGGGCTTGCCGAAGGACAGCAGGTCGCGGCCCAGTTCCTCGTCGACCATCGAGCACTCGTCGATGACGATGAGGTCGGCCCGGGACGCGGCGCTGCCGTCGTTGAGAACGAAGGTCGGCTCGTCGTCCTCGGACTCGCGCAGGCGGTAGATCATGGAATGGATGGTGCGCGCCTCTCGGCAGCCTTTTCCCCGCAGCACGAGCGCGGCCTTGCCGGTGAAGGCGGCGAAGCACACCTCGCCGTCGATGTCGGCGGCGAGCTGCCGGGCCAGCGTGGTCTTGCCGGTGCCGGCATAGCCGAACAAGCGGAACACCTGCGGCTCGCCGCGCCTGATCCAGGCGGAAACGGCGCGCAGGGCCGCGTCCTGCTGCGGCGACCAGCTCATCGGGCGGGCAGGTCCGCGGGGTCTGCGAGGAGATCGGGCCTTCGCTCGCCCGTCAGCGCCTCCGCCTGCCGGCGCCGCCAACGGGCAATGCCGGCGTGATCGCCCGACAGCAGCACCGGCGGGATGGGGCGGCCCTCGAAGTCGCGCGGCCGGGTGTAGTGCGGATATTCCAGCAGCCCACCCTCGAAGCTTTCCTCGCGGGCCGAGGCTTCGCGGCCCATCACGCCCGGCAGAAGGCGCACGCAGGCATCGAGCAGCGCCAAGGCGGCGATCTCGCCGCCCGACAGCACGTAATCGCCGATCGAGACTTCTTCGAGGTCGCGCGCGGCGATGACTCGCTCGTCGACGCCCTCGAAGCGTCCGCACACCAGGACGACGCCGGGTCCCGCCGCGAGGTCGCGGACGCGCGCCTGCGTCAGCCGGCGCCCGCGCGGCGACATCAAGAGGCGCGGGCGCGCGTCGGCCGAGGCGAGATGCGCGTCGAGGCTGGCGGCGACGACGTCGGCGCGCATCACCATTCCGGCGCCCCCGCCGGCCGGCGTGTCGTCGACGGCGCGGTGCCGGCCGAGGCCGTGCTCGCGGATGTCGTGGGCGGCGAGCGCCCACAGGCCGCGAAACAGGCCGTCGCCGGCGAGCGACAGGCCGAGCGGTCCCGGGAACATGGCGGGGAAGAGGGTAAAGACGTCGGCGCGCCACATGGCAATCAGAGAAGGATCGGTGAGGCCGGTGTTATGTCAGGGTACTCGCCATTTCGGAAGCTGGCCCGATCTCCGCTTTGAAACCGACCGACCGGCCGTCCGTGCTTCGGGGCAGCTATGGCTCCCTTACGCCTTTCATCGATATGTCATTTGGCAAGATCTGTTTAGGGCGTGACTTCATCGAAACGAGGCAAGAGACCGAATGACGAACTGGTGCCAGAACCGTTTGACGATCACCGGATCCAAAGAGCACCTTATCGCTTTCGCCCAGGCCTGCCTCGGGTCGGGGGCAAGGGGAAATGAACTCGACTTTGAAAAGATTCGGCCTCTGCCGCCGTGCCTCAGAGGTGCTACTTGCACCATCGCCTCGACAATCGATGACCGATTTATCGAGTCTATTTCAGCAGGTATCCTCGGTATTGAGGTTGCGATCCGAGCTCCGATCAAGCGACCTGGCGCGAGGGATCCGGTCGGCGTACTCGATAACGCGCGCGTTCAGGCCCTCGGCATCAAATCCGATGATGATCTCGAACGCTGGACGCGCAAGCATGGTCCCGAAGCCTTCGAGATCGGCCGCAAATGTCTTCGAGCATTCGAGACCACCGGCTACTATTTCGAAGAAGACTGGATTGATGAAAATTGGGGATGCCATCCCAATAGGGTAATGTACGACCATTACGCGATTGAAGAAATAGTCTACCATGCAGATTTCGCGTCAGCATGGAGTGCCCCCGAAGGGGTCTTTCGCGAGATCGCACGCAGTCAACCTGCTTTGCAGGTCAGGGCCGTTTCCGTCGAGGAGGGCAACGATTACTGCTATATCCTGACATCAAGTGATGGCTCGATCGTCGAAGATCATCCGGATATGAGCGATGCCATCATCGAAGAGGTGGACGGTGCCGGCGAGATCGCAAAGCGTGATCGTCAACAAAGGTTGTTCTTCGATGTGCCGTCGGAACTTCGGGCACAGCCGATGCGCCATTTCCGATATTGGTGGCGAGAAGCGAGGCTGAAGAAGCGCCTTGCCGGCTAGCCCGTCTACAGGCCGCCTCAGCAAGGTTTAGAATCGCTCATGCCGGAGGCAGCCGCTCGGGAGAATTATGACTTCTTCCTTGCGCACAAATCGGCGAGAGTTCAGGCGCTCGGGCGACTTCTTAACGAATTCGGAGTTTCACTCGACTATACCGAGGAGTCGAAGACGTCACTTGATGAGTGGCTCGCTTCTCACGCCGCCCTTCTCTACGCGCGGGAACGGGGATGCTCCTTTTTGACGAGGAACCCAGTGTGGGTCGGGCCGCGTGCAGGCCTTAACGTGATTTTCGATGCGGCGATCTTTCTCGGTGATTTCGCAATCCACGAAAATCCAGGACTTCGTTGGGAAATGGACGATCGCCAGGAGCCTGGCCTTAACCGTCTTGACGAGCAATTTCAAAGACCAGTCTTAGCAGCTCCAGGATCCCTTCTGTCTTTTCCGACGGATCCTCATCAAAACGGTTTACGATTTTTGTCACTCGCAGTCTGACGCGTCGTTCATGTGGGAAAGATCCCGTTACCGCTTCGGCTCGCTCGGCTTAGCAAATCATTCCGCAACCAGAACGTTACGCGATCTGCATCTTAGGAGCCGCGGCGAGTTCGAGACCGCGTACGCCGAAGCCGCAGCTCTGCAAATCTGAAGCAAGCAGCGGCGTGGGCCGGTACAACCGTCCCTATCACATCGACGCATCCTCATCCCCGAACAACCCGAACTGCGCCGCCGCATCCCGCGCCGGCGCCGTCATTCCCAGATGCGCGAAGGCATGCGGCGTCAGCAGCCGGCCGCGCGGCGTGCGCTGGAGGAAGCCCTGCTGGATCAGGTAGGGCTCGATGATGTCCTCGATCGCGTCGCGCGGCTCCGACAAGGCGGCGGCGATCGTCTCGATGCCGACCGGGCCGCCGCCGAAGGACTCCGCCACCGTCACAAGATAGCGCTTGTCCATCACGTCGAGGCCGATGTTGTCGACGTCGAGCAGGGTCAACGAACGGTCGGCGAGCGCCCGACTGATCTCGCTCTCGCCGTCGACCAGGGCGAAGTCGCGCACCCGGCGCAAGAGGCGGCCGGCGATGCGCGGCGTGCCCCTGGCGCGACGGGCGATCTCGTTGGCGCCCTCCGCCGACATGCCGATGCCGAGCACGCGGGCGCCGCGCCGGATGATCAGTTCGAGTTCCTCGACGGTATAGAACTGCAGCCGGATCGGGATACCGAAGCGGTCGCGCAAGGGGGTGGTGAGCAGGCCGGCGCGGGTGGTGGCGCCGACCAGCGTGAATTTCGCCAGATCGATCTTGACCGAGCGGGCGCCGGGGCCTTCGCCGATCATCAGGTCGAGCTGGTAGTCCTCCATCGCCGGATACAGGATCTCCTCCACCGCCGGGTTGAGGCGGTGGATCTCGTCGATGAAGAGCACGTCGCGCTCTTCCAGGCCGGTGAGTTGGGCGGCGAGGTCGCCGGCCTTGGCGATCACCGGTCCCGACGTCGAGCGGAAATTGACGCCGAGCTCGCGAGCGACGATCTGCGCCAGCGTGGTCTTGCCCAAGCCCGGCGGCCCGACGAACAGCACGTGGTCGAGCGCCTCGCGGCGCGCCTTGGCCGCCTCGATGAAGATCTTGAGGTTCTTGCGCGCCGCCGCCTGGCCGGTGAAGTCGGCGAGCGAGAGCGGACGCAGCGACAGGTCGGGATCGCCGTCGAGCATGTCGGGCGTCACCAGGCGCTTGGGGGGAGAGGCCACCGCCACCACGGGATCAGGTGAGAACGGTTCGTTCTTACTGCAATCGGACGACCGGCGGAAGCAGCCGCCCAACCGCGAGCGCCGCGCGCTCGGCTCCGATCAGGGCGGCCGAGACCTCGGTCAGCGCCCGGCCGCCATCATGTCGATGATCTCGTCCTGTCCGTCAACCTTCAGCCGCGCGGACGTGAGGCGCCACTGCCCGAACTCCTTCACCGCCTTGAGGTGAACCGTTCCCTTGTTCTTCGAGCCGACGGCGCCGAAGTCCAGCTCCGCGTCGCCGTGGCCGGCCTGCACGCTGATCGAGCCGCTCGTGGTTCCTGCCGCGATCGGCTTGCCCAGCCGCTCGGCCGCCGAGGCGTCGTTCTGCAGTCTGTCCACGCCCATTTTGTAGGGCTCCGATCGTGCCAGCAGCAGGGACACCAGCGGGTAGATGCCGGCGAAGAGGGCAACCGAGCCAACCAGGGCGACGAGTCCCCAGACTGCCCAAAGACGCTGCACCCGCGTGACATGCGCCGCGCTGTCCCACGGCTCATTCCGCCAAGCCCACGCGCTGCCTTTGGCGCCGAGCACGAAGGGCATGGCGATGTTCACCACCGGGACCAGCATCAGCAGCGCGATATAGGTGCGGTTGCCCATGCCCCAGATCGCGTGGAGCAGGAAGGCGCCCCAATTCCAGCGATCCAGTTCGGGCGGGATCTCACGAGGCAGGGAGGAGCCTGAGCCGGGCGAGATGATCGGCTGGATGCTTGGTCAATCGGCATGGGCCAGCGCGATCCCGGATGCAGGCACGCTTGTCAAGGCCTGCGCGGAGCCGTTGCGGGACGTTGCCTCGCTCACGATCGATGATGGTCACGTCGCTGCGGACCAAGGTCCGGTTCATCGGCCTCAGCCGACCTTTGACGACTGCACCAGGGGCTTGACGTCGCGCGGACGACCGTCGAGGTCGAGGGCGACGAAGGTGAAGATCGCGCCCGTGACCTTGTGCACCCTCTCGCCGTCGCGCCGCCGCCGCCACGCCGTGACCTGAAAGCGCATGGAGGTGCGCCCGGTCGCCACCAGCTCGGAGTATACGGTGACCTCGTCGCCGACCTTGACCGGATTCAGAAAGACGATCTTGTCGATGGCGACGGTGGCGCAGCGCCCGCCCGCGTGCCGCGCCGCCGCATTGCCGGCGGCCAGGTCCATCTGCCATAGCAGCCAGCCGCCGAAGATGTCGCCGGCCGGATTGGTGTCGGTCGGCATGGCGATGGTGCGGATCGCGGGATCTATCGTCGGGGGCAGGTCGGCGGCAGGGTGCGGATTGGGTGGCATCGTCGAAACTGGTTGGCGGCGCAAGCTTTGGACAATCAGAGCCGGCGCATCATTTGTAAAGCTGCGAGCCGGCCCAGCGCGGGCGCATACCCACCATCGCAGCGGCATCGCAAGCGACCGCACCAGGCGCGGCTCGCCGCCGTCGCGAGCGTGAAGCGGCTCGCCCTCGCGATCCTGGCGGCGTGGTTATCTCTCGCCTCGCCGGCGCGGGCCGGCGGCATCTGGCTGCGCGGGGAAACGGCCGATCCCGGCTCGCTCGACCCGCACAAGACGTCGACCTCGGTCGAGCAGCACATCCTCGACGAACTCTACGAGGGACTGACCGTCTACGATGGCCACGGCCTCCTCAAGCCAGGGGTGGCGGCGAGCTGGCGGATCAGCCCCGACGGCCTCACCTACACCTTCGTCCTGCGTCCGGACGCGCGCTGGTCCAATGGCGAAAGGGTCGTCGCCGACGACTTCGTCTTCTCGCTGCGCCGCCTGATGGATCCCCGCACCGGCGCCGGCTACGCCAACATCCTTTACATGGTGAAGAACGCCCGCGCCGTGAACACGGCGGCGCTGCCGCCGGACGCGCTGGGCGTGCGCGCGCTCGATCCGGCGACGCTGGAGATCACCCTCGAACACCCTTCGCCCATCTTCCTCGACGCGCTGACCCACATGACCGCGATGCCGGTGCATCGCCCGAGCATGGCGCGCTGGGGCGACGGCTTCGCCCGCGCCGGACGGATGATCGGCAACGGCGCCTTCGTGCTGGCGCGCTACGTGCCCAACGACCGGCTGGTGCTCGTCAAGAACCCGTACTTTCACGACGCCGCCGCCGTGGCGCTCGAGCGCGAGGAGATCGTGCCGATCCCCGACCGCTCGGCCGGTCTTCGCCGCTTCATGGCCGGCGAACTCGACAGCTACAACGAGATCCCCAACGATCAGATCGGCTTCATTCGGCAGCACCTCGCGGCCGCCTTGCGGCTGACACCGAGCCTTGGCACCTATTACTACGCGCTCGACACGAGAACGGCGCCGCTCGACGACGTCAGGGTGCGTCAAGCCCTCGCGCTGGCCATCGACCGCGATTTCCTCGCCGCGACGATCTGGGGCGGCACCACGAAGGCCGCCCTGTCCTTCGTGCCGCCGGGCCTCGCCGGCTATGGCGCGCCGAGCGAAGTCGCCTGGGCCGGAACGAGCCAGTTCGGCCGCGAGGACGAGGCGCGGCGCCTGATGGCCGCCGCCGGCTACGGCCCCGCTCACCCCCTGCGCCTCACCCTTCGCTTCGACCAGTCGCAGAACCATACGGCGACCGCCGTCGCCATCGCCGACATGTGGAAGGAGCTCGGCGTCACGACCCGGTTCGTCGTCGCCGACGCCGCCTCGTTCTTCGCCTACCTCGCCTCGGGTGCGCCCTACGACGTCGCCCGCTCGGGCTGGTTCGCCGATTTCCCCGATGCGGAGAACTACCTGTTCCTGGCGGTGTCCGACAACAAGGGGCTGAACTCCGCGCACTTCTCCGACCCGGCCTATGACGCGCTGATGCGCGCGGCCGACGCCGAGCCGGATGCCGCGAAACGGCAGGCGCTGCTGCACCAGGCGGAAGCCCTGCTGCTGGCGAGGATGCCCTACATTCCGCTGATGAGCTACGACGCGCCCAACCTCGTGTCGCCGCGGTTGAGAGGGTGGGACGCCAACATCCTCGACCACCATCCCGGACGTTACGTTTCCAAGTCGTCGGACACGGCGAGCGGAACGGACCGCGCGCCCTGACGATCAGACCCGCCGCCCGTCACCGACCATGGCGGCGATCAGTTCGACCGTCTCGATCACCACCGGCCCATGTCGCCGTTGCAGCCGGCCGGGTAAGCGGCGGCCGATCTCGCGCCAAAGATCGTGCCGTAAGCCGAAATCAGTGCCGTCGAGCAGCCAGCGGCCGGGCGTCCGCTCGCCGAGTTCCAGCCGCCACCGTGGCGCGGCGTCGTCCTCGGCGATCATGATCCAGTCGCCGAGGGTGACGAGAGCGGCATCCGGCACGTCGACTGCCAGGGCGAACCACAGCAGGCCGAGGCCGAAGAAGGCGGCCTCGTTGCATACTTCGGGCGGAAGGCTCGGAATCAGCCAAGCGAGGAAGGCCGCCGCCATTTCGTCGAGGCTTGCCACCAGCATCCGCTTCGGGCGGGCGAGTGGGAAGTCGCCGAGAGCAACAAGGCTGTCGATCAGGCCGGCGAGCGACGTGTTCTGTCCGTAAACGCGATCCTGGCTCTCGGGCTCGCCAAGCGCACGCAACAGGGCGGCGCAGGCGTAGGCATGGCACCAATGCCGCTGCTCGCAACGCGAGTCGTGCGGTGACGTATCCCACCGCGTGAGTTCCAGCACGTCGAGCGGATGCCAGCGGAAAAGTTTGAACCCCGCCGCAGCGAAGCGCTGCAAGCCCGCGAAATGCTCGTCCGCCTTCCAGCCGTAGTCTGCCCGCGCGATCAGCCGCAAGTCGTGTGCATCGAGACAGCCCGCCAGCGTCCTCACCAAGCGATCGGCATCGGGGCCCGGCAGACCGGGCGGCAACTGGAGCACGGTCAGTCCCCGTCGCTCGCGGACACCGGCCGAGTCGCCGACAACGCTCAGTTGTCGAGGAAGCTCCGGAGCTTGCGCGAGCGCGAGGGATGCTTCAGCTTGCGCAGCGCCTTGGCCTCGATCTGGCGGATGCGTTCGCGCGTCACCGAGAACTGCTGGCCGACCTCTTCCAGCGTGTGATCGGTGTTCATGCCGATACCGAAGCGCATGCGCAGCACGCGCTCCTCGCGCGGGGTCAGCGATGCGAGGACGCGCGTCGTCGTTTCGCGAAGGTTCGACTGGATCGCGGCGTCGATCGGCAGGATCGCGTTCTTGTCCTCGATGAAGTCGCCGAGATGGCTGTCCTCCTCGTCGCCGATCGGCGTTTCGAGCGAGATCGGCTCCTTGGCGATCTTCAGCACCTTGCGCACCTTCTCGAGCGGCATGGCGAGCTTCTCCGCCAATTCCTCGGGAGTCGGCTCGCGGCCGATCTCGTGCAGCATCTGGCGGGAGGTGCGCACGATCTTGTTGATCGTCTCGATCATGTGCACGGGGATGCGGATGGTGCGGGCCTGGTCGGCGATCGAGCGGGTGATCGCCTGACGGATCCACCAGGTGGCATAGGTCGAGAACTTGTAGCCGCGGCGGTACTCGAACTTGTCCACCGCCTTCATCAGGCCGATGTTGCCCTCCTGGATCAGGTCGAGGAACTGCAGGCCGCGGTTGGTGTACTTCTTGGCGATGGAGATCACCAACCGCAGGTTGGCCTCCACCATCTCCTTCTTCGCCTGCCGGGCCTCGCGCTCGCCCTTCTGCACCATGTGCACGATCTTGCGGAATTCCTGGATCTCCAGGCCCGTCTCGGTGGCGAGGTTGTGGATCTCCGAGCGGATGTCCTTCACCGGTTCGATGGACTTGGCGATCAGGTCCTTCCAACCGCGTGTGCCGAGCTTGGACACGCGCAGCACCCATTTCGGGTCCAGCTCCGAATTCTGGTAGGTCTTGAGGAAGTCCTCGCGGCCGACGCCGTGGCTCTCGGCAAGGCGCAGCAGCCGCGTTTCGTGTCCGATCAGCGTCTTGTTGATGGTGTAAAGCTGCTCGACCAGCGTATCGATGCGGTTCTGGTTGAGGCTCAGCGACTTGACGTCGGCGACGACCTCCTTCTTGAACGACTTGTACTTGCGTTCCTGGGTCGGGGTCAGCACCTCGTTCTTGAGCTTGTTCTCGACGTTCTGGTCCTGCAGCTTGCGCAGCTTCTTGTAGCTGTCGGCAATGCGATCGAAGGTATCGAGGACCTTGGGCTTCAGTTCGGCTTCCATCGCCGACAGCGACACGGAGTTCTCCATGTCGTCCTCGTCGTCGAAGTTCTCCTCCGGCACGCCCAGGTCGTCGCCGGCCGGGCGCAGGCTTGCCGGCGGGTTCACCGGCGCGGTCGCCGGCGCGCGCTGGGCGGCAAGCGCTTCCTGCGCGCCGGGCGCGGTCATGTCGATCTTGGGCGTGTTCTTGCCGTCGGGCCCGGCATAGGTCGCCTCAAGATCGATGATGTCGCGCAGAAGAACCTTTGAGCCGTTGAGCTCGTCGCGCCAGATGATGATGGCCTGGAACGTCAGGGGGCTCTCGCACAGGCCGGCGATCATCGCCTCGCGGCCGGCCTCGATGCGCTTGGCGATGGCGATCTCGCCCTCGCGCGACAGCAGTTCCACCGAGCCCATCTCGCGCAGGTACATGCGCACGGGATCGTCCGTGCGGTCGGCCGGCTCGGAGGAGCGCACGACCACGGCCTTGGGCGCGGCGGCCTCGACGAGATCGCCGCCGTCGGCTTCTTCCGGCTCCTCGGCGGTCTCCGCCTCGGTTTCCTCGGCCTCCTCGGCCTCGACGACGTTGATGCCCATCTCGTTGAGCATCGCGAGGATGTCCTCGATCTGCTCCGAGTTCACCTCCTCGGAGGGAAGAACGGCGTTGAGTTCGGCATAGGTGACGAAGCCGCGCTTCTTGGCGGCCTTGATCATCCGCTTGACGGCGGCATCCGAGAGGTCGAGCAACGGCCCGTCGGCGCTCTCCGTCACGGTGCCGTCTTCGGCCTTATCTTCCTTCTTCGCCATTCAAGTCCTCATCCCGCCTGCCGCCGTGAACAGGCTCCCGCCACCGGCTATCCCGCCGCCGAGCTTCGCTTCATCTGGCAATAATCGACCCAGCAATCGTTGGCTCAGCGTCGCGGCAAGCGCGGCGACTGCCTTCACAACGCAGATCCTTGAGCCCTCATCGTTCCTCGTAAAGTTGAGGCTGCCGTGACCCGATCGGATTAGCTTCGACGAAACGTCGGTCGGCGCTGCACGAGCCGCTGGAACCCGGGGGAATGGCCCGGATGCCGATCGATTCAGCTTATTCAAACACTCCGCGACGCGGATCACGCATCATTCCAAGAGGCTGCCACCCGGGACACCATTGTCCTGAAGCGAGTGTCCTAAAGCGAGGAGCCGGTCCGTCCCGATGACGCCCCAAACCCTTCGATTGCCGCCTCCGCTCCGGTGAGAGCGCTGATCTGCTCCTGGATGTCGCGCATGCGAGCCATGTTCGCCTCGCTTGAATCGACAGCTAGAGCCGTTTCGGCAGAAAGCAACTCCCTATGTAGCGTCGACGCCTTGTGGTGCAAGGTCAGGGCCTGCCTCAGCACCAAGCCGGCATCCACTGCCGCAGCCTCCGCGCGCAAATACCAGGGAGAGCCACCGGCGCTGGCGACAAGCCGACCCAGAAGGGGCTCGTACCCGGCGGCGGCGAGGTCGGCGCGCAGGATTTCACGGGTGATGGCGTCCTCGCCGGCCGAATCGGCGTGAACGAAATCGAGCAGCTTGTCGCGCAGGCCGGCCAGTTCGCGGCCGGCTGCGCCCTCCCGGTCGAAGTCGAGGGAGGCCAGATCCTCGGCATGTTCGGCGATCAGCTCGGGATGGGCGAGGAGCAGCAGCAGGATCAGCGTTTCCCGCCGCGGCAGGGCCGCCCGACCCTGCTGCAGGCGCTGCGCCAGTCCGGGGCTGGCGATCACCGGCGCCGACAGATATCCATGGCGCTCGGGTGGGGAGCCGGGGCGAAACGGCCGACGCGGACCAGCAGCCGCGAAACCGTCGCCGCCATGCCT
>CAXTMA010000003.1:0-49297 GCA_964245015.1 uncultured Beijerinckiaceae bacterium | reverse complement strand
GTCGACGTCAAAGATGCCTCCTCAGCAGTCCCATGGACTGCTTGATGTTCTCGACAAGCGCTTCGGCTTCGGCGCGCATGTGCTTGGATCAACCTCTCGAGCTTCGTTGCTTGGCTAAGCTTAGCGGCATCGCGGGCGCGATGGTAGTGCGTTCGCCGGACTTCACCCGAACAGCGGCGCGTCGTGGGTGTGAAAGGCGCGCAGGCGGCGGAACACGGGCGTGTCGTAGTTGCCGGGCGTGGCGAGCTCGCCGGTGAGCCAGGAGAAGACGTCGCGGTCGGGCGCTTCCATCAGCCGTTCGAGATCGTCGAGTTCCCCGTCCGGCAGACGCGCCAGCTCCGAATCGCAGAAGCGGCCCATCAGCAGGTCCATCTCGCGGGTGCCGCGGTGCCAGGCGCGGAACAGCAGGCGGCGGCGACGCACGTCGAGTCCGCTGCGGCTCCCCTCGCGTGCGACATCCTGCGGATCGAACACGTGCGACTCCCTGGTGCTCGGGTTGAAGCGGTACGTCCCGGCATATAGCGTCCGCCGGCCGCGCCACACAGGGGCGTGAAACCAGTTGCATGCGCCCGCACCTCCTGACGCCGCTCTTCGCCTCCGCCGCCAACCTGCCGGGCATCGGCCCCAAGACCGGCAAGCTGCTCGACAGGCTCCTTGGCCAGCCGACCGCGCAGGGCGCGGGCGAGGCGCGCGTCATCGACGTGCTGTTCCACCTGCCGACATCGGTGATCGACCGGCGCAACCAACCTGCCGTCGCGGACGCCCCGATCGATGCGGTGGTGACGTTGAAGGTGAAGGTCGCCGACCGGCGCCCGCCGCCGCCGCGCTCGCGCGCGCCCTACCGCGTGCTGGTCGAGGATGCCACCGGCGACGTGCTGCTGATCTTCTTCCTGTCGAACCACGCCTGGATCGAGAAGTCCCTGCCGCTCGGCGCCGAGCGCTGGATCTCGGGCAAGCTCGAACTGTGGAACGGCCATCGCCAGATGGTGCATCCCGATCGCGTGCTGGACGAGGCCGGCTTCGCCGCCATGCCGCTGACCGAGCCCGTGTACGGCCTCACCGACGGGCTCAGCCCGCGCCTGCTCAACCGCACGGTGGATGCGGCGCTGGCCCGGGTGCCGCCCCTGCCCGACTGGTACGAGGGTCTCGGCGTGAAGCTGCCGGCGCTGCCGACCTTCGGCGAAGCGCTGGCCTCGGCCCATCGCCCGGACACCCCGCGAGCGATCGAGCCGACCGCGCCGGCGCGCGTTCGCCTCGCGCTGGACGAGCTTTACGCCCATCAGCTCGCCCTCGCCCTGATGCGCAAGCGGCTGCGCGGGCGCGCCGGGCGGCCGAATGCGGGCGACGGGCGCGGTGGGCGAGCCAAAGCGGATGCCATCGAGGCCGCCCTGCCCTTCACCCTCACGGCGGCGCAGCAGACGGCATTGACCGAGATCCGCGCCGACCTCGCCGCGCCGGCGCGGATGCTGCGGCTGCTGCAAGGCGATGTCGGCTCGGGCAAGACGATGGTCGCCCTGCTCGCGATGGCCGATGTGGTCGAGGCCGGCCATCAGGCGGTGCTGATGGCGCCGACGGAGATCCTGGCGCGGCAGCACTTCGCCGGCTTGGCGCCGCGCGCCGCCAAAGCGGGGCTGCACATGGCGATCCTGACGGGCCGCGACACGCCGGCCGAGCGCCGCCGCACGCTGGAAGGCCTACGCACCGGCGCCATCGCCATCGCGGTCGGCACCCACGCGCTGATCCAGGACACGGTCGCCTTCAAGGATCTCGGCCTGGCGGTGGTGGACGAGCAGCACCGGTTCGGCGTCCACCAGCGCCTCGCCCTGTCGGCCAAGGGCGAGGCGGTCGACATTCTGGTGATGACGGCGACACCGATCCCGCGCAGCCTGGTGCTGTCCTACTTCGGCGACATGGAAGTGTCGGCGCTGCGCGAGAAGCCGCCGGGACGCCAGCCCATCGACACCCGCGCCCTGCCCGACGAGCGCCTCGGCGACGTGGTCGCGCGGCTCGTGCGTGCGGTTGCCGAAGGCAAGCGGGCGTACTGGGTCTGCCCCCTCGTCGACGAAAGCGAGGAAATCGAGGCGGCGGCGGCGACCGAGCGATACGAAGGGCTGCGGCAGATCCTGGGCCCGGCCGTCGGGCTGGTGCACGGTCGCATGAAGGCGGCGGACAAGGATGCGGCGATGGCCGCCTTCGTCAGCGGCGACACGCTGGTGCTCGTCGCCACCACGGTGATCGAGGTCGGCGTCGACGTGCCGGAGGCGACCATCATGGTGATCGAGCACGCCGAGCGCTTCGGCCTCGCCCAGATCCATCAGCTGCGCGGCCGGGTCGGGCGCGGCCCCGGCGCTTCGGCCTGCCTGCTCCTCTACAAGGCACCGCTGGGCGCGGTGGCGCAGGCGCGCATCGACATCCTGCGCCAGACCGAAGACGGCTTCCTGATCGCAGAGGAGGATCTGCGGCTGCGCGGCGAGGGCGAAGTGCTCGGCACCCGCCAGTCCGGCGCGCCCGGCTTCCGGCTGGCCGACCTCGCGGTGCACGGCGGGCTTCTCCCGGTGGCTCGCGATGCCGCGCAGCGGGCGCTGGACGCGGATCCGGAGCTTTCTGGGCCGGTGGGCGCCGCGAGCCGCGCCCTGCTCCACATCTTCGAGCGCGAGGACGCGATCCGGCTGATCGAGGCGGGATGAACGCGTGCGGCGCGCTCGGATCAGATCTTCGGGAGCGCCAGCATCAGTTCCAGGTTCTGCACCGCCGCGCCCGAGGCTCCCTTGCCCAGGTTGTCGAGCTTGGCAACCAGCACGGCCTGACGCTGCCCTTCGCTGGCGAAGACGTGCAGTTCGAGATCGTCGCCGCCGTTCAGCGACTCCGGTTCGATGCGGTCCGCCTCGCCGGCGTCGACCACGCGGACGTGGCCACCCCCGCGATAGTGCGCGGCCAGCGTCGTCGCCAATTCGGCCGCCGCCGGCCGGCGCGGCAGGTCGTCGAGGAAAAGCGGGATCGAGACCAGCATGCCCTGCGCGAAGCTGCCGACCGAGGGCACGAAGATCGGGCGCCGCCTCAGCCCGCCGTGCGCCATGATCTCGGGAACGTGCTTGTGTCCGAGGCCGAGCGCGTACAGCTCGAAGGCCGGGGCGCGCCCGCTCTCGTGGTCGGCGATCATCGCCTTGCCGCCGCCGGAATAGCCGGACACGGCGTTGATCGTGATCGCTCCGTCGGGCGCCAGCAGCCCGGCTTCCACCAGCGGCCGCAGCAGGGCGATGGCGCCGGTGGCGTAGCAGCCGGGATTCGAGACCCTGCGCGCGCCGGCGATCGCCTCCGCCTGCCCCGGCGCCAGTTCCGGAAAGCCGTAGGTCCAGCCCGGCGCGATGCGGTGGGCGGTGGAGGCGTCGAGCAGGCGTGGTCCGTCCGGCATCGCGTCGACAAGCCTCACCGTCTGCACCGCCGCCTCGTCGGGCAGGCACAGGATCACGAGATTGACCTCGCGCAGCAGGGCGCGCTTGGCGTCGACGTTCTTGCGCTGGTCGGGCTCCAGGCTTCTCAGCTCAAGATCCGGCCGGCCGGCGAGGCGCTCGCGGATCCCGAGGCCGGTGGTGCCCGCCTCGCCGTCGATGAAGATGCGCGCAGTCATGTTCGCGTCCCTGAGCCCGCTCACGGCGTCCCGCCCGCAAAGGAAAAGGCGGCCGAAGCCGCCTTTGCATACCCCGCGCCGTGACCGGGACCTCGCCCGGGCGACGCTAGCGCTTGGAGAACTGGAAGGAGCGGCGGGCCTTCTTCTTGCCGTACTTCTTGCGCTCGACCACGCGGGCGTCGCGGGTGAGGAAGCCTTCCTTCTTCAGTACGGGGCGCAGTTCCGGCTCGAAGTAGGTCAGCGCCTTGCTCAGGCCGTGGCGCACCGCGCCGGCCTGGCCGCTGAGGCCGCCGCCGGTCACGTTGACGAGCAGATCGTACTGCCCCACGCGCGACGTGATGCCGAGCGGCTGCTGCACGATCATGCGCAGCACCGGCCGGGCGAAGTAGGTCTCGTAGGTTTTGCCGTTGACCTCGATCTTGCCCGAGCCGGGCTTGATCCAGACGCGGGCGACGGCGTCCTTGCGCTTGCCGGTGGCATAGGCGCGGCCGTACTTGTCGAGTTTTTGCAGGTGCACGGGAGCGTCGGGCTGGACACCCGCCGTCGCGACCTTGAGATCCTGAAGGGAGGAAAGCGTCTCGGCCATGGTCAGGCAGCCTTGCTGTCGCGGATCGCGGAGTTCTTCGGGTTCAGGGCGGCGACATCGAAGGTCACCGGCTGCTGCGCCTCGTGCGGATGGGTCGGGCCGGCGTAGACCCGCAGGTTGCCGAGCTGCTTGCGGCCGAGCGGCCCGCGCGGCAGCATGCGCTCCACCGCCTTCTCGATGACCCGCTCGGGAAACCGTCCTTCGAGCACGAAGCGGGCGGTACGCTCTTTGATGCCGCCCTGGAAGCCGGTGTAGTGATAGTACACCTTGTTCTCGCGCTTGCGTCCGGTGAAGGCCACCTTCTCCGCGTTGATGACGACGACGTTGTCGCCATCGTCCATGTGCGGGGTGAAGCTCGCCTTGTGCTTGCCGCGCAGCCGCAGCGCGATCACCGAGGCGAGGCGCCCGACGACGAGGCCGGACGCGTCGATCACCAGCCACTTCTTCTCGATTTCGGCCGTTTTGGTCGAAATGGTCTTGCCGAACATGATCCGCCTATCCGTCTCTTTGCCTGGGTTAGACCCGCGGAAACCGTAGAAGTCAAGCGCGGAGCCCATCGAAGCCCTTTGTCGACGCTGCTTTACCGCGGTGGTATCTGAGTACCGTATCACGACCGCGGTCTGCCGCGCTCCGTTGCGGCACGGCCGCTTGCCGCATCGGGCGGCAACGTTTAACCCCGCTCCATGCCTGCCCCATCCGCTCCGCTCATCGTGTTCGACCTCGACGGCACCCTCGTCGACAGCGCCCCCGACCTCGTCGCCGCGCTCAACGTCATCCTCGCCCGGGAGGGCATCGCGCCGTTGCCCCTCGATCGGGCCCGCAAGTTCGTCGGACGCGGCGGCCGGGTACTGATCCGCCTCGGCCTCGAGGCGCAGGGCGCCAGCGTGTCGGACGCCCGGCTGGAGCAGCTCTTCGCCGCCTATCTCGCGCAATACGAGGCGCACATCTGCGACGAAACGCTGCCGTTCCCGGGCTGCGTCGAGGCGCTCGACAGGCTGGCCGCCGCCGGTCATCGGCTCGCGGTATGCACCAACAAGTACGAGAAGCCGGCCCGCCTGCTGCTGCGCACCCTCGGCCTGGACGGGCGCTTCGCCGCGATCGTGGGCGCCGACACCTTAGCCATGAGCAAGCCCGACGGCGCCGTCCTGCGCCTGACGGTCGAGCGGGCCGGCGGCGATCCCGCGCGGGCCGTACTGGTTGGCGACACGGCGACCGACGTGTCCACCGCCCGCAATGCCGGGCTGCCGGTGATCTGCGTCGATTTCGGCTACGCGCCGGAAGCAGTCGCCGATCTCGCCCCCGACCGCATCATCTCGCATTTCGACGAGCTCGACGCGGCCGTCGCCGCCCTGGGCTCGACCCTGCCGGACGCCGCGTGAGCGCGGAGGCGCCGAGTCGGCGCGTCATCCATCGCGGCTGGACGACCTATGGCATCGCCACCCTCAGCGAGCGCGACGGCAGCCGGGTCGAGCGCGCCTTCGAGGACCATGGCGCGGCGGCCTGCGTGCTGCCCTACGATCCCGTCCGCCGCGTCGCCCTGACGGTCCGGCAGAGGCGGGTCGGCCCGGTCCTGGTCGGCGAGCCGGGAGATCTCGCCGAAGCGCCCGCCGGCGGCATCGAGGGCGGCGAGCAACCGGAAGACCCCGCCGCGGCGGCGCTGCGCGAAGCATTGGAGGAAGCCGGCGTGCGCCTCCGTGCGCTGGAGCCGGTCGGATGCCCCTACACCATGCCGTCCATCTCGACGGAACGGCTGTACCTGTACCTCGCGACCTACGAGGCGGCCGACCGCGTCGCCGCAGGCGGCGGCCTCGCCGGAGAAGGCGAGCAGCTCCTGGTCGAGGAGGTCGCGCTCGCCGATCTCGCCGCCGACGCGGCGGCCGGCACGCTGCGGGACTTGAAAACCCTGGTGCTGGTGCTCACCCTGCAACTGCGGCGGCCGGAGCTGTTCGAGCCGCGAGCGACGTCGTGAGCGGGCGTGCCGCCTGGAATTGACAAGGCGGAGGCGCCCCGCGATATAGGTCGCGCGGCGGGCGCGTAGCTCAGCGGGAGAGCACTCCCTTCACACGGGAGGGGTCACAGGTTCAATCCCTGTCGCGCCCACCACAAGATCAAGTAGTATATTTAAGTATTTAGCCGAAGCTGCTGAACGTGAGCCCGAACCTCAGCCCGGAGTCGGTGACGTTCGCGACCGTCTTCGACCTGAGAGCCCATCCGAGAAGTTCCGACGTAAGCTGAGCGGTTTACAGCGATGTGCCGGAGCATGAGGCGGATCATGGCGAGCTGACGAAGGCGACCGCAATGCGGGTGTGGCGCTCGCGGTCTCGACACAGGCGCCGGTTGCGGCTGATCCAGGCCAGGGTGCGCTCCACACTCCAGCGATCGGGCAGCACCACGAAGCCGCGACCCTGGCTGCGCTTGACGACCTGCAACGTCCAGGCGCCGCTGCGGGCGACAAGCGCCTTCATCCTGGCTCCGGCATAGCCGTCATCGGCGATGATGCGCTCAGCAAAGGGAAAACGCCGTCGTACCTGCCGCAACAATCGTTCGGCGCCGTCTGGGCGGGCGATCCGTCCCGCCGGGCCGGCGCCCACGTGCCCGCCGATGTCGCCCTTGCCACCAGGCCCGGACGGATATCACCGAGGCGGACCAAGCGTCTGCATCCAACGATGGCAGTGAGGAACAACCGATTACACGTGATCCTCACGAAATCAATATAACCGCCCGTGTGCCGGCCAGTTAAAAGGCTATGCGACCGAAACTAGATTCCGTAACACGATGCCGGGAAGGCGTCGCCTGGAGTATGCACACATGAGCGACGTTCCAAGACCTGCCAATTGCAACACCGCATGCGAGCATGCATTCGTTGTAGGTCAGGACAGGGAAGGTCATTGGCTTGCCGTCGAGACACACGGTCTCGGCGGCGGCATTTTTACCACTCAGGAGGCCGCACTGCGTTACGCGCGCGCCGAAACTGAACGTCGTCCGGGCGCCGTCGCGCTCGCGGGCGAGGCTATACTGCTTACGATGACGCGCCGGCGCGCGGCCTGATCGCCTCGCGTTGTTGTGACACGCAGGTTTGGGTGATGTGGTCAGAGATCGGGTCCGCAACAGGATGCAAGATACTCATCGATCTGGATGACCATAGCCGCGCCGGCGCGCTCGATCCGGTGGCAAAGGCGGCACTACCTCGGCGCTGGCGGCGTAGAGCTGATCCTGGGACAGGGCGACCTGGAAGGTGCCGACGCTTGTCCGCCTGGCGCTCGACCGTTTGCCTCCCGCCCGCCTGCGTTTCGGCTTCGCAAGCTCATCGAGAACCGATCGGAGGCGCGTGCGCTTGCGGCGCCGCAGGATGTCGGCGAGCGCGGCAAGGAAGGCTGGATCCGTCTTAGTCTTCTCACGGATGGTGCCGTCGTGCGGCATCCCCGGTTGCCGGCATACGCAGGCGACCGAGGTGCCGCTCTTCAGCCGGGCCGAGGGCTCGATTCAGCACGCGTGGGGAGCGCGATAGCGCGGCTCGAGGATCTCGCGGCGTCGGCGGTCGCCAGCAGCGCCTCGAAGTGCATCCCTATGCCGGCGATCTCGTCGTCGCTCCGATCGTGCTCGTCCGCCGCCCCGATGCGGCGGCCTCCAGTCCGGGAGTGCGAGCGGACCGGCGCGGCAAGTTCATCATGCGATCGTAGCGGGCGCGCAGCCGCGAATATCCGAAGCCGGCCGACAACTGTCTCGCGGTCAGGTCGCCGTGCAGGTGCAGCCAGCCGATCGGCGTGCCCAGCAGCAGGGTCTGGCCGCGCTTCAGGCTGCCGGCCGAAAGGAGGTTCTGCGCGGCGATCCCGGTCAGCCCGGCGAGGTAGACAGTCCCTCGTAGCGCTTGCCGGCTCGTTACATGCGCTCCGACACGCCGGAGATCCGAACTGAGCGACGCTCGATGGTGCGGCCGCTTCAGGACGTCGATGGTCCTGGTCGGATCCGCCACGAAGGTCTGGTGGAGGCGATCGAGCCCACTCTCGGCGATCATCGCGCTGCCAATGGCACGGACGACTTCGCCTGCTCCAGGCGCTCCGAGGCCGTCCGGCTTGGCCGGCGTCCGCGTCGCCTTGCGGGGCGGCTCGGCCTCGGCCCGGCCGCGGAAGGTCTTCGCGTCCGACGGCCGCCTCATCCCGGCGCGCGCCTCGGCGATCGCTCAGCGCTTGTCTTTCGGAAAGGGCATGGTCTTTTGCCGCACACCACCCATCTTGAGAAGTATCGCGGGCCGATCGCTTTGAGCGCCAGCGACCGTGAAAGGCTTGCGCTCGCGCCTAAGAGCGCGGAGCGCAGGGTGGCTCGCTACTTCTTCGATGTTTACGACGATCGCACACCTCAAGTCGACACGAACGGCATCGAACTCGGTGATCTCGCGGCGGTGCGCGACGAGGTCCGGCGGCTCCTTCCGGAGATCGCACTAGCCGAGGTCGCGGACGACGGCGATCGACGCTCGTTCGCGGTCGTGGTCAGGAACGACGCGCAGCGCACCATCTACTCCGCGACGCTGACCTATACCGGCCTTTGGCACCTCGGGTGAACCGCACGATGGTGCGGAAGTCCCAGCCAAGCAGGTTCGCGTTGGCAGCCCAGCGCTTCACCCGCTCAGCTCTTTGACAAGCCGCAGGTTTCGATCGCAAAACCGCGGGGGCACTTTTGCTAAACCTGCTTAGGACCGCCACTCGCTCTGCATGTGCAGGTAGTTGGAGCGAAAGCCGCTCATGTCCCACAATTTGTCGAGGTCGGGGAGCAGGAGCTGTCGCGACCTGAGCACGATCAGCCCACGTTGACGCAAGTTTTGCAGCACGCGGTTGACGTGCACGGGGGATAGGCCGGTCGTTTCGGCAAGCTGCTGCTGCGTCAGCGGGAACTCGCACCCGTCATCGCCGGCAAGGCCGATCGAGCGCAGGCGGAGGTGCCACTCGCACAGGAAATGCGCCACCCTCTGCTCGGCCGGGCGACGTCCGATGTTGACGAGCCATTCCCGTCCGTTCGCCTCGTAGGTCATGACGATCATCAGCAGGGCGCGCGAGATCGCGGGACGGGCGAGCAGCAGTTCGATCCGGTCGCGCGGCAGCTTGACGATCTGGGTGTCGGTCAGCGCGGCGATGGAGTGATCCATCGCGTCGAGAAAGGACACGTGCAGGTCGCAGATGTCGCCCGGCATCAGGTAGGCGACGATCTGGCGGCTGCCGCTCGACAGCAGCTTGTAGCGGTAGGCGAAGCCGCCGACGACGAGGTTCACCTCGCTGGGCTTCTCGCCTTCGCGAATGATGTCGATCGCTGCCTCGAACTGCTCCGCATGCATGCTGAACGAGCGGATCAGTTCCCTATCCGCCTCGGGCAGCACGCCGAAGGTTTCCAGCTTGCGGAGAAAGGGATCGCTCATGGAAGCGCCATGATCCTGAAGGCCGTTTGGCGTCATGCCGTGCCAGCGGTTGTGTCGTTTGAGGTTCAAAGACTGAATACGATGTCTTGAAGTCCAGGACTTTAACAAAAAGCACTTCGTGATCGCACGCTTGCGCGTAGAACGCCGGAAGGTTGCTGTTGCGATGCAACGCCAAGGTTCTGTCGACGATGCCGTTGTTCCAACTCCACCTCCGCCGCCGATCCGTCGTCGAGTTCAACGACGAAGGCATCGAATACCCAGACCTGCACCGCGCCTATCTCCAGGTCTTCAGAGCTATTCCCGACGTCGCACGTGACCTGCTCGTGGCAGGGGAAGACCCGATGGAATGCACCTACGTCATCTGCGACGACAAGGGCCGCCACCTGTTGGAGGTGCCCTTTACGGAAGTGCTCTCTCCGGCGGAATGGCGGCTGCGCCGCGCACGCCATCGGCCCCACGGTGGCCATCGCTCCCCGTCAGCGCGCGACGATTTGGCGCTCAGCAGCTTCCGGCGCATGTTCGGGTCGGCCGACGTCGCCTGCGTATTGCTCACGCCGGAACTTCTCGTCACCGAGATCACCGACTTCGGCGCCCGGCACAACCATGTCGATGCGGACGCCGTTCGCCACACCTCGATCCTCGACATCTTCACCGATCTGAGGGGCGTGCCGAAGGAGAACTTCACCAAGTTCATGATGCTGGCCCGCGCCGGTCAAACCTCGGAGGTGATCGACCTGCCGTACTACGTGCTCGACGAACACGGCGAGAGCGCCAGCGGCTGGTGGAACGCGCGCACGTGGCCGATCTTCGACGACGACGAACATCTGCTCGGTCTTGTGGAGTGGGCGATGCCGTTCACCGCCCCGACGGCTGGCGGCACGACCCTGGTCCGCGTCGCTCCGAAATCGATGAGATGATAGTACACGTGGACTGCGCGACGCTCAACTCGGCTTTGGCCGCTCAAGCAGCCTGGCACAGGGCATAGGCCCAAGGGTGCCGGTATAACGAAGCGGCGTTTCGTTTGCTCACCTCGGCGAGCGGACGTCACCAAACCTTGTTCGCGCCACAGCGCCCGGCACACCGCGGCGAGGGCGTCGGCAAAGGTTGGCCGCGGCTTGGCGTACCAAGCCGCCGACGCCATCCATCGCCGTTCGCGCGCGGTCAGTCGGGTGGCGAGCAGGGTGACGATGGAGAACACGGCGAGCAGGCAGGGTATGGGGCGGGCGACTGCCTTGTCCAACCATGTCGAATGGCGGCCGGTATGCATCGGGTTGCTGCGTCACCAGGCGATCAGCTTGCCGCCCACTTGAACGGGCCGGCTTTGCCCCCGTCCGCGCGCCGGCCGCCGTTTGGCGCTTGGCGCGCCTCGTCGAGATCACCCGGTCGGCCGTGGGCGAAACTCGCGGTGTGCCGTTGCCGGCGTGCACCTCGGCCCTGAACGAGCCGGATATCGCTACGCCGTCACCGCTGCGAGGCGTCAGCAGTTCATCACGGGCCTCGTCAGAGGAGGCGAGGACCTTCCACCACGCCGCATCATCGCCTTGGCCGTCGCGGACGGTCGCGTAGGCGCTGCCGCCACGCGAGGTGTTCGCCTCGGGGTTGCGGAACGGTTGACCGCAGACGAGGACGGCCGTGCTCATGCCGCACCGGACAGCATGTCGCTGCAGCAACTTGCCGCTCGGGAGAACAAACCTACAGCAAAGCCGAAGCAGGCGAGGCTTCTATAGTGCGAGACGCCCGGTCAACGATCTCGCAGATCGTCGGACAGGGTCTTCGCATACCTCCGCAGAACCAGGATGCCGCGAATGCGTGAAAGCCGGGAACTGCGCGGGTCTGAAGATCGACGCGCATGAATGAGGGTAAGGAGCTGCGCCTGCATCTCTCGACGTTGCTGATGTTCGCGACCGCGATGAGCATCCTCAGCGGAAACCTGATCGGTCGCATGGTCGGCTCGCGCAAGGAGTTGGAGGGCATGCTGGACGAGCTTCTTGCGAAGACGCAGCACGAGGTGAGGAACGCTGCACCGCTGGGCTTGCTGATCGAGGAAGAAGCCGAGGTCATCCGGCGCGTACTCGAGAACATCGAAACGATCTTCGACGACTGGCGACGCGGCCTTTGCATCGATCGGCCGGCGTAAGAGCGCAATCGCGCCTGGATCGACGACTTCGTGGCGGATATCTACGCCCGCGAGATCAGGAGCGCGGGGTGACGGCCACCCGCCTCACCGCTCGGCTTCTTCGACCAGCGCGCGCAGCCAACCTTGCGTCTTTTCGAACTCGTCCCACGGCGGATTGCCGATGGGGAAATGCATCGCCATCACCACGGCGATGATGGCGTTGAGCCGGGATAGGCAATCGCGCTTCTGATCCGAGGCCGGGCCGGCACGCTGCGCGGCCAGCAGTTCCTCGCGGAACCGCGCGAGGCATTGCGTGGCAAGGGTCAGCTCGATGTCGTCCTTGCGCGGGCGCTGATCCAGAACGCGCGTCGCATGCGCCAGCGCCTGATGCCCGGGATGGGCATCCCGCCCCGACCGCTCGGACAAGGGCGCGTCGGGCATGGGCGCGTCAGGCATGGGCGCGTCAGGCATGGGCGTTTCAGGCATGGGCGTTTCAGGCATGGGCGCGCGCCGGGGTTCGGCGGCCGGCCCTGAGGTTGCAGGTGATCGCCTTGGTGGTGTGGATGCTGACGTTGGGGTCGCCGGAAATGGCGAGCAGCGCGTTGGCGATGTCGCCGGTGGCGTAGCCGCGCCATCCGAACCCCCAGGGCATGCCGACCTGGTGCACCGTCCGTCCCGCGATGGTGAAGGGGCGGACTCGGGACGTTACCATCGCCCGGACCTCGATCTCGCCGCGTAGCGTCGACAGCGTGGTCCAGCCCAGGTGGGCGATGCCGAGTTCGCCGGCCAGCTCCGGCGACACCTCGACGAAAGCCTCGGGCTGCAGCTCGGCCGTGTGCGGCATGACCCGGGTCGCGATGCCGCCGCAGTGCAGTTCGGTCAGCCGGTAGGTCGAGAAGACGTAGGGGAAGCGCGGGTCGCCGGCCTCGTGCAGCTCGTTCCCAGGCCGCTGCCACAGCTTGGCGGCGGGGTTGATCGGCCGGTTGGGATGTAGGAGGTTGCCGACAGGGCTCTCGATGGGCTCGTAATGGGTCGGCAGCGGCCCGTCCTTCAGGCCCGAAGGCACGAACAGCATGCATTGCCCGTCCGCTTCCATGATGAAAGGTGCGTCGCCGCCGAGCGCGTCCATGCCGTGCGGATACTTCGACCAGTCCGGGCGATAGTCCGGCCGCTTGGTCGGCTCGAAGTCGGGCACGTCGGTGCCCGTCCACGTCGCCGCAGCCTCGTCCCACCAGACGAGCTTCTTTTCCGGCGACCACGGCACGCCGGCCGGGTCGGCGGAGGCACGGTTGTAGAGCGTGCGCCGGTTGGACGGCCAGGCGAAGGCCCATCCCGAGTGGTTGGTGTCGGCGTCGGGCTTGTCAGCTCGGCGCGAACGGGCGAGGTTGCGGCCTTCGGCTGGGTAGATGCCGCAATACATCCAGCCGCCGCAGGCGGTGGAGCCGTCGTCCTTCAGGTCCTGGTATCTGGCGACCTGCCGGCCGCTCGCCACCACCGTGCCGTTGATCTCGCGCAGCACCGCTTCGGCATCGGGCTCCTGGCGATCGCCCTTGAGCGGATAGTCCCAGGTCAACGCCTGCAGGCCGCGGTCGCGGGCGAGCGTGCTGCCGGCGTAGAGCTGCTTCAGCCGGCGGCCGAGGTGGACGACGAACCACAGGTCGGAGCGGCTGTCGCCCGGCGCTTGGCAGACGTGGTCGTGCCACTGCACGAGGCGGCTGGTGTTGGTGACGGTGCCCTCCTTCTCGCCGGGGAGGGCGGCCGGCAGGAAGAACACCTCCGTGGCGACGTCGGCCGGCACCAGCCCGCCGCGTGACACCAGCCGCTCATCGCGCCAGAAATCGGCGGTTTCCGTCAGGGCGAAGTCGCGCACGACGAGCCAGCGCAGCTTGGTCAGTCCGCGCGCGACCAAATCGGAATTGACCGCCCCGACCACCGGGTTCTGTCCGAACACGAACTGCCCCCGCATCAGGCCGTCGGCCATCGCCATGGTGATCGGTTCCTGCGAGGCATCGCCGGTGAGCTTGGGCAGGAAGCCGTAGCCGAAGCCGTTCTCGCGGGTCGCGGCTTCGCCGTACCAGGCCTTCAGCAGGCTCACGACGTATTTCGGCAGGTTCGACCACCAGCCTGTCTCGGGCGTTTCGGTCTTGAGGTAGGCGTCGAGCGTGCCGTGGTCGGCGAAGGCGTTGGGCTGCGCCAGGTACGTCGGCAGCATGTTGTAGAGCGTGGGGATGTCGGTCGAGCCCTGGATCGAGACGTGGCCGCGCAGCGCCATGATGCCGCCGCCGGGCCGCCCGACGTTGCCGAGCAGGCTCTGCACGATGGACGCGGCGCGGATGATCTGCACGCCGGTGGAATGGTGGGTCCACCCGACCGCGTAGCACAGGGAACCCGTCTTGCTGCGGCCGGAGTTGGCGGCCATCGCGTCGGCGATCTTCAGGAAGGTGTCGCGCGGGCAGCCGGTCACCTCCTCCACGAAGTCGGGGGTGTAGCGGGCGTAGTGCTTCTTCAGGATCTGGTAGACGCAGCGCGGGTGCTGCAGGCTGGGATCCTGGGGCGGCGGGCCGGCGGTCATCCCCGACCCCTTGCCCACGCCCTTGCCCTTGCCCTTGCCGCCCTCCAGCTTGGCGTCGTGTTCGGCGATGGAGGCGGCCACCACCTTGCCCTCGTATTGCCAGCTGTCCTCGGTGTAGGACCCGGTTTCGGGATCGAAGCCGGAGAACACGCCGTCGTTGTCCTCCGTGTCGACGTATCGCTCGTCGATGATGTGGGCGATGTTGCTGTAGGCGAGCGCGAACTCGCGGAACCACAGGTCGCCCTCGATGAAATGGCGGATCAGGCCGCCGAGGAAGGCGATGTCGCTGCCCGAGCGGATCGGCGCGTAGATGTCGGCCAGCGCCGAGGTGCGGGTGAAGCGCGGGTCGACGTGGATGATCGTTGCGCCGCGCCGCTGCGCCTCGACCACGAAGCGGAAGGCGACGGGATGGTTCTCCGCCATGTTGGAGCCCATGATGAGCACGCAGTCCGAGTTCTGCAGGTCCCACAGCGCCATGGTGGCGGCGCCCCGACCAAACGACGTGCCCAAACTTGGGACGGACGACGAATGTCAGATGCGGGCTTGGTTCTCGATGTTGATCATCCCGAGGCCGCCGCCGAACAGCTTCTTGATGAGGTAGTTCTCCTCGTTGTCCATGGTGGCGCCGCCCAGCGATCCCAGGCCGATCGTTTGGTTGATCGCGCGCCCGTCCGGCAGCGCCTCGGCGAAGGTTTCGTCGCGCGCTTCTTTCGTCAGCTGGGCGATCCGCTCCATCGCCCAGGCCAGCGGACGCGTTTCCCATTGCGTGGCGTGGGGCGCTCGGTAGAGCACGCTCGTGACGCGCTCGGGCGAGAGCAGCATGCCCAGCGTGCCCGCGCCCTTGGGGCAAAGCGTGCCGGCGTTGACCGGCGAGCGCGGGTCGCCCTCGATGTGGATGGGGCGCCCTTTCTTGGCGTAGATCAGCTGGCCGCAGCCGACCGCGCAGTACGGGCACACGCTGGTGCCGACGCGGTCGGCCTCTTCCAGCCGCGGCCGCAACTCCTTGGACGCCGTGCTCTTCGCCGCCTCGGCCATCACGTCCTGCCCGGCGAGCTGCCGGGGCAGGCTCCAGTCCTTGAGGAAACGCGCCGCCTTCTGGCCCAGCGTGTGGCGAAGTGTCTTCGGCATGCGATGCTCCCCTCGCCCGACAACCCGAGCCGCGTCGACGTGCTAACATAGCACGCCATCGACCTTTTCTCCGGTGGTGCGGTGTCGCTGGCTCGCCCCTGCCGGCAGCACCGGAACGGCGATGCGAGCGGGTGGGAACGCCGATCGATGCGGAAGGTGGAAGGCGTCGTCATCCTGGCGCAGGAGAGCCGCTTCCAGCTGTCCGACGATGGCGGCGTGGCTCACTTGTTCCTGCTGTCGCATGCGGCATCGGCGGAGCCCTCCGACCTCGTCGGTCTGCAGCGAAGCGGGATCCGCGTGCGCGTCAGCTTCGGCGAGGCGCCGCGGCTGCTGGCGCGGGTCGCGCACCGCATCGAGCTTTGCGATTCCTCGTCCCCAACCCAAGCGAGTTAGAGTTCCCGATGGGCCTTCACGAGCGCGCTCACGACTTCCCGCAGTCCGACCTCGACGGCGTCATCCCCGACGAGTCCGAGCTGACCGGCGGCGTGCGGATCGAGCCGGGCAAGAGCTACGGCTTCTTCACCGACACGACGGTGTGCATCGGCTGCAAGGCCTGCGAGGTGGCCTGCAAGGAATGGAACAACCTGCCGGCCGATAGCCTCGGCCTTACCGGGCAAAGCTTCGACAACACCGGCATGCTCTCGGCCAACACGTGGCGCCACGTCGCCTTCGTGGAGAAGGCCGGCGACGCCGGTGTCCGGGCGCAGGACCAGACAGCGTTCCAGAGCGGCTGGCTGATGATGAGCGACGTGTGCAAGCACTGCCACAACGCTCCCTGCCTGGAAGCCTGCCCGACCGGCGCCATCTTCAAGACCGAGTTCGACACGGTGGTGGTGCAGCAGGACATCTGCAACGGATGCGGATACTGCATTCCGGCCTGCCCCTTCGGCGTCGTCGCCCTCAACGAGATCGACGGCAAGGTCCACAAGTGTACCTTGTGCTACGACAGGCTGAAGGGCGGGCTGGAGCCGGCCTGCGCCAAATCCTGCCCGACCGAGTCGATCCAGTTCGGCGAGCTGGAGGACCTGTACGCGCGGGCGGACGCGCGCGTCGCCACGCTGCACGAACGCGGCGTCGGCAGCGCCTACCTCTACGGCACGCCGGGCGCACCCGGCGCCACCGGCGACCTCGGCCACCTCAACGCCTTCTTCCTGCTCACCGATCGGCCGGAAGTGTACAACCTGCCGGCGGCGCCGACGCGCGCCTCGAACCGGGTGCGGCCGAGCCTGCTGTCGGGCCTGGCCACCATCGGCGGCCTGGCGCTCGTCGCCGCCACGCTTCTGGCGGGAGCGCGCTGAGATGACGAGCAGCCGCGAGCCGGGCACGCCGGCACGCCACCCCCTCGGACCCAAAGGCGGCGCCGACAGCCCGATGGCGCGGCCTTGGGCCGGCGAAACCTACTACGATCGTCCCCAGCTCAAGCCGGCACCCTTTTCGGCGGTGGTGGTCGGCGGCTACGTGTTCCTTGCCGGCCTGTCGGGATCGGCGGCGCTGCTCGGCGCCCTGGCGCAGGCGACGGGACGCGGCCGCGACGACCGCCGGCCGCTGACCCGGCGCGCCCATTATCTTTCGCTGCTGGCGCCGACTTTGGGTTCGGCCCTGCTGGTCTACGACCTGCACACGCCGGATCGCTTCTACAACATGCTGCGTGTCGCCAAGAAGACCTCGCCGATGTCGATCGGCACCTGGCTGCTCTTGGGATTTTCGGCCGCCGCGGGAGCCGGCGGCCTCGCCCAGATCGCGAGCGACCTGCGGCCGCGCTGGCGCTGGCCGCGCCGGGTTTCCGCTGCCGCGCAGGGTCCCGCGGCGCTGTTCGGCGCGGGCATCTCGACCTACACGGCCGCGCTGGTCGCGGCGACGAGCACGCCGGTGTGGGCGGCAGCCCCGCGGTCCAACGCGGTGCGTTTCGCCTCGTCCTCGATCGCTTCGGGGGCGGCGGCCCTGGCCATCGGTGAAAGCTCGCCGGCCTTGCGCCGCTCGCTCGCCGACGTTCTGCTGGCGGCCCTTGCCACCGACCTTGCCGCGACCCTCGTCAACAACAAGGAACTGGACAGGGCCGGCATCGCCGCCGCCCGGTCCGGTCGCTGGGGCTGGCTTGAGCGCATCGGCGGCAGCGGCCTGGGTGTGCTGCTGCCCATCGGCCTGCTGGTCGGCTCGCGGCTGCTCGGACGCCGTCGCCACGGCGAACTTGAGGCGGCTGCCGGCACTCTCGCGCTGGCCGGCAGCGCCGCTTTCCGCATCTCGATCCTCGGCAGCGGCATGGAATCGGCCATCCGGCCGGAGATCAGCCTGCGTTTCGCCCAGCCTGACAATCTGCCTCAGCCTTGATGTCGAAAGGCTTTGCGCGCGGCATGTGCATAGGATCCGCAGGTTTTCAACTTTTAGTGAACACGGCGCCGCCGCGATGATAGCGTGGATCTCCGTCGCCGGACGCCACCGGACTGACACCGTGCCGGTCATCCCGTCGCGCCTGCTTACCAATGCGTGGAATGTTCGATTTTTTTGTACGGCACGCCGACATCGCCCAGATCCTGATCTTCGCCGGCGGCATCGCGGTGCTGTGGGCGATCGAGCATGTGATCCTCGCGCTGCCCCATGACCGGAAGCTGCGTCACGCGGGGGTGAATGCGCTGTTCGTGCTGAGCGCGCTGCCGATCGAACTGGTTCTCAGCGCCGCCTGCCTTGCCGTGTCGCGGGCGACGCTCGACGCCGGCTGGGGCCTCGTCAACCTGTTCCCGGAACCGTCGTCGCTCTGGGTCCGGGGGGTGCTGGTGTTCGTCGCGCTCGACCTGTTCGATTATCTTTACCACCGCCTGATGCATCACCTGCCGCCGCTTTGGCGGTTCCACCTCGTCCACCACACCGACCAGATGGTCGATTCGTCCACCACCGTGCGTGAGCATCCCGGTGAAACCGCCGTGCGCGGCGCCTCGCTCGTTCTGTGGACCTTCGTGCTCGGCGCATCCTTCGAGGTGCTGCTGCTGCGCCAGGCGGCGGAAACGGTGTCGGCCATTCTCGCCCACTCGGCGGTGCGGCTGCCGCGCGGCATGGCGAGGGTGCTCGGCTTCGTGTTCATCACGCCCAACCTGCACCACGTCCACCACCACCACGTCCTGCCCTACACCGATTGCAACTTCGGTGGCGTGTTCAGCATCTGGGACCGGCTGTTCGGCACCTTCGCCGAACTGGAAGAGGACGAGACCGTGTTCGGACTCGATACCCACATGGCCGGGGAAGACGCCGGAAGCTTCGTCCGCCTCGTCACCATGCCGTTCCACATGCCCGACAAGAGCGGCAAAGCGCAGCCGGGCGCGGCGGGGTCGATCCCCGACCATCCGGTACGGGGCGCGATGGGGGATGCGGTCACGCCGGCGCTGGGCTGACGCATCGGGCCGGAAAGGGCATCGCGGTTCTCGGATCCGAAGCGCAACAGCCGATCAGGGCACCGGCCTTCACGCGCTCCGCCCGCCTGCCTCCGCCAGGAGCCCGTCCACGAAGCGCCCGATCGTCGCCGTGGCCCGCACCGCCTTGCAGCGCTCGCAGGCGATGATGGCGAGCAGGGTCTGGAAGGTGACCTGTATGTCGTCGTTGACCAGCACGTAGTCGTACTGCGCCCAGCGGCGGATCTCGTTGCGGGCGTTGGCGAGGCGCCGCGCGATCACGTCGGCCGGGTCCTCCGCCCGGCGCTCCAGGCGGGCGCGCAGTTCCCCCATCGAGGGCGGCAGGATGAACACGGTCACCGCATCCATGCCGGTCTTGCTCTTGACCTGCTGCGTGCCCTGCCAGTCGATGTCGAACAGCACGTCGCGCCCCTTGCCGAGGACGCGCTCCACCGGCTCGCGCGGCGTGCCGTAGAAGTTGCCGTGCACTTCCGCCCATTCCAGCAGATCGTCGTTGTCGCGCAGCTGCTGGAAGCGCCGCTTGGTGATGAAGCTGTAGTGCACGCCGTCGGCCTCGCTGGACCGCCGCGCCCGCGTGGTCACCGAGATCGACAGGGTGAGGTCGAGGTCGGCGCGCATCAGCAGCATGCGGGTCAGCGTGGTCTTGCCGGCGCCCGAAGGCGACGACAGGATCAGGATGAAGCCGCGCCGTCCGGCCCCGCCGGTGTCGGCGGGTCTGGGACTGGCCGCCGCATCGTCATCCCCCGGTTGCATCCGCGCCTATTCGATGTTCTGAACCTGCTCGCGGAATTGCTCGATTTCGACCCGCAGTTCAAGACCGATCGCGGTCAGCGAGGCATCGTTGACCTTGGCGCAGAAGGTCGACGCTTCGCGCCCGAGTTCCTGGGCGAGGAAGTCGAGGCGGCGCCCGACCGGCCCGCCGCCGGCGATCAGTTCGCGCGCCGCCGCCACATGGGCGACGAGGCGGTCGAGTTCTTCGCGCACGTCGGCCTTGGCCGCGAGAAGCACGGCCTCCTGGTGCAGCCGGTCGGGATCGAGACCGGGCTGGCCGACCAGAACGGCGACCGCTTCGGCCAGGCGGGCGCGCACGGCCTCCGGGCGGCGGCGCGGCGACTCGTCCGCCTGCCGGGTCAGGCCGGCGATCGCCGCGAGCCGCGCGTCGAGGACGGCGTGCAGGCTGGCGCCTTCGCGCTCGCGCATCGCCACGAGCTCGTCCACCGCGCGGTCGAGGCCGCGGGCGCAGTCGGCGAGCAAGGCGTCGTGGACAGCTGCATCCGGCATGGCCTCGACGACCTCAACGACGCCGCGTAGGGCCAGCAGGCCGTCCAGCGTCGCCGGCCCGATCGTCGGCGGGTGCGGCACGGCGCTCACCGCCGCGACCAGCGCCGCCAGCCGCTCGGCATCGATGCGCACGGTCGCCGGAGATGCCTCGCGGGTCACGCTCAGGGCGGCGTGGCAAGTACCCCTGGCGAGCCGTCCGCCGATACGGCGCCGCGCTTCCGCTTCCAGCGGATCGAAGCCGGGTGGCAGGCGCAGGCGAAGGTCGAGGCCCCTGGCGTTCACCGTCTTCAGGTCCCAGGTCCAGCGCGCGCGGGCGCCGTCCCCGGCGACCTGGGCGCTGCCGGTCATGCTGCGCAAGCGCATCGTCTCGACGCTCGTCAGCGGGTCAACTCGGCGGGAATCGTCTTCGCCGTGTTCAGGTCGAAGGACTTGTTGCGCAGCGGATCGAGCGGCGTGTTCTCCGACACGTCGAAGATCTTCGGGTGCAGCGGCGGTGCCTTCGCCGGAGCCGGCAGCGCATCGTCGCCGGCCGGATCGGAGAACAGGTCGGGATGGTCGCCGCCGGCGACGTCGAGCGCGGCGGGCTTGCCCAGCGCTCGGCCCGGCGCTTGACCCGTCGCTTGGCCCAAAACCTGGCCCGGCGCTTGCGCCACCGCAGGCTTCGGCGCCTGCCCTGGCTTCTCCCCCGCTCCGGCGGGCGCCGTGGAGGCGGTCTCGGCGGGTCCGTCGAGCAGGCTCGCGCCGGACGGCGTCGGGCCCTCCATCGAATAGCCCATCGCGTCGATGCTTCGGGCGTAGCTCGCCGGGTCGGGCATGGTCGGAGCCGCCCGGCCATGGCGCCCGGTCCGACCGACCGGCCCGGCAGCGTCGGCGGCGAAGACCTTCGCGACGTCATGGTTCGCCGCCGGATCGACGAAGGACGCGGTCTGCCCCAGGCTGACCGAGGCGATCCGCGTGGGAAGATCGCCGAAGACCGAAGGATCGACGTCGCCGCGCTGGTTCTTGCCCGGCGCGGGCGGCGGCGGAGCGGTTGTCGGGGACAGCTTGTCGACGTCGACCTTCGACTTGGCATCACGTTCGAGCTGACGCCAGTGCTGGACGTTGCGGTTGTGGTCCTCGACCGTCTCGGCGAAGGCGTGGCCGCCCGTTCCGTCGGCCACGAAGTACAGGTCGCCTGTGCGCGCCGGATTGGCGACAGCCTCCAGGGCGGCCCGCCCGGGGTTGTCGATCGGCCCGGGGGGCAGGCCATCGACCTGGTAGGTGTTGTAGCTCGTCTTGCGGTCGAGTTCGGAGCGGGTGATGGAGTGGCCGAGCGTACCCTGGCCGCCGACGAGGCCGTAGACGATCGTGGGGTCCGACTGCAGCCGCATGTGCTTGCGCAGGCGGTTGACGAACACTCCCGCGACGTGGGGCCGCTCGTCGGCCTTGCCGGTCTCCTTTTCCACGATGGAAGCCAGCGTCAGCAGATCAAAGGGCGAGCGCAGCGGCAGGTCGGGCGCGCGACGGGCCCAGATCTGCTCAACCACCTTGCGATTGTCTTCCTGCATCTTGATGACGAGGTCGCTGCGGCTGGTGCCGCGCGAGATCTTGTAGGTTTCCGGCAGCAGCGCGCCCTCCTTGGGCATGTCGCGCAGGTCGCCCGACAGGAGGTCGCTGTCCTTGATGCGCTGCACGATCTGCTGGGTTGTCAGCCCTTCGGGGATGGTGAAGGCGTGCAGGAACTGCTTGCCGCTGACCAGCGTGTCGATCACCTCGCGCAGGCTGGCGTGTTCCTTGAAGAGGTATTCGCCGGCCTTCACCTTCTTGCGCTTGCGCTCGAAGGCGAGGACGACGTTCATGGTCAAGGGCGAGTCGATCACGCCGTCGGCGTTGAGCTTCTCGATGATGTCGGGCACATCGGTGTGTGGGACGATGTACACCGTGCGCGCCGCAGCGAGCGGGCCAGGCTCGTGCAGGCGGCTGTTGCCCCAGGCCAGCGCCGCGAGGGCGCCGAAGGCCGCGATCACCAGGAAGGAGATGAAGCCGCTGAGCGCCGAGAGCTTCGATCGGCGGCGGCTCGGCAGCTTGGGCGGCGGCGGGGGCGGCGCTTCGGGCTGAAGCGCTTCGTTGGGACTTTGCGGCGTCATGCGCCGGCCGGAGCTGTATCGCACCATAGAAGCTTTCGTAAGCGTCCCGAACGGACTCCGCGGCAACGGCGTTCGCTACGGGACGATCTTCAGCGGCCTACGACGCCATTATGGCGAAAGCGGGAAGTCGCCGCAGCGGCGTGTGGGCCGCCGCTCACGCGTCCGGGTGCTTGAGGATAAGGCAGGCGTTGGTGCCGCCGAAGCCGAAGGAGTTCGACAGCACGAGACCGACCTCGCGGCGCCGCGCTTCGTGCGGCACGAGGTCGAGCGTCGCGAAATCGGGCGGATTGTCGAGATTGAGCGTCGGCGGCACGATCTGGTCGCGCAACGCCAGCACGCAGAAGACGGCTTCCACTGCGCCGGCCGCGCCGAGCAGGTGGCCGATCGCCGATTTGGTCGAGGACATCGACAGCTTGGACGCGCCCGCGCCGTCCTCGGCGAGAAGCTTCTGCACCGTGCGCAGCTCGATCTCGTCGCCGAGCGGCGTCGACGTGCCGTGGGCGTTGATGTAGTCGAGGTCCCGCGGTTGAATGCCGGCCCGCTTGATCGCCGCTTTCATCGCCCGGTAGGCGCCGTCGCCGCTCTCGTCGGGCGCTGTGATGTGGTAGGCGTCGCCCGACATGCCGTAGCCGACCACCTCGGCGTAGATCCGGGCGCCGCGCGCCTTCGCGTGATCGAGCGACTCCAGCACCACGGCACCGGCCCCCTCGCCCATGACGAAGCCGTCGCGGTCCCGGTCGAAGGGCCGGGAAGCGGCCTTGGGCCGGTCGTTGAAGCCTGTGGACAGGGCGCGGCAGGCGGCGAAGCCGGCGATGCCGATGCGGCTGATCGTCGATTCGCAGCCGCCGGCCACCATCACGTCGGCATCCTCCAGCGCGATCAGACGGGCGGCATCGCCGATCGCGTGCGTACCCGACGAGCAGGCGGTGACGCAGGCATGGTTGGGTCCCTTCAGCCCGTGGGCGATCGACACGTAGCCGCCGGCGAGGTTGATGAGGCGCCCGGTGACGAAGAAGGGCGACACCCGGCGCGGCCCCTTTTCGTACAAAATCACCGACTGGTCGTGGATCCCGTTGAGGCCGCCGATCCCGGAGCCGAAGTACACGCCGGTCGCCGCCCGGTCGGCGGCGCTTTTTGGGTGCCAATCGGCGTCGTCGAGAGCCTGCGCCGCCGCGGTGACGGCAAACAGGATGAAGTCGTCGACCTTGCGCTGCTCCTTGTGCTCCATCCAGTGGTCGGGATTGAAGGTGCCGTCGCTGCCGTCGCCGCGCGTCACCGTCATCGCGATGCGGCAGGCGAGGTCGTCGGCCTTGAAACGGGTGATGGGCGCGGCGGCGCTGTCGCCGGCGATCAGCCGACGCCACGTGTCCTCGACGCCGCAGCCCAGCGGCGACACCATGCCGAGGCCAGTGACAACAACCCGTCGCATCCGCAGCCCTGATCATCTGGCGGGGTCGGGCGTCGCACCGAGACCACCTGACCCATGTCTTTCATGCAAGTGCCGGCCTCGTTTCCGACTGCGCCGACCGCTCCGAACCCCTTGGGCCGGGACGGTCGAGACGCCGGGACGGCCGGCGGCTCAGGACTGGGCGGCGGTCGCCTTGACAAGGAAGCGCACGGCGTCGCCGACCGTCACGATGGTTTCGGCGGCATCGTCGGGGATCTCGACGCCGAACTCCTCTTCGAAGGCCATCACCAGTTCCACCGTGTCGAGCGAGTCGGCGCCGAGGTCCTCGATGAAGTTGGCATTGTCGACGACCTTGTCGGCATCCACCCCGAGATGCTCGATGACGATCTTTTTCACCCGCTCGGCGACGTCACTCATGTGTTCGGATCCTTGCAATCTTGATCGCGGGCGTCAGGCGCCTGTTGCGGGTTTGGCAGGCGCCGGATCGACCGTTGCCCTTGCGACTTCACTACCGACCGCCCAAGCTCCCGTCGAGCGCGACGGCGCCGCGACAGCGAAAATTCACGGTTCCGTTCCATCGACCGAACGGCGAGGTAGCACACTTGTTTTGCCAACGCGAGCCGTCGGGCGGGGCCCTCAGATCATCGCCATGCCGCCGTTCACGTGCAGGGTTTGTCCGGTCACGTAGGCGGCTTCCGTGCTGGCCAGGAACACCGCGGCGGCGGCGACATCCACCGGCAGGCCGAGGCGTCCCATCGGCACGGCGCCGAGGATCGCCATCTTCTGCTTGTCGCTGAGCCCGTCGGTCATCGGGGTGGCGATGAAGCCGGGCGCGATGCAGTTGGCGGTGACGTTGCGGGTCGCCACCTCCGCCGCCAGCGATTTGACGAGGCCGACCGTGCCGGCCTTGGAGGCGGCGTAGTTCGCCTGCCCGGCGTTGCCGGTGGTGCCCACGACCGAGGTGACGGCGATGATGCGTCCGTAGCGCCGGCGCATCATGCCCTTCAGGCAGGCGCGCACGAGGCGGAAGCCGGTCGACAGGTTGAGCGCGATCACCTCGTCCCATTCCCCGTCGTTCATCCGCATGAACAGGTTGTCGCGGGTGATGCCGGCATTGTTGACGAGGATGTCGAGCGGCGCGCCCGCCGCCGCCTCGGCGGCCGGCACCAGCCCGTCGACGGCCGCGCGGTCGGCGAGATCGCAAGGCACAGAGAGGGCGCGCTCGCCCAGTTCCGCAGCCAGCGCGTCGAGGGCGTCGCGCCGCGTGCCCGACAGCACCACGCGCGCACCCTGCCCGTGCAGGGCGACCGCGATCGCGCGCCCGATGCCGCCGCTGGCGCCCGTCACCAGGGCGGTCTTGCCGGAAAGATCGAACATCACACCTCCGCCTCGGCGGCGGCCCGCGCCCGGAACGCCTCGACATCGGCCGGCACGCCGACCGGCACGCCGGCGGCGGTGGCGGCAATGCGCTTGATCAGGCCCGACAGCACCTTGCCGGCGCCGCACTCGATGAACACGGACACGCCCTGCCCGGCCATCCAGCCGATGCTTTCCCGCCAGCGCACGGCGGCGGTGACCTGCTCGACAAGCAACCGTCGGATCTCGTCCGGCTCGCTCACCGGGGCGGCGGTGACGTTGGCAACGAGCGGCACCACAGGCCGGGCGATGGCAACGGCCGCGAGCGCCTCGGCCATCGCCTCGGCGGCCGGGCGCATCAGCGCGCAATGAAAGGGCGCCGACACGGGAAGGAGCACGGATCGCTTCACCCCGGCGGCCTTGGCAAGGACCATCGCGCGATCCACCGCCGCCTTGGCGCCGGACAGCACGACCTGTCCGCCGCCGTTGTCGTTGGCGACTTGGCAAGTGCTTTGGCAGGTGCTTTGGCCCGCGCCGGTCTGCCCGGCGCTCGCTTCGCCCGCGATGGCGGCTGCGGCTTCGGGCTCGACGCCGATGAGGGCTGCCATCGCCCCCTCGCCGACAGCCACCGCCCGTTGCATCGCCTGCCCGCGCAGGCGCAGCAATCGCGCCGTCGTGGCGAGCGGCAGGGCGCCGGCGGCGGCGAGCGCGGAATATTCCCCCAGCGAGTGGCCGGCAACGAAGGCGGCGTCGCGAGCGAGGTCGAAGCCGGCCTCGGCGCGCAGGACGGCCAGAGCGGCGAGGCTCACAGCCATCAGCGCCGGCTGGGCATTGGCTGTCAGCGTCAGCTCGGCGTCCGGCCCGTCGAACATCAGCGTCGACAGATGCTCGCCGAGCGCGTCGTCGACCTCGGCGAAGACGGCCCGCGCGGCGGGGTATGCGGCGGCGAGAGCCTTCCCCATGCCGACCGCCTGCGATCCCTGGCCGGGGAACACAACCGCCTTCATCGCCATCCGCCGGATCGCCGCTGCGCCATCAGCGGCGGAGTCGCATCGCGACTGCGGCGAGTCAAGACGGACGAGCGGTCTCAAGCGTTCGCCTCGCGCCGCTCCCGCCGCGCCAGCGCCCGGGCGGTGACGAGGGCGGCGGCGACAAGAACGGCAACAAGGGCCATGATGGCCGGCCAACCCCCGCGCGACCAGAACAGGCCGCCGAGCGACCCGAACACGCTCGACCCGAGGTAGTAGCTGAACAGGTAGAGCGAGGCCGCCGCCGCCCGCGCCGTGTCCGCCCGCTGGCTGACCCAACCGCTGGCGATGGCGTGGGCGCCGAAGAAACCGGCGGTGAAGATCGCGATGCCGGCGATGTTGGCGAGAAGTCCGTCGCCGGCGGTCAGCAGAAGACCGACGAGCAGCAGCGACATCGCCGCGATCATGGATCGTCCGCGCCCGCGCCGCGATCCGAGGCGGCCGAACCAGGCGGAAGCCGGACCACCCAGCAGATACACCAGGAAGATCGCGCCCGACGACGCCTGCGACAGGTCGAACGGCGGTTCGAGCAGCCGATAGCTGAGGTAGTTGTAGGCGGTCACGAAACCGCCCATCAGCAGGAAGGCGACGAGGTAGAGCTGGCGCAACCCGGGATCGCGCAGGTGAAGGGCGAAGACCCGGCCGAGATCGCCGAGCGAGCCGCCGCTCTCGGCGCGGAAGCGGCGCGAGGGCGGCAGAAGCAAGGCGAAGAGGGCCGCCGCCGCAAGACCGAGAAGCCCAACGATGGCCAGCGCCGGCCGCCAGGCATGGGTGACATCGACCAGCGCCCCGGTCAGCACCCGCCCGGCCATGCCGCCGTAGGCGTTGCCGGCGATGTAGAGACCCATCGCGGCGCCGAGGTCCTGCGGGTGCACCTCCTCGGCGAGGTAGGCCATCGCCACGGCCGGCACGCCGGCAAGGGCCACGCCGGTCAGGGTGCGCAGCACCAGAAGGATCGTCCAGCTGCCGGCGAAGGCGCAGGCGAGGGTGAGCCCGCCGACGGCGAACAGCGAGGCCACCATGATCGGCTTGCGCCCGCGCACGTCCGAGACGCGTCCGGCGACCAGCATCGCCACCGCCAGCGTCGCGGTAGTGAGCGAAAGGGACAGGCTGGACACCGAAGGCGTGACGCCCAGTTCGCGGGAAAAAACCGGTAGCAGCGGCTGAACGCAGTACAACAGCGCGTAGGTCGAGAAGCCGGCCGCCACCAGCGCCGCCGTGACCCTGCGGAAGGCCGGCGTCCGCGCTCGCAGGAACAGATCGGCGGAGGCGGCGAGCGCCAGCGTCTCGACCTCCTCGGCCGTCGTTTCCCTGACCGATGGGTCCCGATCGCTGCCGCGATCCATCCTGCCGCTCCTCATGGACGAGTTCGCCGCCGCCCTTCATCGGCCTCGGCCGAAACGGCGGCGGCCGGACGCGCCGTCGGGCAAGCCTTAAGCCTTCCTTCACGCCTCGGCGCCACTGTGCCACGACCGACGCGCTCGTTGGGGCCGGCCCGATCACCCGCGACCCCTTGAGCGACACAGCGAGAGCGCGTCGGTGACACCCTCTGCGGCGCACGAACAACGCGGCATCCCCTTGCGGCTTGGCCAGCAGCGTCTATCCTGCCGAAGGCCAGACCGTTCTGGTGTTCGGGATCTCAGAGTGTCGAGAGAGCCGCGCGACGCCCCGCAATTCTACCTCACGGCGCCTTCGCCCTGCCCCTATCTTCCCAGCCGCGACGAGCGGAAGGTCTTCACCCACCTCATCGGCAAGCGCGCCGCCGGGCTCAACGACACGCTCACCCAGTCCGGCTTCCGTCGCTCGCAAACGATCGCCTACCGCCCGGCCTGCGAGAACTGCCGCTCGTGCGTGTCCGTCCGCGTCAAGGTCGATGAGTTCGCCCTGTCGCGCAACCTGCGCCGCGTCGAGGAGCGCAACGCCGACGCGCGTAGCGTGGTGGTGCGGGCCGAGCCGACCTCCGAGCAGTACGCGCTGTTTCGCAGCTACCTCGACGCCCGCCACACCGACGGCGGCATGGCCGACATGACGGTGCTCGACTATTCGATGATGGTCGAGGACAGCCATGTGGAAACGCGGCTGCTGGAATATCGCCTGGGCGGCACGTCGACGGCGCCCGGCCGGCTGATCGCCATCTGCCTCACCGACCTGCTCGCCGATGGCCTGTCGATGGTGTACTCGTTCTACGAGCCGGGCGAGCAGGCCCGCTCGCTCGGCACCTTCATGATCCTCGACCATATCCGGCGGGCGAAGCGCCTCGGCCTGCCCCACCTTTATCTCGGTTACTGGGTCGAGGGCTCGAAGAAGATGGCCTACAAGGCTCGTTTCCTGCCGCAGGAGCGGTTGGGCATGAGCGGCTGGGAGCGGGTCGAAGCCGGGCCGGCCACCCCGCCCCGATGAGTCCGGCGGGGAAGGCGTCAGCCTTGCTCGTCAGTCCTGCTCGTCAGCCCTTCTTGGCGCCGATCGTCAGGTTGCCGAAACGCGAGTTGAAGCGCGACAGGCGGCCACCCCGGTCGAGCAGCTGCTGCGAGCCGCCGGTCCAGGCCGGATGCGTCTTGGGGTCGATGTCGAGGTTCAGAGTGTCGCCGGCCGAGCCATAGGTCGAGCGCGTGGTGAACTCGGTGCCGTCGGTCATCACGACCTTGATGGTGTGGTAGGTCGGGTGGATATCGGACTTCATGGCCTGGCTTTCCGGTTTCGCGCCCGTTCGCCGTCGGGCGGGGTGCGCTGGCGGCGAGATGCGTTTCGCCGGCTCGATCCAAGCCCGGCGTATAAAGGTCGCGCCGGCGGGCAGCAAGGCCGGGCTGTTCAGATCCCGGAACCGCCGATCTCCTCGCCGTCGTGCGGGAAGGCCGGCAGGGACGAGGCCAGGTCGGGCGTGCGCACGCCGGGCATGCTGCCCGGCAGCGGCATCCAGTGCGTCACCTCCCAGTCCTCGTAGATGATCGCGCAGTCAAAGGTCGAATCGGTCGAGGTCCAGCAGGGGTCGGCGGCGTTGCGCGGCTTGGACCAGCGCACCACGTCGACGTCGGCGGTGCCCTGCTCGCCGCCGCGGATCACCGCGATGATCCGTGATCCGTCCTTGGGAGCGCTCGCCGTGGAGCGCCACCGCATGGCTTCGTCCTGCATCGCCGCCTCGCCATCCCGTCTCGCGCCGAGAATGCCGGCCGCCGGCGCCTGAGGCAACCTGTCCGCCAACCGGGCGGGTGGCAGAATTCGCCGCAGCCAGGAGTTCGGCGCATCTCGAACGAAGGTGGACGGCCGGCGTTGGCATCGGGATTGAGTGGATGCTGATGGAAAATGCGGTTCTGATTTCCCGGCCCGACGATGGTGCCGACTTCGACGGAGAATGGCCGGACGCGCCGCTCACCGCGGCGCGGCATGTCGCGGGGATCGCCCGGCAGCGCGTTCCCGACGGCGATGGATCCTTTCCCGCCGGAGACGTGGCGCTTCTCGCGCGAACCGGCCTGCTGCACGCCCCGTTCCCTCCGGCGATGGGCGGCACCGGGCTCGGCATTGGCGAGAACGCGGCGGAGCTGCGCGACGTGCTGACCGCGCTGGGGCGCGGCAGCCTCGCGCTGGGGCGCCTTTACGAGGGACACGTCAATGCGGTCGTCCTTGTCAGGCGATACGGCTCGACGGCCAACCTCAACCTGCTGCTGAGCGAAGCGCGGGCCGGACGCCTCAGCGGCGTGTGGATGGCCGGTCCGCCGCTGCGCCTCGACCGTAGCGGGAGCCGACCCGTTCTCCAGGGCCACAAGGTGCTCGCCTCCGGTTCGGGATTCGTCCGCCGCCCCCTCGTCGCCGCCGACGATAACGACGGATCGCTGATGCTGATCCCTGACGTCGACGGCGGTCGCGTCGATGCCAGCGGGTGGACGGCTCACGGCATGCGCGCGACCGCGACGGGAACCGTGTCGTTTTCCGGCCTTGCGGTCGCCGCCGACGAGATCGTGGGCCGCGCCGGCGACTACCTCAAGCCGCCGTTCTTCCGCGGCGGCGCGTGGCGGGTCATCGCCGTGCAGCTCGGCGGCCTGCTCGGCCTCCTCGACGAATACCGCGAGCAGCTCGGCGCCAGCCCTCACCGCGAGCACCCGCTCCAGCTCGCCCGCTTCGGCGAAGCCCTGATCGCCGTGGAAACCGCCCGCCTCTGGGTCCGGCAGGCCTGCGCCATGGCTGAAGGCAGTTGGGTCAAAGGGATCCGGACCGAGGGCGCGGGAGCCGATCCCGCAACGGTCGACGCCTACGTCGACCTCGCCCGCAACGCTTTCGAGGCGGCCGCGCTGCAGGTGATCCCCCTCGCCCAGAAGGCGCTTGGCCTCAAATGCTTCCTGCGTCCGAATCCGCTGGAACGCATCATCCGCGACCTGTCCACCTATCTCCGCCAGCCAGCCCTCGACGTTTCGCTGATGTCGGCGGCGGCCTTTCATCTGCAGGGCGGCCGAGCTTCGTGATCGTTCCCCATGCCGACGGACCGGCGTGATGAACGCCGCAGCCTTTTTCGCCCGCGCCGAGGCCTTGCCGGTCGCCGACCTCGGCGCGGTGGTCAACACCGGCGGGCTGCTCGTCGTTGCTCCCCATCCCGACGACGAGAGCCTGGGCTGCGGCGGCCTCATCGCCGCCGCCTGCGCCGGCGGCGTCGACGTGCGCCTGCTCGTCGTCAGCGACGGCACGGGGTCGCATCCCCGGTCGCGGCTTTATCCCCGCGCGAGGTTGCAGGCGCTGCGGGAAGACGAAACCCGCGCCGCGGCCGGCGAACTCGGCCTCGCGGCGAGCGCGATCACCTTTCTGCGCCTCGCCGACCGCGCCGTGCCCTGCGACGGGCCGGATGCCGAGGCGGCGCGAGAGACCATCGTCGCCCTGGCTGCGGCCTGCGCCGCCGGAGCGGTGTGCGTGAGCTGGCCGCACGATCCCCATTGCGACCACGTCGCATCGGCCGCGCTCGTCACGGGCGCACGGGCCCGGCTTGGCGCGGCCCGCATCTTCTTCTATCCGATCTGGGGTTGGACGCTGCCGCGCGACAGCGAGGTCGGTCCCGCGCCGACCGGCCTGCGCCTCGACATGTCACAACACGTGCCGGCCAAGCTCGCCGCCATCGCGGCCCATCGCTCGCAGGTGAGTGATCTGATCGACGATGATCCCGACGGTTTCCGCCTCACCTCCGGAATGCTGGCCAACTTCGCCGGCCCCTACGAGATCCTGATCCACGCCTGAGTGTTCGCCATGAGCCGTTTCGAAACTTCCATGCCGGCCGCCTACTTCGAGGCGCTCTACGCCAGCGATCCCGATCCGTGGCGTTTCGCCGCGAGCCCCTACGAGCAGGAGAAGTACGCCGCGACGCTCGCCGCCCTGCCCCGGCCGCACTACGACAGCGCCCTCGAAGTCGGCTGCTCCATCGGCGTGCTGACTCGGCAGCTTGCCGCAAGGTGCGCGTCGCTGCTGTCGATCGACGTCGCCGAAGAGGCGCTGGCTCAGGCGAGGGTGCGCTGCGAGGATCTCCCCAACGTGCAGTTCGCCCGCCGGCGCGTTCCCGGCGAGTGGCCGGAGGGCAGCTTCGATCTCATCGTGCTGTCGGAAGTCGTCTATTATCTCGATCGCGGCGATGTCGACCGGCTTGCCGAGCGCGTCGGCGGCGCGATGCGGGCGCACGGCGACATCGTGCTCGTGCATTGGCTCGGTGAAACCAACTACTCGCTCAGCGGCGACGAGGCGGCCGAGCGCTTCATGGCAGCGTCGGCTGGGTTCGCCCGGCCTCGACACCAGGATCGAACGGAGCGCTACCGGCTCGACGTCCTTCGGCTTTCGGGCGACGAAGGAATTTGACCAGGGCGTTGGCCAGCTTGATCTGCAAGGGCAATCTGGAGGGCTCGACGGCGAGGTAGGCCAAGCGGGGACTCGCCGCCTCGATCGCGGCGTGGGCCTGACCAAAGGTCGGCAGCTCCGCGATGGTCCGGGCCTCGCTGGCGGCGATGCCCAGCGCCGTAGACCAGCCGCGAGAGGACGCCAGTCGCTTCCCGGCGAAGGCCTGCCGGAGGTAACGGCGCCACAGGACCCGCCACACCGCCCGGCGCAATCGTTCGAGGCGTTCGTCGCAGGGACTGTCGGGCACTTCGCAGCGCAGGCGCATCGTGTCGGCCGCGCCGCCCGGCGCCCGCCCATCGAGGCGACCCGAGGTGACGACCATGATTTCCGGAGCGTGGCGCACGGCGTAGCCGGCCGCCTGCACCGCTGCCGTGAAGGCGCGATCCTCGCCGTTTCGCAGGGCCGGCATGCCGCCGACGGCGTCGTACACCTTTCGCCGCACGGCCAGCGTCGCGCCTGAGTTGGTCCAGTGACACGGCCAGTGATCGCCCGGTTCGGGGTCGAGCCTGGCGCCGATCTCTGTCAGCAGGGCTTCGTACTGCGCTTCCAGCCTGCCCCGCGCGTGCAGGCTATCGGGCAGCAGCCCCGCTTCGGCGCAATCGAGCGAGATGCGGCCGGCGACGGCGTCGGCCCCGGCCGCGATGCAGGCGAGGTTCCGCTCGACCCATTCGGCGCCGACCCGGCTGTCGGCGTCCGTGGTAAGGATCACACCGTCGCGGGCGCCGCTCTCCTCCAGCCAACGTGCGCCAGCCTCCATCGCGCAGCGACGGGCCCAGCCGGCGGTCGCGCGATCGCTCGTCACGTCGAGGACGCGGATCGGCCAGGGCAGGTCGGGGATCACCGAAGCGACGACATCGGCGGTGCCATCCGTGCAGTTGTTCAAGAATAAAAGGATGCCCAAGCTGCGGGGCGTCACGCCAACCTGGCCTGCCAGGGACTGCAGGCAAGCCGCGACGCGCTGGCACTCGTTGCGAATGGGAACCGCCACGACTGCCGTCAATTCGGAGACCATACCCTGCGGCGCCTCGTGCAGCTCCCTCGCAAAACTCTTGGTCACTCTCTGTCCTCTTCGAAATCACTGCTTTAAGTTGACTCCAGCTTGGCGGTTCCAGCTTCCGAACCGGCGTAGAAGGATGAGATGTGCGGACGAACGTCGCACCCAATATGCTGAACTTCGCACCGGCCGGAGCTCGTGAAGGCTTCGGCCCCTTCCTCGGGGTTGACTTGCGGGCGCGCGGCTTCGATCCGGCCGCCACCCGCATCGCCATGGTGCCGGCTGACGCCAGCGGCCCGATGGCCACGACGCCGGTCGGCGCCGCGATCGCGCTGGACGCCAGCCTGATCGTCGCCACCACCACCACCCTTTGGCTGATCGTGGCGATGGCCTTCGCTTCCTCGCTGGCCTTTGTAGGGTTGACAGCCGAAAGCATCGGACATTTGGAAGCGGGCAGCGGCGAAAGCGATAACCGCTCCACGTGGCACGACGTGCTCGGCCTCGTCCTTTGCGCCGGGATCGCCATGCTGTTGCAAGCCTCAGGCGGTGCCATGCGGCCGTTCCTCGCCCAGGCCCGAACCGCCGCGAACAGCGATCCCGGCCTGGCCGCCCGCGCTTGGCCGGCAGGCATGGCGGCGGTCTCGTCTTGACCCTCTCGTCATTTCCCGTCGAGCCTGCCGCCATCGCGGATCCGAAGCATCGGATCGAAGACCGGATCCGGTCCGACGCTGCGGGTTGTTCGATGTCGGATTTGCCCCGGAAGCCGCCACGCGCCCTTCCGTCCGATGCCGGTGTCCGGGCGCCCGCGATGACGCACCGCCCCGGCGTTGCATGGGCAAGCGCACCGGCCGCTTCGCTTCGGCTGACCGGATGTCGGTGACGAACTGGCGCCTCGCCGCTGCCGCTCTCGCCACGACCTCCTTTCCGCTCCTTGCGCTTCTCTACGTGGCGTTGTTCGGGGCGTTCGGCACGGTGTCTCCGTTCCTACCCTCGTTTTTCGCCTCGCGAGCTCTGTCGGCACCGGAGATCAGCATCGTTCTCACCGCCGGAACGCTTGTCCGCCTCACCTGCGGCCCACTGCTGGGCGTCGCCGCCGATGCGGTCGGGACCCGGCTGGTGCTGTTCGTCGCCTCGGTCGGAGCGGGAACGCTCGGCCTGCTTTACCTGCCGGCCGCCGGCCTGGGGCCGCTGCTGGCCATCAGCATGGTTCACGCGCTGGCCATCAGCTCGCTGAACCCGCTTGCCGATGCGCTCGCCCTGAGCGCCAGCGCGCGGGAAGGCGGCTACCCCTACGGCTGGGTTCGCGGCGTCGGATCGGCAAGCTACCTGCTGGGAACCCTGGCCAGCGGCCAGCTCGTGGCCTATGCCGGCCTGTCCAGCATCATCATCGCCTCCTCGCTCCTGTTCCTCGCCGTCCCGGTGGCAGTCGTTAAGCTGCCGCCGGCCGCACCCGTGCGCCGGGGCGAGACCGTCAACGTCAGGGCGGCCCTCGCCGCCGTGCTGGCGACGCCCGCCTTTCGCGGCGCGCTGCTCGTCGCCGGGCTGGTGATCGGCAGCCATGCGATGAGCGACACCTTCGCCGTCATCCATTGGCGGGCGGCCGGCGTCGGCGCCGGCACCGTCGGATTTCTGCTGTCGGAGGCGGTGATGTCCGAAATCATCGTCTTCGTCGGGGTCGGCCCCACCCTGATCCGGCGGCTCGGCCCCGCCGGCTGCGCGGCCGTGTCCGCCGTCGCCGGCGTGCTGCGCTGGGCGGTGTTCGCGCAAACCACGGACGCCACCGTGCTCGCGGTGACGGAACTGTCGCACGGCCTGACCTTCTCGCTGATGCATCTGGCCTGCATGGAAGTGATCGCCGTCGCCATTCCTCGAAACCTGTCGGGCACGGCGCAGACCGTCTACGGGACGCTCTGCCTGGGACTTGCCTCGGCGCTCGTCACCCTTGCCTCGGGCCACACCTATGCGGCGCTGGGCGGCCACGCCTTTTTCCTGATGTCGGGTCTATGCCTGATCGCTCTGCCGCTGACGCCGAAGCTGCGGCTTTGATCGGCACTGCGCAGAGCGGCTAATCCGTCCTTCCGCCAGGTTCCGGCCGCCTTGTGACCGCCTCGCCGCGGGCCCGGTCGAGATGCCCGAGGTCGCGTCCGGGCGCGAGCAGGTCGCGGACCCTTTGCTTCAGGATCTTCACGTCGGGAAAGCCGCCGTCGGCCTTGCGCTCCCAGACCCTGTGACCGGCCAGGGTGATCTCGAAGACGCCGCCGCTGCCGGGGATCAGCGCGACCTCACCGAGATCGGCGGCGAAGGTCGACAACAACTCCTGCGCCATCCAGGCAGAGCGCAGAAGCCAGTTGCATTGCGTGCAATAGGTGATCGCCAGCCGGGGCGATACGATCGGGAGATCGGGCACGGCCGACAATCAGACCGCCGCGGCGACCCGGGCAGCTCCCTTATTTCGGCGCGGCCGCATCGCCCTTGGCCGCATCGGCCTTGTCGGGATCGGCCTTCGCGGCTGTGCGCTTGGGCACGGCCCTACGCGCCTTGCGGACCTTCTTGGGCGCAGGCTGCTCGACGACCGGAGCGGGAGCCGGTGGCGGCGGCGGTGGCGGCTCGCAGCCGATCGAGAGAGTCGAACAGAAGAAGTCGCCAACCTGGGCCGAAGCCGGCAGCGCCGCGAGGGTCGTCAGCACGGCGACGCCCAGACCAAGAACAAAACGACGAGATGACATGGTGACCCCTCACGCGCGACCCCGGCGCGTCCTGAAGACAGCGAGCGCCCGGCTGGTCGGAGTGGCGGGATTCGAACCCACGACCCCTAGTCCCCCAGACTAGTGCGCTAACCGGGCTGCGCTACACTCCGACTGCCGCCCTTATAAAGAAGCGCCGTTGGGCTGCAACCGCTTTCCGCATCAATCCCCTGGCAACAGCGCGGCCCGCAACCGGCGCTCGCAATCCTCGATGATCGCCAATGCTTGGTGAAGCGAGGCGGCGGTTCCTTCGGGTGGATCGAGGGGCGGGGCGGGATCCGACGGGCGCTCCCCGTCCTCGGCCCCGACGAAAGGACAAAGGTCGTGTGCGCCGTCTGCCGCGCCCGCGCCGCCGGCCCCCTGATCGCCAAGCTCCTCGCCAAGTTCCTCGACAGGCTCCTCCTTGGCACGTTCTTCTCCGGCTTGGCGTGCCGCGGCCAACGTTCCGATGGCGCCGACCTCGTCGACGTCCAAGCCGTCACGATCGTGGACATCCGGATCGGGCGGCCGACGGGCGGGTTCGTCGCGCAGGCCCCTGGCGCCGCGCTCGCGCAGCAGGCGCTGCACCCCTTTGATGGTGTAGCCTTGACCGTAGAGAAGATCACGGATGTCGCGCAAAAGGTCGACGTCGACCGGGCGGTAGAAGCGCCGGCCACCGGCCCGCTTCAGCGGGCGGATCTGCGGGAAGCGCGTTTCCCAAAAACGCAGGACGTGCTGCGGCAGATCGAGGTCGGCGGCCACCTCGCTGATCGTGCGAAACGCGCCGGCGTTTTTCGCCACCACGGACTTTTCCACATCCATTCGGCGATCCGGCGGCCAGCGCACGGTTGCCATCATGCAAACCGCGCCGCCCGCCGTCAAACCTCGTCGGCGGGCATCTCGGCGCCGTTGACCAGCGCCTTCATGACGTTCGAGGGTTTGAACACCAGGACCCGCCTTTGCATGATCGGCACCTCGATGCCGGTCTTGGGGTTGCGCCCGACGCGCTCGCCCTTGTCGCGAACCACGAAGGAGCCGAACGACGACAGCTTCACCGCTTCGCCGAGCACCAGACGCTCCGAAATCTCCGCCAGCACCATCTCGACGAGCCCGGCCGACTCCTTGCGGGACAGGCCAACCTGCCGGTACACCGCCTCGGCCAGATCGACCCGCGTCACGGTCTCGACGGAGGACACCGGCTTGGGCTCGTACTCGCTCCGCATCGTGCCATCGGCTTTGGTCATGGTTTGGTCACAAGCATGTCCCCGACGGGAAGGTCGGGACTTCTCCCGATTGCCGGCCGACGTTCTCGACTTGTCGCCTCGACTTGCCGCGCCGCCGGGAAAATGAGTGTCTTGCCCCATCAAAGCAAGGCCTTGACACAACTCGCGCATCGGACTTTCGGGCTACCAGCGGATCAGCGCCGAACCCCAGGTGAAGCCGCCGCCCATCGCCTCGATCATGACGAGGTCGCCGCGCCGGATGCGCCCGTCGGCCAGCGCCACCGACAGGGCCAGCGGAATGGAAGCGGCGGAGGTGTTGGCGTGCTGGTCGACGGTGATCACGACCTTGGATCGATCGATGCCGAGCTTGTCGGCGGACGCGTCGATGATTCGGCGGTTGGCCTGATGCGGCACGAACCAGTCGAGATCGCTCGGCTTCAGCCCGACGGCCTCGAAGGCGTCGTGAACCACGTCGGCGACCATGCCGACCGCGTGGCGGAACACTTCCTTGCCGACCATGCGCACGCAGCCGGTGGTTTGCGTGGCCGATGGGCCGCCGTCGGTGCACAGCTTGTCGCCGTATCGCCCGTCCGAACGCAGGTGCGTCGTGAGAACGCCACGGTCCTCGCTGGTGCCCTCGCCGGGCTGCGCCTCGAAGACCAGCGCGGCGGCGCCGTCGCCGAACAGGACGCAGGTCGTGCGGTCCTCCCAGTCGAGCAGCCGCGAGAAGGTTTCCGCCCCGATCACCAGCGCCCGACGGTGCGAGCCGGAGGTGAGGAACTTGTCGGCGGTGGCGACTGCGAAGACGAAGCCGGAGCACACGGCCTGAAGGTCGAAGGCGGCGCCGCCCAACATGCCCAGACCGGCCTGGACCTGCGTGGCCACGGACGGGAAGGTGAAGTCCGGCGTCGAGGTAGCGACGATCAGCAGATCGATGTCGCCGCCGCGCAGGCCGGCATCGCGCAACGCCGCTTCCGCCGCCGCCAGGGCGAGGGTGGACGTGGTTTCGCTGGGAGCGGCGATGTGCCGGCGGGTGATGCCGGTTCGCTGCACGATCCATTCGTCGGAAGTGTCGACCCGCTCGGCCAGTTCGCGGTTGGTCACCACCTTGGCGGGCAGGTAGGCGCCGGCACCGCTGACGACGGAGCGCAAGCAACGGCGATAGGCCTGTGTCACGTGGGATTTGTCCTTGCCGCCGTGGGCGGGGCGATTGGCGGTGGACGCCCGCCCGCCGCCGCATCCGCCGTCGCAGGGTTCTGGTGCGCGGCGGCGAGGACAAGCGTCTCGCTGATCCTTTCGAGGAGCCGGTGGCGAACCATGGCGCAGCCGAGGTCGATGGCGCCCGCCGTGCCCACCTCGTCCATGCTGCCGTGGCTCTTGATGACGATGCCGTTGAGGCCGAGAAACACCCCGCCGTTGACGTGGCGCACGTCCATCTTGGAACGCAGGCCGTCGAAGGCGTCGCGCGCGATGAGGTAGGCGAGCTTGGCGCGCCAGGAGCCGCCCAGCGCGCTCCGGATGTAGTGCCGGATCTGCTTGGCCGTGCCTTCGGCGGTCTTGAGCGCGATGTTGCCGCTGAAGCCCTCGGTCACCACCACGTCGACCGAGCCGGCGCCGAGGTCGTCGCCCTCCACGAAGCCGCGGTAGTCGAGGGCCGGCAGATCCGCCTCGCGCAGCAGGCGCGACGCGGCCTTGACCTCTTCGAGACCCTTGACCTCCTCCGTGCCGACATTGAGCAGGCCGACGGTGGGGCGCTCGATGTCGAGGACGATGCGGGCCATCGCCGCTCCCATCACGGCGAGGTCGACGAGGGTTTGCGCGTCCGCCCCGATCGAGGCGCCGACGTCGAGCACGATGGAGCGGCCGCGCAGCGTCGGCCAGATCGCGGCGATCGCCGGCCGGTCGACGTCCGCCATGGTGCGCAGGCAGATCTTGGCCATCGCCATCAGGGCGCCGGTGTTGCCGGCCGACACGGCGACATCCGCCTCGCCGGCCTTCACCGCGTCGATCGCCAGCCACATCGAGGATACCCGTCGCCCGGCGCGCAGGGCCTGGCTCGGTTTGTCGCCCATCTTCACCGCCACATCCGTGTGGTGAAGCCGGGATCGCCGGGCCAGCGCCGGCTTGGCCTGGAGCAGCGGCGACACCTCCGCCTCGCGCCCGAAGAAGACGAAGCGCACGTCGGGATGACGCTCCAACGCCAACGCCGCCCCGCCGACCATCACCGCCGCGCCGTGGTCGCCGCCCATCGCGTCGATTGCGACCCTGACCTCGGCCAGAGGATCGGTCATCGCAGCACCGGACGCACGGCCGTCCCCCCGGCAGCCAGCGTCCGGTCGCCGGCGGACACGGTCACGGTCGCGCCTTCAATCGTTCCAATGCCGCGAAGGCAGAGGGTTCGGCGGGATCGGGCGCTTCCAAGACGTCATCGAAGCTGACACCGGGCTTGCGCGGGTAGGGATCGAGGGCGAGGGCGAGGAATTCGGCCGACACCGCGCCGAGGTCGATGGCATCGTCGACAAGCGGATCGGGCGGGTCGACCTGGTCGTCGCTGCCGGGCAATGGTGTCCCGGCGGCCATCTGCCGGCGGTCGGCGAGATGATGATCGGGAGCTTGACGCTGGCGGCGGTCGGCTGCCCGGCCCTGCCCCTCCGCTTCGGCGATGGTTGCCGGCGCGAAAAGAAGATCGACCGGCTGGGTGACCCGGCTCGCGAAGGCTTCCAGCGTCACCACGCAAAGCTGCGACACGTTTGCCGACACCTCGCCGGTCACGGCAACCCGCCCGCCGGCGCGGCGGCGCAGCTCGAAGCGGCCCGCCAACGAGGCGACGGCCGGCAGCTGCATGGCCAGGGCAAGGGCCGCGCACTCGGCCGGCGTGGCCTCGACCTGCGACACGAGACCGGTGTCGGGCAGGCGGCGGACATCCACGATCCGCGAGAAGGGTCCACGCGCCCCCTGCGACGGATTGCGGGATCCCGGCTCCGGTCGTTGCGCTCTCGACGTCATCTGCCAGCGATCTCCGTCGCGAACGCCATCGGGTCCAGCCAGGGCACCGCGCCCTCGACGAACGTTTGCAGGGGCACCCCGTCCAGGACCGCCGTGCTTGCCGCCGCATAGGTCGCCAACCGTTGCGCCGAGGAGGCGAAGGGGTCGGGGGCCTGCGCGTCGGCCGGCCCTGCGACGGCGCCGTCCGCATCGGGCCGGCCGCTATATACGTTCCGAAGCAGGGCGGCAGCAAGGGTGTCGTGACCCATGCGAAAAGCCGCATCATAGGCGGCGCTGCGGCCGAGAAACGCCTCCGCCATGGTTTTCATGCGCTTGGGCACGCTGGTGTCGCCAACCCCCATTTCGCGGAACATCCGGTCGAAGTGGGTGAAAACCGTGTCGACGAGGTGCTGCGCCATCTCCGGGCCGGGCGCTTGGCAGGCCTGCAAACGGCGCAGAACCAGGATGGCGTGCAACGCCAGGCTCTCGAAGCGGCCGTCCAGCGTATCGGGCACGGCCAACACCGCGTAGAGCGCTGGGTTACGCGAGGCGCCGACGATCGTCGTGTACAGCCGATCGATCACAGCCGCATTGGCACCGCGCCGGAACAGCCGCATCATGACCCCGGTCTCGCCCGCCGACGGAACACTGCTTCGGGCGCGAACCCCATGTTGCCGGGTCGCATCGAAGTCAGCCAAAAATGGCCGCGCACTTTCCGGCCCGGTGCTTTGAAGCGTTTCTTCGCAGCGGACTCGATCCGAAAACCGCTGGGCACGTCTCCGTCCGATGTCCTAGGTGGCCCTACGAGGGAACGTCACGACCGCTTTCGCCTCTTGATGAGCGGATCCGCGAAGGCCTCGAACCGCGGGGAAAGATCGCGATGCGGATGGCGGCAGCGGGATTCATCGTCGGATCCGGCGAGCCCTCGCGCGTTCCTTGTTTTCGTCACAAGCGGGGGTTAGGCATCGCGATCACCGAAAGCAAGTGAAACTTGCTCCCGATGTCGTGAGGCCGGAGATCCGGGTCGTATGCTTTCGTTTTCCCCTGCGGGAGTCGCTCGGCGTCGCGGGAGTATGCGCGCGCCCTTGGCCGCGCTGCATCTCGCCCTGATCGGTGGCGCCGGCGCCACCCTGTCCGGCTGCCTCGGTTACGATGGCGACGTGATCCACGGCTACCAGCTCGACCCGCAGGCGGCTTCCGACGTCAAGCCGGGGCAGACGGCCGAGCAGGTCCTGGTGACGTTGGGCTCGCCATCCACGACCTCGACGGTGGGCGGCACGGCCTGGTACTACATTTCGCAAAAGTCCGATCGCTCGATCGCCTTCATGAAGCCGACCGTCACCGACCGGAAGATCTATGCCGTGTACTTCGACAAGGGCAAGAAGGTCGAGCGCATCGCCAACTACGGTCTGCAGGACGGCAAGGTGGTGGATTTCGCGACCGGCACGACGCCGACCTTCGGGGCCGACAGCAGCGTCTTGAAAAGCCTTTTCTTCAACTTCAATCCCCTGCAGAGCTTCATGCCGAAGGGCTGACCGAGCGCTTGGGACCAACGTCCGGACGCGTTCACCGGGCGTCAGAACGGCGCCTCGAAGCCGCGGATCTCGATGCCGAAGCCGGACAGGCCGACATAGGTCCGCGGCGTCGCCGTTCGCAGCCGGATCGAGCGGATGCCGAGGTCGCGCAGGATCTGCGCGCCCACGCCGATCTCGCGCCACTGCCGCGTGCGGCCGAGTTCGGAGGCGGCCGCTTCCGGCGACCCCGACCGGGCGGGCACACCCGCAGCCCCGTCGCGAAGGTAGATGAAGACGCCCCTACCCTCCTGCTTGAAGCGGGTGAAGATCTTGCGGATCTCGACGCCTCCGGTGATGACGTCGGTGATGATGTCGGCCCGGTGCAGGCGCGTGGGCATGTCGTGGCCGTCGCCGATGTCGCCGTGAACGAAGGCGAAGTGCTGAACGGGATCGAACGGCGTGACGAAGGCGTGGCCGGTGAGCGCGCAGCTTTCCCCCGCGACCGGAAAGGTCGCCACCCGCTCGACCAGCTTTTCCCGCGCCTGACGAAAGGCGATGAGGTCGGCGACCGAAATGCGGCGGAGGTCGTGGGCCCTGGCGAAGGCCGCGATCTGCTCGCCGGCCATCACCGTTCCGTCGTCGTTGGCCAGTTCGCAGATCACCCCGACGCGGGGAAGGTTGGCGAGGCGGCACAGATCCACCGCCGCTTCCGTATGGCCGGACCGCATCAGGACGCCGCCCTCGCGGGCGATCAGCGGGAAGACGTGGCCGGGGCGCACGAAGTCGGCGGCTCCCATGTTGCCGTTGGCCAGGGCCCGCACCGTGTTCGTGCGCTGCTCGGCGGAGATGCCGGTGGTGAGGCCGTGGCGGGTGTCGACGCTGACGGTGAAGGCGGTGCCCAGCGGTGCATCGTTGGCGCCCACCATCGGCTGCAGGTGCAGGCGCTTGGCCTCGTCGGCGGTGATCGGGGCGCACACGATGCCGCAGCAATTGCGGACGATGAAGGCCATCTTCTCGGGCGTGCACAGCGAGGCGGCGCAGACGAGGTCGCCCTCGTTCTCGCGATCGTCGTCATCGGTGACGATCACGAGTTCGCCACGCGCGAAGGCCTCGACGGCCTGAGAAACCGACTGGGCGACGGAGCTGGTGCTGTTCAATGACATCTTCCCGCGCCCGCCAACGGGCCTGGCTCTTGATATGGGATCGCGCCGGACGAAGCGGGCGCACGGCGGGAGTATTCCATCCCCGCGTCGGTCTTCAATGCCAACGTCGATGTCGCGCGGGGCGAGGGCGGGGCTGGAGCCCTCGAATCACCGGGACGCCGTTGCTCCGCCACGTCGCCGCGGCACTCGCCGCGCTGGCGATCTGGCTCGGCCCAACGTCGACCGGCGCGGCAACGTGCGAGCGTCTGGTCGATGAGGGCCATGCCTACACCGTGTGCAAGGTCGATCTCGCGCGCGAGCACCTGGGACTGTTCAACAGGGACGCGGCCGGCCATCCCTTCGCGACCTTCGACCGGCTCGCCGCCAGCCTGGCGGCGAGCCACCGCACGCTGGTGTTCGCGGCCAACGCCGGCATGTACCACCTCGATCTGTCGCCGGTCGGGCTGTTCATCGCCAACGGCGACACGAGCAATCCGGCCAGCACCGCCGAGGGCTTCGGCAACTTCTTCCTCAAACCCAACGGCGTCTTCTTTTTCGGCGGGGACCGGGCCGGCATCGAGGAAACGGCAGCTTTTCTCGCAGCCAACCGCCATCCGGCCTTTGCCACCCAGTCCGGGCCGATGCTGGTGATCGCCGGCCGGCTGCATCCGAGCCTGCAGCCCGGCGGCACCTCGCTCAAGGTCCGCAACGGCGTCGGCGTGCGCGACGGCGGACGAACGGCCGTGTTCGCCCTGTCGGAGGAACCGGTCTCCTTCTTCCGCTTCGCCGTGCTGTTCCGCGATGGGCTCGGCTGTCCGGACGCGCTGTTCCTGGACGGCTCGGTGTCGGCGATCTACGCGCCGGCCCTGCACCGCAACAGTCAGGTTTGGCCGCTGGGCCCGATGGTCGGCGTCAGCGTGCCCGCGCCTTGAGCAAGCAGGTTTGGATCGCGAAACCGCAGGGCACTTTCGCGAAACCTGCCGAGGCGACGACCCGGCTTGACTCGCGCGCCCGAGCTGTTTGGGTGCGCCCGGTCGGGCCGGCGTCAAGCGCGGGCCTGCCGCCGCCCCGCGGCGGTCTCCAACCGCAACCTACGTCAACTGACAAGGAGCCGGCATGCGCTGGTGGTGGCGTCTTCTCGTGACCCTGATCCTCGCGCCCCTGCTGTGGCGCCTCGGCGTCGCCTACATCGCCTCCCAGCAGGGGTCGACCTGGGACGACCTCGCCCGGCAGTCGGTCGCCATCCTCATCACCGTCTACCTCACCTTCACCCTGCCGGCGCTGATCCTGTGCGGGCTCGTCCTGAGCCTCAGCGATGCCATCCTGCACAGGCTCGGCCTCGACCTGATGAGCGTACTTGTCTCGCCCCTGCTCGGCTGGCTGGTGGCCGCCGCCGTGCTCGCCTACGTCCGGGAGCCGCACGTCCAGGCGGCGCAGGGCGCGATCCCCCTGGCGATCTTCTACGGACTCGTCTGGGGCCTGACCGTGCGCGAGCGGCGCCCGGCGCGGCAACGGGCAGCGGACGTGGTGGACGCTTCGGGACTGGAAACCCAGGCGTGATCCGCTCCAGCGCCCGCCGGCGCGGGACAAACGGTCAACTGGCGGGCGTCGCGCAAGCGGCTAAGGTTCGAACGGCATGACCGATTATTCGCTGGCCGTATCGCCCCTGCTCCCCACCGCCCTGCTCGCCATGCTGGGCGCGGCCGGCGTGGCGGTGGTCGTTCTCGGCCTGTTCCTGCGCCAGCGGGCGGTGTGGCTGCGCGCCCTCGGCCTCGCCCTGATCCTTCTCGCCCTGTTCGACCCTTCGCTGGTGCGCGAAGACCGCACGCCGCTGCATCAGGTCGTGGCGGTGGTGGTCGACCGCTCGGGCTCGCAGGGGATCGGCGAGCGCGCCGCGCAGACCGACCGCGCCCTCGCCGGACTGCGCCAGCGACTGGAAGCGCTCGGCAACACCGACGTGCGCGTGATCGAGGGCGGCGCCGACAACGGCAGCAACGAGGGCACGCAGCTTTTCGCCGCCCTCAACGCCGGCCTCGCCGATGTCCCGGCCGAACAGGTCGCCGCCGTGTTCATGATCACCGACGGCGTGGTCCACGACGTTCCCGCCAGCGTCGACGCGCTCGGCTTCCACGCGCCGCTGCACGCCTTCATCACCGGGGTCGAGGGTGAGCGCGACCGCCGCATCGAACTGGTCGAAGCGCCGCGCTTCGGCATCGTCGGCAAGGACCAGACCATCGCCCTCAAGGTGCTCGACACCGACAACCGCGGCGAGCCGGTGAGCCTCGACGTGCGCCGCGACGGCAACAAGGTCGCCACCGTGCAGGCGAGGGTGGGGGAAACGATCAAGGTGCCGGTGAGGATCGAGCACGGCGGGCAGAACGTGGTGGAGCTGGAGGTGGCGGCGCTGCCGGGCGAGCTGACCACCCTCAACAACAAGGCGGTGGTGACGATCGACGGCGTGCGCGACAAGCTCAAGGTGCTGCTCGTCTCGGGCGAGCCGCACCAGGGCGAGCGGATGTGGCGCAACCTCCTGAAGTCCGACGCCAACGTCGACCTCGTACACTTCACCATCCTGCGCCCGCCCGAGAAGCAGGACGGCACGCCCATCAACGAGCTGTCGCTGATCGCTTTCCCCACCGCCGATCTGTTCGGTCGCAAGATCAAGGATTTCGACCTCATCATCTTCGATCGCTATTCCAATCAGAGCGTGCTGCCGCCGGTGTACCTCGACAACATCGTGCGCTACGTGCGCGACGGCGGTGCCCTTCTGCTCGCCGCCGGGCCGGACTTCGCGAGGGCCGAGGGCATCTTCTTCTCGCCCATCGGGCGCATCGCCCCGGCCCGCCCCGACGGCATGCTGATCGAGCGCGGCTTTCGCGCCAGCGTCACCACCGACGGGCAGAAGCATCCCGTCACCCGCGACCTCGCCGGATCGGCCCGGACGCCACCGAACTGGAGCCCGTGGTTTCGCCAGATCTCCGCCGACGTGACCCGCGGCACGGCGGTGATGGACGGGGCCGGCGCCAAGCCGGTGCTGGTCCTCTCGCGCGAGGGCAAGGGGCGCGTCGCCGAGCTTCTCACAGACCAGATGTGGCTGTGGGCGCGCGGCTACGACGGCGGTGGACCCTACCTCGACCTGCTGCGCCGCCTCGCCCACTGGCTGATGAAGGAACCGGACCTGGAAGAAGAAGCGTTGCGCGCCAGCAGCGACGGCAAACGCTTCACCGTGACGCGGCAGAGCCTGGGCAAGGACGTGCCGCCGGCCACCGTCACCCTGCCCTCCGGGGGCACGCAGACCGTGACGCTGCAGGCCGGCCGGCCCGGCCTGTGGTCCGGCTCGGTCGAGGCCAGGGAACTCGGCCTCTACAAGGTACGCGACGGCGACCTGACCGTGCTCGCCAACGTCGGCCCGCAGAACCCGCGCGAGTTCCAGGAGGTGGTCTCGACCCCCGACAAGCTGCGCCCCATCGCGGAAGCGACCGGGGGCACCGTGCGCCGCATCGCCAGCGGCACCGCCGGCGACGTCACCTTGCCGCGCCTGCTCGAAATGCGCGACAGCCCGATCTACGGCGGCTCCGACTACGTCGCCATCCGCAAGACCGGCGCCAGCGAGGTCAAGGGCATCGGGCTGGCGCCCCTCGCCATCGGCCTCATCGGCCTGCTCGCCCTGCTCGGTAGCTTAATGGCCGCTTGGCTCTTCGAAGGCCGGCGCGGGGCCCGAGCCTGACGGCTTGGCCGGCACCGGGCATGCCCCATAAAGGAGTGGAAGCCGGCAGCGGAGACGATGTCTTGCAGAATTCACCGACGAACCAGAGCCCCGGCGTGTTCCGCCGCAAGATCGGCGACATCGTCGTCACGGCCATCCTCGACGGCATGCTGGTCGGCAGCTACGACATGCTGAGCGGCCTGCCGGAGGCGGAGATGCGGCGCGAGATGGAGGAGGCGTTCCGGCCGGGAGCGCCGACCAGTTCGATCAGCTGCTTCGTGGTGCACACGGCCGGCAAGGTGGTGCTGATCGACACGGGAACGGGCGCGAACCCGATGTTCGACGGCGGGCGCCTGCCTCAGGGGCTGAACGCCGCCGGCATTTCGCCCGACGGCATCGACACCGTGATCCTCACCCACCTTCATCCCGACCATACCGGCGGCCTCAGCAGCCCGGACGGACGCCCGGTGTTCCCCAACGCCGAACTGCTGATGCATGCCGAGGAGGCCAGGTTCTGGCTCGACGGCACCGCGCCCGAGGGCATGCAGCCCTTCTTCGACAGCGCCAAAGCGGCGGTGGCGCCCTATGCCGAGCGCACGCGGACCTTTACCGACGGCGAACTCGCGCCGGGCATCGCGGCCGAACCCCTGCCGGGGCATACGCCCGGCCACAGCGGCCTGCACATCTCGTCGGGATCGGAGCAGCTCCTGTTCTGGACCGACATCGTCCACCTGCCAGTGCTGCAGGCCAGGCACCCGGAGATCGGCATCGCCTTCGACCTTGACCCGGAGCAGGCGCGGGAACAGCGGCGCCGCCTGTTCGACAAGGTCGCGACCGACCGCCTGCTCGTCGCCGGCACGCACATGGACTTTCCCACGTTCGCCCACCTGGAACGGCATGGCGCGGGCTATGCCTTCGTGCCGGAGCGCTGGCTACCGACGCTGTGACGCCGGGCGGGCACCGCCCAAGCGAGCGGTGCCGGTCGCCTCAAGCCTGCCCGGACGCCGCCGCCGCGACCTCGGCGGCGAAGTCACCGGTGTCCTTCTCGATGCCTTCGCCCAGCGCGTAGCGGACGAAGCTCTTCAACTCGACCGGTGCGCCGATGCCGGCACCTTCCCTCACCGTCTGCCCGATGGTCTTTCCCCCGTGCTCGGCATGGATCGACACCTGATCGAGGAGACAGTTCTCCTTGAAGAAGCTTTTCAGGCCGGACTCGACGATGCGCTCGACGACGTGCGGCGGCTTGCCGGCCCCGTTCTTCTCGGCGAGCACCGCCTTTTCGCGCGCCACGACCTCCGGGTCGATGCCGCTCGCGTCGAGCGCCAGCGGGTTGATGGCGGCGACGTGCTGGGCGATCTTGCGGCCGAGTTCGTTGAGCGCGTCCGCCGAACCGGCCGACTCCAACGCGACGAGGACTCCGATCTTGCCGAGCCCCTCGCCCACCGAATTATGCATGTACTGGGCGATGACGCCTTCGTTGACGGCGAGCCTTGCGGCACGGCGGATCGTCATGTTCTCGCCGATCGTGGCGATGGCGTTGGCCACCGCCGCCTCGACGGTGGTGCCGCCGCCGGGATAGGTAGCCGCCTTGATCGCCTCGACATCATCGAGCTTACCCTCAAGCGCGACGACGGTGACGTTGCGCACCAGGGACTGGAAGTCGCCGTTGCGGGCGACGAAGTCGGTTTCCGAATTGACCTCGACCATGGCGCCCCGCGTCCCGTCCACGACGAGACCGATGAGGCCTTCGGCCGCAACCCGTCCGCTCTTCTTGGCCGCCTTGGACAGGCCCTTCTTGCGCAGCCAGTCGACGGCACCCTCGATGTTGCCGGCGGTTTCGTTGAGCGCGTTCTTGCAGTCCATCATGCCGGCGCCGGTCTTCTCGCGAAGCTCCTTCACCATTGCCGCCGAAATCGTCGCCATCGCACCTGAATCCTTGAGAACTTCGGTTCCGTTCAAAGGGCGGACAGGCGCCGCTTGGCAACGCGGCGAGGCCGCGACCTGAATAGGCCTTCGCGCGCCTGTTCACCCCTTGCGTTCGAACCAGCTTCGATTTCGCTTTGAAAAAGCGACTTAAAGCGTGGCGCAAGCCATCCGACGCGACTCAGGCGGCGATCAGCGCCCGGGCCTGATTGATCCAGCCGTCGCGGGCGATGCGGCCGCCGAGCTTGAGGTCGGCATCGATCTTGGCCTCGTCGTCCGGCGTCATCGCGGCGATCTGCCAGTAATGGAAGATACCGCCGTCGTTGAGCTTCTTGACGATCTGCGGGCCGACGCCCTGGATCTTGGCGAAGTCGTCGGGCGCCCCTCGCGGCGCCGACAGCAGCTCGAACGCTTCGGCCGGAGACTCGCCCTCGTCGGCGGCGACCGGGGCGATCGGCTCGGCGGCCGCCTCGTCGGACGGCACGGTCGAGGGCGGCAGATCCTCGGTGACCGGCTCCTCCATCTCGCCGATGTCGACGCCGACAGACCCCTGCGAGCGCTGGATGCCGTCGAGCGCCGCGCGAGCGAACAGGTCGCAGTAGAAGGTGATCGCGCGGCCGGCATCGTCGTTGCCGGGGATGGGGAAGGTGATGCCGTCGGGGTCGCAGTTGGTGTCGAGGATCGCCGCCACGGGAATGTTGAGGCGCGCCGCTTCCTTGATCGCCAGTTGCTCCTTGTTGGTATCGATGACGAAGATCAGGTCGGGCACGCCGCCCATGTCCTTGATGCCGCCCAACGCCTTCTGCAGCTTCTCCCGCTCGCGGCTCATCATCAACCGCTCCTTCTTGGTGAGGCCGGAGGTGCCGTTGTCGAGCTGGTCGTCGATCTTGCGCAGGCGCTGGATGGAGGCGGAGATCGTCTTCCAGTTGGTCAGCATGCCGCCGAGCCAGCGCGAGTTGATGTAATACTGCGCCGAACGCTTGGCGGCATCGGCAATGTGGTCCTGCGCCTGGCGCTTGGTGCCCACGAACAGAACGCGTCCGCCGCGGGCGACGGTGTCGGACACGGCCTTCAGCGCCTGGTGCAGCAGCGGCACGGTCTGCGCGAGATCGATGATGTGGATGTTGTTGCGCGCGCCGAAGATGAACGGGCTCATCTTCGGGTTCCAGCGGTGCGACTGGTGGCCGA
>CAXTMA010000002.1:41337-56902 GCA_964245015.1 uncultured Beijerinckiaceae bacterium | reverse complement strand
CGCAGCTGCGACACGATCGAGCTCAGGTGCTTGACGTCGCTCACCTCGACGTCGGCGACGAGGAGGCGCGTTTCCGGCGAGTTCGGTCGCATCACGATGTTGTCGATGTTGGCGCCGTTCTCGCCGATCACGGTGGCGATGGTGCCTAGCGTGCCCGGCTCGTTGATGGCGAGGATCTCCAGCTTGGCGGGAAAGAACTGCCGCTCGTCGTCGTTGATGTTCCAACGCACGTCGAGCCAGCGCTCGGGCTGGTCGTCGAAGGCGGTCAGGTCCGGCGACTGGATGGGGTAGATGGTGATCGACTTCTCCGGATCGAGGATGCCGACGATGCGGTCCCCCGGCAGGGCGCCGCCGTTGGGCGCGTAGTGCACGGGAAGGTCGGGGTAGAGCCCGGTCTTGACCATCATCTTCCAGTCGATCTCCGAGCTGGCGCCGGGCAGGTGGAACACGAGGTTGCGGTTGCTTTTGCTCCCGAACCAGCCGCCCTCGCTGCCGGCCCGCAGCGCCGCCACCGGCCGGCGCTCGTCCGGCCGCCGCTCATCGGTGACGTCGGGATAGATTCCCTTGAGGATGTCGCCGGAGAACATCTCGCCGCGCCCGACCGCCGCCAGAACCTCCTCGACGCTGGCGCGGGCGAAGCGCGGCAGCGCCGCCTTCAGCTTGTCCTCGGCGAAGGGACGCCCGGCGCGCTCGAAGGCGCGGGCGACGATCTGGCGGCCGAGACCGGCGTATTGCGCGCGCAGCGCCTCGCGCGTCGCCCGCCGGATCGCCGCGCGGGCCTTGCCCGTCACCACCAGCGTTTCCCACACCGCCGGCGGCACCTGACCCTCCTGACGCACGATCTCGACCTGATCGCCGTTCTGCAACTCGCTCAGCAGCGGCTCGGCGCGGCCGTTGATCTTGGCGGCGGCGGCGGTGTTGCCGACGTCGGTGTGCACGGCATAGGCGAAGTCGATCGCGGTGGCGCCGCGCGGCAGGGCGATCAGGCGGCCGTTCGGGGTGAAGCAGAACACCTGGTCATGGAACAGTTCGAGCTTGGTGTGTTCCAGGAACTCTTCCGGCGACGAGCCTTCGGCGAGCTGCTCGATGGTACGGCGCAGCCAGTCGAAGGCTTGGCTTTCGGTTTGCAGCCCGGCGGAATTGCGGGTGAAACCCTCCTTGTAGAGGACGTGGGCGGCGATGCCGTTGCTGGCCACCTCGTTCATGGCTCCGGTGCGGATCTGCAGCTCAACCCTTTGCCGCCCTGGGCCGACCACGGTGGTGTGGATGGATCGGTAGTCGTTGGGCTTGGGCGTCGAGATGTAGTCCTTGAAGCGGCCCGGCACCGAGCGCCAGCGGGTGTGCAGCACGCCGAGCGCGCGGTAGCATTCGCCATCGGTACCCACGATGATGCGGAAACCGAAGATGTCGGAGATCTGCTCGAAGGTGATGGATTTGCGCTCCATCTTGCGCCAAACGGAATAGGGCTGCTTCTGCCGGCCGCGGACCTCCGCGCGCAGGCCCCCGGCCGCCAGCGCTGCCGCGATTTCGTCCTCGATGGCGGTGATGCGGCCGCCGTTGTCGCGGCCGACGTCGTTGAGCCGGGCGGCGACGGTCGCGTAGGCCTCGGGCATCAGGGTGCGGAAGCCGAGGTCCTCCAACTCGTCGCGCAGGCTCTGCATGCCCATGCGCCCGGCGAGCGGCGCGTAGATTTCCAGTGTTTCTTCCGAAATGCGGGCGCGCTTGTCCGCGGCCATGAAATGCAACGTGCGCATGTTGTGCAGCCGGTCGGCAAGCTTCACCAGCAAAACGCGCACGTCGGCGGCGATGGCGAGCAGCAGCTTGCGGAAGTTCTCGGCCTGCGCCGCGCGCTTGGATACGAGATCGATGCGCTTGAGCTTGGTGAGTCCGTCAACGAGCGAGCCGATCTCGCGGCCAAACAGCCGGTCGATCTCCTCGCGCGTCGACTCCGTGTCCTCGATGACGTCGTGAAGCACGGCGGCCACGATGGTGGCATCATCGAGGTGCAGGTCGGTCAGGATCGCCGCGACTTCGAGCGGGTGCGAGAAGTAAGGGTCGCCCGAGGCGCGGGTCTGGGCGCCGTGGGCCTTCATCGCGTAGACGTAGGCGCGGTTGAGGAGCACCTCGTCCGTTTGGGAGTTGTATCGCCGGACCCGGTCGACCAGCTCGTATTGCCGCATCATCGCGAAACACGGCGCCGGGGAACGCGCCTCCCGTCGGCCACGCCGCGCGGCGAGGTCCGGCCGCCGGACACGTTGGCATCCGGCAACCGATCGATCCCGCTACTCCCCTTCGTCGTCCGTTGCGGCGGGAGGAACGAGGCCTTCCAGTCCACGCAGGAGGTCCTCCTCCGTCATTCGGTCGAACTGCGTATCGCCCCCGGCATCGGTTTGCAACGCATCCGCCTGCGGCGTCAGCGCCGGCACCACCTGCGCTTCGGGCTCGTCGACCTCGACCTGCTTCTGCAAGGAATGGATGAAGCCCTCCTTGAGGTCTTCGGGCGCCTGGGTGAGGTCGGCGATCTCGCGCAGGGCCACCACCGGATTCTTGTCGTTATCGCGCTCCACGGTGATGGCCGAGCCGGACGCGATCATGCGCGCGCGATGGCTGGCGATGAGAACCAGCTCGAACCTGTTCTCGACCTTGTCGACGCAATCTTCCACTGTCACGCGAGCCATGCGCGATCCTTGTTTCGTGCCAATCGGAGCCGCGCTTTGTAGCGGGATCATCAACGCAGTTGCAAGAAAATACGAATAACCCGCTCTGATAGAAAGATTAATTTTGATCCACAAGCAGTGCCGCCGGGCTTGCCGCGCTTGACGGCCGCAGCGCGCACCGTCATCTCTCATGGAGAAGATTTCATGCGACGACGTACCGCAACGTGAGTCGGATGTTATGACCAGGCTCGCTGCCAATAAGCCGTGCGTAAACATTTAGAAGAATAAACATGAGACCTTGTGATGGCTGAATTGGATCGCACTGCACTCTTCATCGATGGCGCAAATCTCTACGCAACTGCCAAGGCCCTCGGTTTCGATATCGATTATAAGAAGCTTCTGAAAGAATTCCAAAGTCGCGGAAAACTTATACGGGCCTTCTACTACACGGCACTCGTCGAGGATCAGGAGTACTCCTCGATCCGACCATTGATCGACTGGCTCGACTATAACGGCTTCGCCGTGGTCACCAAACCGGCAAAAGAGTTCACCGACACACTGGGACGGCGCAAGGTCAAGGGCAACATGGACATCGAGCTGGCGGTCGATGCCATGGAGATGGCCGACCACCTCGACCACCTCGTACTCTTTTCCGGCGATGGCGACTTCCGGTCCCTTGTCGAGGCGGTGCAGCGCAAGGGCGTCCGCGTTTCCGTTGTGTCCACCAATTCGACGCAGCCGGGGATGATCGCCGACGAACTGCGCCGCCAAGCCGATGAGTTCATCGACCTTCTCCATCTCGCCCCCAAGGTCGGGCGCGACCCGGCCGAACGAACGCAGAGATACACCGACCGGCGGCCCGCCCCGGCGCCGCCGCTGCAGGCCGACCCTGCCGGCGGCAGTTGAGCCGCGCCTGTGACGCTGCCGCCGGTAGGCCCGTCGAAGGGGGAGCCGCCGAAGGGGAGCCTGCCGCCGGGCCGCGATTGCCCGCTGTGTCCCCGGCTCGTCGCCTTCCGCGAGGACGCGCGATCGCTCGAGCCCACCTGGTTCAACGCGCCCGTCCCAACGTTCGGCGCGGCGGAGGCAGGGCTGCTGATCGTCGGGCTCGCACCGGGCTTGCGCGGCGCCAACCGCACGGGGCGGCCGTTCACCGGCGACTTCGCCGGCGACCTTCTCTACGCGACGCTCCTCGGGTCGGGTCTGGCATCGGGAACCTACGAGCGTCGCCCCGACGACGGCCTGACCCTGCGCGGCTGCGCCATCACCAATGCGGTGCGCTGCGTGCCCCCGCAGAACAAGCCGCAACCGGCCGAGATCAGCGCCTGCCGCCCCTTCCTGCTCGGCCAGATCGAGGCGATGGCGGACCTGCGGGCCGTTGTGGCGCTCGGCCGCATCGCCCATGACAGCGTGGTTCGCGCGCTCGGCGGCCGGGTCGCCGCCGTGCCCTTCGTCCACGGCCGCCGCCATGACATCGCGCGCGCGGCCGGCAGACCCGTCGCCCTCTTCGACAGCTATCATTGCTCGCGCTACAACACGAGCACGAGGCTGCTCACGGCCGACATGTTCGGCGCTCTTTTCGCTGAAGTCGCGGCCTTCGTCGCCGGAGATTGAAGCCCCATCCCAGGGATCGGTGCGCCCCGGCCGGCAAGGTGCCGGGGGTCACGCGCCGCCGTTCTTCATCAGGCGGCTCTTTTCGCGATCCCAGTCGCGCTTGCGCTCGGTTTCGCGCTTGTCGTGCAGCTTCTTGCCTTTGGCCAGCGCGATCTCGATCTTGGCCCGGCCCTGCTGATTGAAGTAGATCTTGAGCGGCACGATGGTCATGCCCTCGCGCTCGACCCCTTGCGCGATGCGGGCGATCTCGCGGGCATGCAGGAGCAGCTTGCGCGGCCGCTTCGGCTCGTGGTTGAAGCGGTTGCCCTGCATGTATTCGGGGATGGTGGCGTTGATCAGGAACACCTCGCCCGAGCGCTCGACCGAGGCGTAGCTTTCGCCGATGGTCGCCTTGCCCGTGCGCAACGACTTGACCTCCGTGCCGGCCAGCATGATCCCGGCCTCGAAGGTTTCGCCCAGCGCGAAATCGTAGCGGGCCCTGCGGTTGTCGGCGGCGAGCTTGTATCGTTCCGGTTTCTCGGTCATCGCCAGATCTTCGCTTGAAGACGCACGTCAGTTCAGGATGCCCGCGTGCACCATCGCCGCCCGGATCAGCTCGCGGGCGGCCGGGCTCGCGCTCACCATCGGCAGGCGGACCTCGTCGCTGATGCGGCCGAGCTCGGCGAGCGCACCTTTCGGGCCGGCCGGGTTGGGCTCGACGAACAGGGCGGCGTGCAGCGGGGCGAGCTTGTCCTGGATCGCCAGGGCGGTGCAAAAATCATTGGCGAGGCAGGCCTCCTGCATCGCCGCGCACTGGCGGGGGGCGACGTTGGAGGTCACCGATATGCAGCCGTGGCCGCCGTGCGCCATGACGCCGAGCGCGGTCATGTCCTCGCCCGACAGCTGGATGAAGTCGGGCCCGAGCGCGTTGCGCTGCTGGGCGGTGCGGGCCAGCGAGGCGGTGGCGTCCTTCACGCCGACGATGTTCTTCAGTTCGTACAGACGCTTCATCGTGTCGACGGTCATGTCCACCGCCGAGCGCGGGGGAATGTTGTAGATGATGATGGGAATGCCGATGCCGTCGTTGATCGTCTTGAAATGCCGGAACAGACCCTCCTGCGAGGGCTTGTTGTAGTACGGCGTGACGATCAGCACCGCATCCGCGCCGACCGACTCGGCGTGGCGGGCGAGGTCGAGCGCTTCCACCGTGTTGTTGGATCCGGCGCCGGCGATCACGTGGCCGCGCCCGCGCACCTCGTCCACGCAGACCTGCACGACGCGGCGGTGTTCCTCGTGGCTCAGCGTCGGGCCCTCGCCGGTGGTGCCGACCGGCACGAAGCCATGGGTGCCGTTGTCGACCTGCCAGCCGATGAGCGAGCGAAAGGCCTCCTCGTCGAAGGCGCCGGCCTTGAAGGGCGTGACCAGCGCGGTGATGGAGCCGCCAAACCTCCCTGCGGCCGATCCCGCCGCCGACGCATCGTTCGAGACTGGCAACCCTTTGCGCATCATCGCCCTACCCCGCCGCCGTGGCGCCCTGACGACGCCGTAATCCTCGGGCTCCTGTGGCCTCGGGCCGGTTCGCGGCGTCGTCAGACATAGCGGCTCGCCGGCGGAACGCAACGACCCTCGCCGCCTGCAAGGCGATGGAAGCTTCGCCCGTCAACGCTCGCTTAACCCTCGGTGAAAGACACTGCCGGGGACGGGGCTCAGGTTCTGCGCGAGGTGTGGTCCGGTGCGAGGCTTGAAAGGTGCGGGCATGATCCACAGGACTCGCGGACTGCTGCTCCTGGGTACGACGGCGCTGTGCGCCGCCGCGCTCGTGCCGGCCAATATCGGCGAGAACCCGAGCAATGGCTTCAGCCGGGCTGTCCGCCGAACCGAAACAACGATCGGCAAGGCGGCCGCAGCCGTCGGATCGGCGGTCTACGGCTCGCTGCGGCCGGGCGTGAAGCCGCAGGACGGCGATCCAACAGACCCGACCCTGCAGGCTGCCAACCTTCGCGACGCGAGGTCGGAGGAGGCTGGGGGCCTCAACCCCATCGGCCCGGTGCTGGACCTGCCGCAGGCGGCGCAGGACGGCTCGGCCCTGCGGCAGGCCTACCTCGTCGCCGCCGCCGACGGCAAGCTGCGCGATCTCGGCTATGATCCGGCCGGCATCGAAGACGCCATCGCCGCCTACCGGGCCGACAACGTCGGCGGCGGCGACGCCATCGCCGCCGGGATCACGAACCCGGTGGTGCGAACGGCGCTGGAATGGCTGGCGCTACGCGACGCGCCGGCGAAGATCGGCCTCAACCGGCTCGAGGCGTTCCGCGCGGCTCACCCGGAGTGGCCGACGAAGAGCTGGTTTCGCCATCAAAGCGAGGCCCGCCTCCTCCACGTCAGCGATCCCAAGGTGGTTGAGCGTTTCTTCGCCACGGCGCAGCCGACCACCACCCTGGGCAAGCTGGCCCTGGCCAAGGCGCTCAAGGCCGACAACCGTCCGGCGGAGGCGGCGGAGCTGGCGCGGGCGGTGTTTCGCGACAGCGACCTGTCGGCGCCGCTCGAAGGCCGGCTGAAGGCCGATTTCGGGGCCGAGCTGACGCGCGGCGACTACAAGTACCGGGCGGACAGGCTGGTCTACAAGGAGCAGTTCGGGCCGGCGCTGCATTATGCCGCCCAGGCCGGCGCGGACGTGCTGGCGCTGGAGAAGGCACGCGCCGCCGTCATCCTGGATGCCCCCAGCGACAAGATGATCGCCGCCGTGCCCGAGGCGCTGCGCCGCGATCCCGGCCTGATCCTGGCGGAGGTGCAGAAGCTGCGTCGCGAGGACAAGCTGATGGAGGCGGCGACCCTGATGCAGAGCGCCCCAAAGGACCCGGTCCAGCTCATCGACGGCGACGACTGGTGGACCGAGCGCCGGGTGCTGGCGCGGCGCCTCCTCGACAACGGCAACATCAACGCCGCCTACGTGATCTGCGCAACCCATGCGGCGGCGACCGGCGAGGCCAAGATCGAGGCCGAATTCCATGCCGGCTGGATCGCCCTGCGCTTCATGAACGAACCGGCCCGTGCCGCCTACCACTTCGCGCAGGCCGCCAAGATCGTGGAAACACCCACCTCGGTCGCCCGCATCGCCTATTGGCAGGGCCGCACGGCCGAAGCCTCCAGCGAAGCCGACGCGACCGAGCGCGCCCGGACCTTCTACCAGAAGGCCGCCGGCTACGGCGCGACCTTCTACGGCCAGATCGCCCGCAACCTGCTCGGCATCACGGCGACGCCGGTCAGCGAGCCGCCGGTCGAGGCGATCGGGCCTGCGCGCGACGAGGCCGTGCGCGCCATCGAGCTCCTCTACGCGGCCGGCGAGCGGGACGCGGCCAACGCGCTCGCGGTCGATGCGGCCAGCGCGCTGACCGACGGCCGCCAGGTGCGGGCCCTGGCCAGCGTGGTGCGCGCCACCGGCGACGCCCACGTCGCGCTCACCGTCGGCAAGATGCTGGGACAGCGCGGCATCGCGGTCGACACGCTCGCCTTTCCCACCTTCGGTATCCCGCACTACGAGGCGCTCCAGAACTCGGCGGCGCGTCCGGTCGTCTACGCCATCGCCCGGCAGGAAAGCGCCTTCATGCCGGCGGTCGTCTCCAAGGCGGGGGCGAAAGGACTGATGCAGATCATCGATGCCACCGCGCGGCGCACGGCGACCAAGGCCGGCGTGCCCTTCGACGCCTCCCGGCTCACCACCGATCCCGCCTTCAACGCCCAGCTCGGCGCCGCCCATCTCGGCGAGCTGATGTCCGAGCAGGGCGGCTCGCTGATCCTCACCTTCGCCGCCTACAACGCCGGCGGTGGCCGGGTGAAGCAATGGATCGAGGCCTACGGCGACCCGCGCAGCCCCGCCGTCGATCCCGTCGACTGGATCGAGCGCATTCCCTTCACCGAAACGCGCAACTACGTGCAGCGGGTGATGGCCAACGTCACGATGTACGAGGCGATCTTCGCCGATCAGGCGAAGGCGGTCGCCGCCAACGGCACGCCGGACCGGCAAGCCAAGCTTTAGGCGGGAGAAAGGCAATGGCACCGGCCGTCGCGTCCGGTGCATCGAGGGGCGGGACGGTTTCTGGCGGGGCGCGATCCGCCCGGCGTCGCAGGCGAGCGCGACGTCGGGTCATCTGCCCGCTCGGCCTCACCAGTGCCCCTTGCGGCGATTCCAGGCGTACAGGACATCCGCGAATCGATCGTAGGAGAAGCGCGCCAATGCGCGCAGGCCCGGCCATCGCAGCAGGTGGCCGAGCCACGCCTGCCCCGGCGTCCGCAGGCAGATTTCCGCCGCGCAGTCGGCGCCGACGTACAGGCGATCATCGCCGTCCACACCGTGGAGCCGGCGTCGGATCGCCTCGATGCCGATGCCCCGCGATGCCAGGACATCCGGTTCCAGGTTGATGTCGCGGAACTGAAGGAGGCCGGAGCGTGCGGCGACCACGAGGCGGCGTTGCTGCCAGCCGATGCCGCCGTCGCATACCGGGCATTTGGTGTTGTACCACACGGTCAGCGCCCCGGGCATGCGTCCGACCTTCTCCTGACGTGAACGAGAGCCGGCACGGCACCGTGACAACGGTTGCGGAACCCCTGATGCTCTCGTTGGTACCCTCGCGTGAAGAGCCGCCATCTCGCCGCGCAGCCATCGTCGGCCTCGACTCGCACTCGGCCCGATCGCATCGTGATGGCGCCGACCCGTGCGGATGGCAACTGCGCGGTACGATGCTGCTGATGCGCGGACGGCCCGGACGCACGCAGGGTGCCGGCCTTATCGGGCGAGGTTCGCATCGCGCACGGTACCGCCGAGCGGCCTGCAACGGCGTCTTCCGCGCGCTCCCGCATGTGGCGGCAGATTCATACGAAGGGTCGGGACGCACCCGACCTCAAGTCCGCCCCGACGGGTTTGCCGGCTCCGCCTCAGTGCCGGGCCTGCATGAAGGCGTCGATGGCGCCCACGATCTGAGCGGCCCGGAACGGCTTGGGCACGAAGCAGCGGGCGGGGGCGGCGAAGGATGTTGCGGGGCGGCAGCGCCCGGAGGTGACGACCACGCCGATCTGCGGCCAGCGCGTCTCGATGCGTTCGGCCAAAGCGAAGCCGTCGAGGGCGCCGGGCATCTCGACGTCGGTGAACACGACCCGGATGCCGTCCACCGTTTCCAGCAGGCGCAGGGCCTCGTCGGCGTCGCAGGCTTCCACCACGTCGAAACCGGCGTCGATGAGCATGTCGGCATTGAACAGCCGCAGCAGGGGTTCGTCCTCCACCACGAGAACGCGCGGGTGAGTCTCGGTACCAACGTCCATGAACCAAAACCCTCGAACGCTCGATGGAAGCAAGCTCGACCTTTTCGCTTAAGGGAGAATTTACGGCCCGACCCCCTTCGTCCGAAGGTTAAGGGCGTCTTGACGAGGGATGTTTCGTGCCGGCCGATGCCATCTCGCTGTTCCACACCGCCGCCGACGGCCTTCGCCTCCACCTGCGCGTCCATCGTCCACCGGGGGGCGACGGGGGCCGGCCGCCGCTCGTCTGCCTCCCCGGCCTGACGCGGAGCGCCGCCGACTTCGCCGTCCTCGCGCGCGCCCTGGCCGGGCACAGCGTCACGCCGCGCACCGTCTACGCCTTCGACTCCCGCGGTCGCGGCCTGTCCGACCACGATCCGGACTGGCACCATTACAATCTTGCCAGCGAAGCACGGGACGTCCTCGGCTGGCTGCGCGGACACGTCTCGGGGCCAGTACATTGGCTGGGCACGTCGCGCGGCGGTCTCCTCATCATGTCGCTCGCATCGGCCGAGCGGCAACTGATGCGCTCGGTGATCCTCAACGACATCGGCCCGGTGCTCGAAGCGGACGGATTGCGGCGCATCCGGGACTATGTCGGCGTCGCCGGACCGGCGCCGCGCAGCATCGCCGAGGCGGTCGCGATGCTGCGGCTCGGGCCGGCGCTCGGCTTCAGCGGCCTGTCAGCGGACGAATGGCGGATCTTCGCCGAAACCACCTTCGGCGCCGATCCCCTCGACCTCCGCCTGCGCTACGACCCCGCCATCGCCCGCACGCTCGATGCGCTGGATCTCTCGAAGCCTTTGCCCGACGCGTGGGAGCAATTCGACGCGTTGCGCGGTCTGCCGCTGCTCGCCATCCGCGCCGAGAACTCCGACCTGCTGTCGCCCGCGACGCTCGAGGCCATGGCCGGGCGCTGGCCCGGCTGCGAGGCGCTGGTGGTGCCGGGCCAGGGCCACGCTCCGCTGCTGGCCGACGATCCGACCATCGCTCGCCTCGACCGGTTTCTCGCGCGCGCCGACGCCTGAGACCTTTCGCGGCCTTGCCGATGGCCCGAGCTGGGGCGATCTCAGGTTCACGTAGGATGGGAGCCGGCGAGATGATCGAGCGAGCGGACGTGGTCGTGTCCGGAGCCGGAGCAACCGGCCTGGCGGCGACGATCGCCCTGGCGCGGGCCGGCTACAGCGTCGTCTGCGCCGGCCATTCCGATTGCACGGCCAACGGACGGACCGTGGCGCTGTTCGAGGGATCGCTGCGCTACCTCAAGTCGCTCGGCGTGTGGGACCGTTTCGCCGACAAGGCGCAGCCGATCCGCGCCATCCGCATCATCGACGACACGGGGACGCGCTGGCCGGTGCCGCCCCTCACCCTTGATGCCGGCGACATCAAGCTCGACGCGCTGGGCACCAATGTCGAGAACGATCGCCTCGTCGCCGGCCTCGCCGCCGAAGCCGCCTCTTTGCCAAGCGTGCGGCTGACCGGCGCCCACCTCGATCGCATCGAGATCGGGCAGGAGGACGTCCGCGTGTGGGACGGCGATGACGGATGCATCAGCGCGGCGTTGCTGATCGCCGCCGACGGACGCCGTTCGCCCTCGCGCAGCGCCGCCGGCATCGCGGCGCGCTCCTGGACCTATCCGCAGGCCGCGATCACCGCCCTGATCTCACATTCCCGGCCACACGATGGCTTCTCCACGGAATTCCATACCCGCGGCGGCCCCTGCACGCTGGTTCCGCTGCGCGGCACGGCCGCCCATCCCCATCGCTCCTCGCTGGTCTGGCTGATGTCGACGGCCGAGGCCGACCGCCGCCGCGGGCTCGACGACGCCGCGCTCGCCGCCGAGCTGAAGGCGCAGACCCGCTCGCGCGTCGGCGACATCACCTTCGAGGCGGCACGCGGCACCTTCCCGATGGGCGGGCTGCGGGTCAGCCGGCTCGTGGCTCCGCGTATCGCCCTCGTCGGGGAAGCGGCCCACGCCTTTCCACCGCTCGCCGCGCAGGGGCTCAACCTCAGCCTGCGCGACATCGCGCAGCTTGTCGCCACGCTGGGACCGGCCACGCTGGAGCCAGCCACGGCGGGGTCGAAGGCCGGCGACCTCGGCGCCTTGAGCCGGCTGCAGCCCTATGAACGGGCGCGGCGTCGCGATATCGCGCTGCGCACCAACGGCGTCGACGTGCTGAGCCGATCACTGATGATGGACTTCGCGCCCGTGGACGTGGCGAGAGGCGTCGGGGCGATGGCGTTGCGCTTCATCGGGCCGCTGCGGCGGGCGGTGCTGCGCGAAGGCATCCTGCCGCCCGGTCCGGTGGTGGCCGGGCTGCCGAGCCGGCCCTAAGCAGGTTTCACGAAAGTGCCCCGTGGTTTTGCGGCAAAACATGCGGCATAGCAAAAGGCTCAGCGGGCGAAGCGTTGGCCTGTCAACGTGAACCTGCCTAGAGCATCGGACCGAAAAGTGCGCAGCGGTTTTCGGACGAATCCGATGCGGCACAATAGGTTAAAGCATCGGACCCGGTTTAGGGTCCGATGCGCCAGGCGGAGCGTCGTCAGCCGCGGTCAACGCCGAGCAGGCGGGCGCTTTCCCTGGCGATCTTGCGGCCACCGTCGATCGGGATGAAGTCGAACCCGAGCCGGGCCCGACCGGTCGACGCGACTCCGTGCCGGTCGACACGCCGCCACGCCACTTCGGCGCTGACGTGGCAGCGGCTGCGGTCGTCGTTGCAGCTCCCGGCGAAGGTGCCGGGCACTTCCCGGTAGTCGCGGACCGGGTAGGAGCGGATGAACGCCTGCTTGTCGGCAAGCACCTTCGCCCGCGAGAAGCTCTTGCCGTAGTACACGACCTGGGGCGCGTAGAAACGCTCCACAGTGGCGGCCGTGACCCGTGCATCGCTCGACCACATGGCGAGATAGGACTGCAGCGAGCGCTCGGCCTCCGCCCTCGTGCCGCCGTCATCCGCTCGCGCGACCGTCGCGAGTGGAAGCGCCAGCACGAGTGTCAGCACTGCGGCATCGGAGCGAGGCATGGTGAACCCTTTCGAGGTAGCCGGGCGAGGTCGCCGGGGCTGCGTCGGAACCGGCGCAACGGAGGACGGGCGCAATGGATCATTGTCCGTCGGGCGCTTCTGGTCGTACGACTCTGCTCCGTCCGGCGGAGGCGGGAAACGGCCCTGACATCGTCTCAGTCGAATCAGGCTGGCCTGCCCGGACGATCCATGCCGGCTCGTGGCTCAGGAGGGCTGGTCGCCGGCGCACACGACCTTCATGTATTGCTTTCCGATCTCGGGCTTGATCGATGTCATGGCGATCGTCGTCTGGCTTTCATGCACGCACTGCGACAGGGATCGCGCCGGCGGCCCCCTGACGATGTCGATGGCCGTCGCGGGCGTGCAGGCCGCATGCTCGACGGTGCTGGCGCAGATCAGGATCAGGACTTTGAACAAGGTCTCGCCCTTTCAACCGCGGGCGCGGATCAGACGCGCGTGCGGCAAGCATCGACGGCAACCACCGTCCGGAGGTCTAATGCGGGTGCATGGTGTTGCGTTCGCAAGCAGATGTTAAGCTTGTCTCGGCAAAGCTTCGTCGTCGCGAGGGTTATGGTTTGCGCTCCGTTTGCACATTCGTCGTCGTCGCACCGCTGGCGGCACTCTTGGCAACGGGCGCCGGCGCCGAGCCTGTTGGCGACGCGCAGAGCCACGCCGCCGTTTCCGCGCCGTCTCTCAACCCGGTGCCGCGTGCCAATCCCCTGCCGCCTTCCGACCCGGCGGCGGACAAGCTCGCCTTTCAGCTGATCGCGCAACGCGAAGCCAAGGACGCCGGCCTGCCCTTCAGTCTGGTCGATGCCGTGATCAAGATCGAGAGCGACTATCGGCCCGATCGCATCGGCGATGTCGGCGAGATCGGGCTGATGCAGGTTCGCCCGACCACCGCCGCCGGCATGGGCTTCCGCGGCAGCGCGGCCGAGCTGGCGGATCCCGCGACCAACATCCACTACGGCGCCGCCTATCTCGGAGCGGCGTGGCGGCTCGCCAAGGGCAACGTTTGCCGCACGCTGATGAAGTACCGCGCCGGCCACGGCAGCGAAACGATGTCGCCGCTGTCCGTCACCTACTGCCAGCGGGCACGCCTTCACCTCGCCAGCATCGGCTCGCCGCTCGCCGCCACCATTGTGCCGGCGGACCTCGTCGCCGTTGTCAGCCTGAAGCCCTACGGTGCGATGCCGCTCCGGCGCCCCGACTTCGCGAGTTCACCGGCCGAGAACCTGATGGCCGGAGGACGGCCCAAGACGGGCGAAGCGTTCTGGGCGGCGTTCGGCGCACGCGTGCGCCGGATCAACGCCGGTCTCGAAGCCAAATGGCGGCGCACGGCGTCGCGTTAGTTCTCGCGGATCCACCAGCGGGTGTCAGGTCTGGAATCCGCGCTGTACCAGCCGGTGAAGCTCTTTCTCGAAGGGCTCGGCTTCACGGTGAAGGGCGAGGTCGAGGGCTGCGATCTCGTCGCCCTGCGCGGCGACGACCCACCGCTGATCGTCATCTGCGAACTCAAGCTGCGCTTCAACCTCGAACTGGTTCTGCAGGGCGTCGACCGAGCCGGCATCGGCGACGAGGTTTGGCTCGCGGCACGGACGTCGAAGCGCGGCGGCGGCCGGGAAGGCGATGCCCGCTTCCGCCAGCTCTGCCGACGGCTCGGCTTCGGCATGCTGGGTGTCGACGAGGGCGGCGGCGTGAGCGTGCACGTCAGCCCGGACGCGCCGATGCCCCGCCGCGACAAGCGCCGCCGCTCCCGTCTCGTCGCCGAGCACAGGCGACGGCGGGGCGATCCCGCGACGGGTGGTGGCTCGCGCCAGCCGGTGATGACCGCCTACCGCCAGCAGGCCTTGCTGTGCGCCGCGCTGCTTGCCGGCGGGCCAGGCCGGCCGCGCGACCTGAAGGCATCGGCGCCCGATGCGGCCAAGATCCTGCGACGCAACGTTTACGGCTGGTTCAGGCGCGCCGAGCGGGGCTGGTACGGCCTGACGCAAGGGGGTCACGAGGCGCTGGCGAGATGGCCGGCCGACGGCGCCGGAGACCCTGGGCCTGCGCTCGGCCTTGACCGGCACGCGAGCCGACAGCCCGCGTCCGATGTGAACGACGCCGAGGGCGGCTGAAGGGTGAACGCTTAAGTCACCCATGCGGATGTTGCAGGGCAGGTGCAGGGCGGCCTGCGTGGAGCGCAGCTCATCCCTTTGCCTCACGGCTGAAGCGGTCGCACCCGATGACGGCGGTGGCGCGCGTGCGGCACCGGGCCGGCCGGGTCGACGTTCGACACTGCGGCGCCGGCGAACGTCCCGCCTGCGGGTTGCGGGCCTTGCTGCGCAACGATGCGCTGCGCCTGCTCGACCGACATGTCGCAGGCACCCGTCATTCCCTGGAGGGCGCCGACCGCCCGGTAGTACTCGGGCAGGTCGGAGCAGCCGGCGCCGCCTCCGAAAGCCCACGCTGTCGCAGGCGACGCCATTAGCGCGAGCGACAGCAACGCGAGCGACTGCTTTCTGAAAATCATGATGAATGCCTTTTCTGCTGGATCTTCGAGCCCGTTGCTTTGTCCCGGCCTGCTCGCGATCAACTGGCGATGTCCCAAAGCGGTCTCGGGATCGCTCGCCTTCGCGTCGTCCACAAGAATAGGTCGCCGCTCGAGGCCTCAAGCCATGTTGACTAGGACGTGGGGATAACCGCGGTGGCGATCAAGCCGCGCGACAATCTATCGTTCAAGGCCGATGACAATGCAGAAGGGTCGATCAGCGAGTACTTGCGAGCTGCACGCTGAAGGCTCGCCGGCGGCAAGGGCCTCGTTGGCAGGAGACTCGTTGGCAGGAGACTCGTTGGCAGGAGAGGAGGGACTCGAACCCCCAACCCCCGGTTTTGGAGACCGGTGCTCTAACCAAATTGAGCTACACTCCTACATCCGCCCTCTTTAGCCGCTTCCTCCCACCGGGAGCAAGGGGATCGGCGCGGCCGGCGTGGCCGGTGTCTTGGCCGGTGTCTTGGCCGGTG
>CAXTMA010000002.1:0-41237 GCA_964245015.1 uncultured Beijerinckiaceae bacterium | reverse complement strand
TGGCCGGTGTCTTGGCCGGTGTCTTGGCCGGTGCCTTGACGTTCCGCCCTCCCCCGCCCCATCTGCGCGGCAATGGGAAAACGGGCTGGGCTGGCGTGACCTACGCGGTCAAGGAACTCTTCTATACGCTGCAGGGTGAAGGGGCTCAGGCCGGCCGCGCTTCGGTGTTCTGCCGTTTCAGCGGCTGCAATCTGTGGAGCGGTCGCGAGGCGGATCGCGCAGAAGCGGCGTGCCGGTTCTGCGACACCGACTTCGTCGGCACCGACGGCAACGGCGGCGGGCGCTTCGCCACGGCTGCCGCCCTGGCCGCCGCCATCGCCGCGACTTGGAGGGGTCGGGATTGGGGCTGCCGCGATGGAGGCGGCCAGGAGGATGGCGGCAACGAGGGCCGCCGATACGTGGTGTTCACCGGCGGCGAACCGCTTCTGCAGCTCGACGACCAGCTGATCGAGGCGGTGCACGCGTTGGGCTTCACCTGCGCGATCGAAACCAACGGGACCCGTCCCGTGCCGCGCGGCGTCGACTGGATCTGCGTCAGCCCCAAGGCCGGCGTTCCCCTGCACGTCGGGAGCGGCGACGAACTCAAGCTCGTGTTCCCGCAGCCGGGACTGGACCCGGGATCGCTCGCCGGCTTGGCTTTCCGGCACTTCTGGCTGCAGCCGATGGACGGTCCGGCAAAAACGGAGAACACGCGGGCGGCGGTCGCCTACTGCCTGGCCAACCCGCGCTGGCGCTTCAGCCTGCAAACGCACAAGGCGATCGGCATAGCTTGATGTTCGAGATTTCGAAGCAGTTCTGGTTCGAGGCGGCGCACACGCTGGAGCGGACGGTGGAAACCGATCCCAGCCGCCGCATCCACGGCCATTCCTACCGCGCCGAAGTGACCCTGCGCGGCACGCCCGATCCCGCGACCGGCATGGTGATCGACCTGACCTTGCTGGAACGCGTGCTGGACGAGGCGCGTCACGGGCTCGACCATCGGCTGCTCGACGACATCCCCGCTCTTGGTCCCGCGACGATGGAGAACCTCGCCGCGTGGATCTGGCGAACCGTGGAGCCGCGCTGCGCCGGCCTCGCCAGGGTGACGGTGTACCGCGACTCCAGCCGCGACACGGTCTCGTATCATGGGCCGCAGCAGCGCTGAGGGGTCAGGACGGGGTTGCGCGCTTCAGTTCTTCGCGCCGGCGACGCTCCTCGATCACGCTCACGGCGATGATCGCCCCCTCGTAGAGCGCGTAGGCCGGCACGGCGAGGGCCAGCATGGAGAAGGCATCGGGCGGGGTGAGCACCGCGGCGGCGGCGAACACCAGCACCACGGCATAGCGCCGCTTCGAGCGCAGAAAAACGGTGTCGACGAGGCCGATCTGGCCGAGCAGGGTCAGCACCACCGGCAGCTGAAACATCAGGCCGAAGGCGAAGATCAGCGTCATGATCAGCGACAGGTACTCGCTCACGCGCGGCAGAAGCTCGATCTGCGCCCGCCCCGGCTCCTTGGACTGCTCCATGCCGAGGAAGAAGTGCAGCAGGTTCGGCATCACCACGAAGTAGACGAGCAGACCGCCGAACGCGAAGAACAGCGGGGTGGCGAAGAGATAGGGCCGGAACGCGTTGCGCTCGTGCCGGTACAGCCCCGGCGCGACGAAGGCGTAGAGCTGGGTGAAGATCACCGGGCAGGCGAGAAAGGCGGCGGTGAAGAAGGCGACGCGGATCTGGGTGAAGAAGTATTCCTGCGGCGCCGTGTAGATCAGGCGCGCGTCGGGCCCGGCCACATGCTGATAGGGCACGAGAAGCACGTTGTAGATGTTCCGGGCGAAGAAGAACGACAGCAGGAACATCGCGATGAAAGCGATCAGCGCCTTGATCAGGCGCGAGCGCAGCTCGACGATGTGGTCCATGAGAGGCGCCTTGGTCGCCTCGATGTCGGCATCGGTCACGGCGCGAACGCCCACGGCGCGCGGGCGCTCGAACGACGGTTCGATCGGGTGCGCCTCATCGGCCCGCTCGCGCCACCCATCTCAGACGGAGTGGCCGATCGCGGCCTTACGGTCGGTCGCGTCGGGATCCACCTGCGGATCGTCGTGGTGCGGCGGCTCAGCCTCCGTCATGGCGTCGGAAGTCGCGGGCACGGCGGCTTGGACGTGTCCCGTCGCCGGCGGAGGCGGCGCGGCGGCCAGCGTACCGGTCATGTGCCGGTTGAAATCGTGGACGGTGTCGAGGCCGCTCGACGCGCGGGCTGCCTCGGACAGCTTCTGCGCTTCCTGCCGGAGATCGGCCATGTCCGCATCCCGCATCGCGTCCATGAACTGACCCTGGAACTCGGAGGCGAGGCGGCGCATCTTGCCGACGAACTGCCCGACCTGACGCAGCACGCGCGGCAGATCCTTTGTCGGGATGAAGATGAGCGCGATGACGCCGACGATGATCAGCTTGCTCGCATCGAAATCGAACATGCTGCGTCAGCCTTGCATTCGTTGGCCCGGCATTCGTTCGCCCGGCGTCCGTTGAACTTGCATCCGGGGCCGCTGACCGCGCGGGACTGAAGGGCGACGCGTCAACCGACCTTGTTGGCTTCGGTGTCGCGGCTGACAGGCTGCGGCGGGGCTGCGTAGGTCGTTGGCTGGGTCGGCGGGTAGTGGTCGAGGCTGCGGGCCGGCTCGACCGGGCGAGCGGCCGGCTTGGCCTCGTCGTCGTCCATCAGCCCCTTCTTGAAGCTCTTGAGGCCCTTGGCGACGTCGCCCATGACATCGGAGATCTTGTTCTTGCCGCCGAACAGCAGGAGCGCCAGCGCTCCCAGGATGATCCAGTGGATGAGGGACATGCTGCCCATAGGAGTTGCTCCGCGCTTACCCGCTCGACCCGTCGGGTGAGACTTATTCTCGGCCTTACCTGAAAACAAGGCGGGGGGTCGCACCATTCACGGCGCGTTGGGGAGATCGTCGTCGGCCTCATCGGCCTCGTACCCCGGTTCCGCTTCTTCAGGCTCAGGACCTTCGATCTCGTCGCCGGGCCGGGCTCCGGCCAGGGGCGGATAGTGCCGTTCGTCGAACAGCCCGGCGCCGCGCAGCTCGTCGAGGCCGGGCAGGTCGGCGAGCGTTTCGAAGCCGAAATGGAGGAGGAATCCTTCGGTCGTCGCGTAGATGACCGGGCGCCCGGGCGCCCGCCGACGCCCGCGCGGGCGCACCCAGTCCAGCTCGATCAGCAGGTCCAGCGTTCCCCTGGCCACAGCGACACCGCGGATCTCCTCGATCTCGGCCCGCGTCGCCGGCTGGTGATAAGCGATGATGGCCAGCGTTTCGGTGGCGGCGCGCGACAGCCTGCGGGTTTCACGGGCCGCGTCCGAGAGCAGCCAGCCAAGGTCGTCGGCCGTGCGCAACGCCCATTTGCCGGCCACGCGCACCAGCTGCACGCCGCGACCGGCGAAGTCCTGCTGCACCTTGGCGAGAACGGCCGCGCACTCGATGCCGGGCGGCAGCCGGCGGGCGATCTCCGCCTCGGCCAGCGGCCCGGCCGTCGCGAACAGCAGCGCTTCCGCGATGCGCACGGCCTCGGCGAAGCGCCGGGGAGCGCCGTCGCGTCCTGGCACGTCCGGGCCTGGGAAGAGGCGGACGACCTCGGCCGGGGATCGGACCATCAGGTCGCTGCCGACTGCCGCGAGCGGATCCACAGCGGCGCGAAGTTCAACTCCTGCCGCACGGCGAGGCGGCCTTCCCGCACCATCTCCAGCACCGCCGACAGCGCGCTCGCGCGCACCGTGCGCCGGCGCGACGGCGTCGTGCAGAAGGCGGCGAGGTGCGCGTCGAGGGTGTGCCAGTCCGCCGCCACCAGCAGCGGCAGCAGGGCCTCGCGCGCGTGCGCGAGCGACCAGACCTCGCGCTTGTGCAGGGTGACGCGGGACAGCTCGCGGCGCCGGCGCTGCCGGACGTAGGCGGCGAGCAGGTCGTGTACGGTGGCGGTCCAGAGCGGCGGACCGGCATCGGCGAGGGTTGCGTCGGGAGCGCCGCGCAGGGCGAAGTCTCGGCCGAGCTGCGGTCTCGCCTGCAGGGCGCGCGCGGCGGCACGGATCGCGTCGAGACGTCGCAGCCGCTCGGCCAGAGCGGCGGCCAGCTCGCCGACGTCGGGCTGCTGCGCGTCCTGCTCGCGCGGGAGCAGCAGCCGCGACTTGAGATAGGCCAGCCAGGCGGCCATCACGAGATAATCGGCGGCCAGTTCCAGCCGCACCGCGCGGGCCTGCTCGATGAAGGCGAGGTACTGCTCGACGAGGGCGAGCAGGGAGATACGGTGCAGATCGATCTTCGAACGACGGGCGAGTTCAAGCAACAGGTCGAGCGGACCCTCGAACCCGTCGAGGTCGACGAAGAGGCGCTCGTCCTCGCCCGTCGCCGGCTCCAAATCGAAGAAAGCATCGTCCATACGTTCCGGCCCGGCCGGCCAACCCGGCCGAAGCAGTTTCGGCCGATCAGGCCGAGGCCGCAAGCACGCGATCGAGAATGTCCGCGGCCGCCGCCCGGTCGAAGTCCGCCTGCGGACGGCGCAGGGCCGCGCGGGCGCGCTCGACCCGGATCGCAGCGGCCTCCGCCAGCACGGGCGCCACCGCGGCGACCTCTTCGGCCTCCGCCCGCTCACCGTTGCAGTGCAGGGCGACGTCGACCCCCGCGGCGAAGAGCCGGGTCGCCTTGTCACGGAAGCTGCCCTGCAGGGCCTTCATCGACAGGTCGTCGCTGAACAGCAGGCCGTCGAAGCCGATGGCGCCGCGTACCACGTCGCGGATCACCACCGGCGAGATCGTCGCCGGGCGCTCGGGATCGATCGCGGCATAGACCACATGCGCGGTCATCGCCGCCGGCAGGTCGCGGTTGCGGCGGAACGGCTCGAAATCGGAGGCCTCCAGCTCGTCGCGCGAGGCCTCGACGACCGGCAGGGCCATGTGACTGTCCGCCGCCGCCCGGCCGTGGCCGGGCACATGCTTCATCACCGGCAGCACGCCGCCGTCGAGGAGGCCGTCGGCGGCGGCGCGGCCGAGGGTCGTGACGAGCGAAGGGTCGCGGGCGTAGGCCCGGTCGCCGATGATGTCGTGGGCGCCGGCGACCGGCACGTCGAGCACAGGCATGCAATCGACATTGATGCCGACGGCACGCAGCTCGGCGGCGAGAAGCCGGGCGCCGAGGCGGACGGCCGCGATCCGTGCGGCCGTGTCGGCTACGGCTGCGAAGCGGGCGGCGGCTGGGTGACGGCGCCAATGAGGTGCGGCGAGGCGCTGCACCCGTCCGCCCTCCTGATCGACCAGCACCATCGCCTCGTCGCGGCCGAGCGCCGAGCGGATCTCCGCCGTCAGCGCGCGGACCTGGTCAGGCCCCTCGATGTTGCGCTTGAACAGGATCACGCCGAGCGGGTCGGCCTCCCTCAGGAAGGCCCGCTCGTCGGCGCCAAGCGCGAGCCCGCGGCAGCCGCAGACGAAGGCGCGGGGCACAGGTCTAGTTCTTGGCGACGAAGCAGCTGCCGCCATCCGCCTTGAGCTTCTCGCAGAGGCTCACGGCGTCGGCCCGGCTCAGGCTGCTGACCCGCACGCGGAACACGGGCTTGCCGTTGCTGTCGGCCCGGTGAAAGCCGATGCGATGGCCGCCGAGAGCGTCGGAAAACTTCTTCGACAGGCGCGAGGAGGCAGCCCTGGCGTCGGCCTCGCTGCCGGGCGCGGCGAGCTGCACGGCGAAGCCGCCGCCGCTTTCGTCCATGGCCGGGGCCGGGGTTTCGCTGGTCCCGTCGCCGGGTTCGGCCGAGGCGACCCGCTGCGGCTTGGGCTTGCGCACCGGCTTGGTCGCCGGGGCGTCGTCCGCGCCGGCGGCCAGCGAGTCGATGCTCTTGTCGGTCGGCTTGGCCGCGGACGCGACGCGCGAAGTCGTCTTGGCCGTCACCGGCTTCGGGGTCGACGCCTTGGCCACGGGCCCGGTGCGGTCGCTGGTTTTGCCGGCGGGCTGGCGCGGCGCGGCAGCGGCCGGCGGTTCGTCGTTGGGCAGGATGGTTCCGTCCGGGCGCACCGAGACGACCTTGACGCGCTTGGGCGCGGGAATCTCCGCCAAGCCGAAGCCCTGCCCGGGATCGCCGGTCGGATCGACGCGTCCGGAGGCTTGCGCCTGCATCTGTCCCGGCGAGGGTGGCACCGGCACCGTGGACGCATCCGTGGGCGGATTCATCTGGGCGGCGCGGGCGACGTTGTCCTGCACGGCCTGCGCGATGTCGACCGGTTGTTCTTCCCGGCTCACCAGCTTGGCCGGCGTGGCTTGCCCGCTCTTGCCGAACGCGGCCCCGTCGCCGCCGCCGTCCGGCGACGCGTCGGGCGGCGGCTGGATCTTGGTGGGCGAGGCATCGGCCATGATCGTCTTGACTTCGCGCGGGCTCGACGACACCCGGCCCTTCAGGGCGAAGGCGGCGCCGATGCCGATCACGCCCACGGCGATGGAGGCGGCCATCAGCATCATCGGACGCCGCGCCCGCGCGGTGTCGGGGCGGCGGCCGTTATGCCCGTCCCAGCCCTCGGCGGCGAGGCCTTCGCCGACGGAGGGGCCGGTCCATTCCCCTTCGCCGTCGAGCGGCGGTTGTCCGGCCTGCACGTAGTTCGCCTGGTCCGCCTGCGGGTGGCCGGCCTGCGCATAATCAGCCTGGGAATAACCGGCGTGCGCGTGGTAGGCCGACGGATCGGGGACGGCCGGGTTCTGCGGGGTGAACTGGCGATCGTGCTGCGAGTGCGAGCTGCCGCGCAATCCAGCCTCGATGGCGGCGAAGTCGCCGAACAGCCGCGGTGCCCCGCCGGCGAAACCAGGCTCGCGACGCTCGGACGCGTAGGGATCCGCGGACCGGGGGGCGCCCGAATACGGCCCCTGGTTCGCCGGCGGATGGCCGGCCATGCCTTCCCCGGCGAACACGTGGCCGTAGGGATCGTAGGGCTCGCCGACGAGCCGCGCCAGTTCGGCCAGCGGATCGCCATGCCGGTCACCCTTCCGTCCGACGGGCGCGGGTGCGGACGCGTGGCGCAGCCGGCGCTCGAAGTCGTCGAGGTCGATGGACGGACGTTGCTTCACCACGGGCTCGTTCATACTCAAAACCCTCGCGCGGCAGCCCGGGGGCGGCCCGTTACGCTTGCCTCCCAAGCGAAGGCCCTGCGGCTTCGCTGGTCGGGCGGGAGTCCTTCAGCGCATCTCGGACGGTGCGGACACCCCCAAGATGCCAAGACCTGTCGCTATGACGCCGCCGATGGCCGAAACCAGGGCAAGACGGACACAGGTTGTTTCTCTCTGTTTCTCATTAAGAAAGCGTAATTGTGGCCGAGCGGTACCCGCCGTCCAGTGTCCGTGAAAGCTCGATGCGAGATCGTGCAGGTAGAAGGCGAGGCGGTGCGGCTCGTGCGCCCGCGCCGCCGCCTCGACCACGCGCGGGAACTGCGCCAGCTCGCGAAGCAGGGCGCGTTCGCCCTCATCGTCGAGCCGGGACATGTCCGCCGTCGCCAAAGCGGCCGGGCTCATGTCGAGGTCGGGGAAGACGCTCGCGGCCTGCCGCATCACGGAGGCGGCGCGGGCATGGGCGTATTGCACGTAGAAGACGGGATTGTCGCGCGACTGTTCCCGCACCTTGGCGAGGTCGAACTCCAACGGCGCGTCGTTCTTGCGGTACAGCATCATGAAGCGCACGGCATCGACGCCGACCTCGTCCACCACCTCGCGCAAGGTGACGAAGTCACCCGAGCGCTTGGACATCTTCACCGGCTCGCCGTCGCGCACGAGGTGAACGAGCTGGCACAGCTTGACGTCGAGCGTCGCCTCGCCGCCGGACAAGGCCGTCACAGCGGCCTGCATGCGCCGGACATAGCCGCCGTGGTCGGCGCCCATCACGTCGATGAGGTCGCGCGCCCCGCGCCCGATCTTGACCCGGTGATAGGCGATATCGGCGGCGAAGTAGGTGTAGGATCCGTCCGACTTGAGAAGCGGCCGGTCGACGTCGTCGCCGAACCCCGAAGACCGGAACAGGGTCTGCTCGCGGTCCTCCCAATCCTCGCCGGCCTGTCCCTTGGGCGGCGGCAAGCGGCCGAGATAAACGAGCCCCTTGGCTTCGAGATCGGCGATGGCGGCGGCCACGGCGTCGCCGTCGGCGCCGTGGACGAGCGAGCGCTCGGAGAAGAACACGTCGTGGCGGATGCCCAGGGCGGCGAGGTCGTCGCGGATCAGTTCCATCATCGCGGCGATGGCGGCGGCGCGCACGATGGGCAGCCATTCGCCTTCGGCCTTGCCGACCAGGCGGTCGCCATGGGTCGCGGCCAGAACGGCGCCGATTGGCCTGAGGTAGTCGCCGGGGTAGAGCCCGTCCGGGATCGCGCCGATCTCGTCGCCGAGCGCTTCGCGGTAGCGCAGGAAGGCCGAGCGTGCGAGCACGTCGACCTGCGCCCCGGCGTCGTTGATGTAGTATTCCCGCGTCACGGGGTGGCCGGCGAAGTTGAGCAGGCTTGCCAGGGCATCGCCGAACACGGCGCCGCGCCCGTGCCCGACATGCATCGGGCCGGTCGGGTTGGCCGATACGTATTCGACGTTGACCGGGGCCGCCGACTGGCTCGCGGCCGGTCGGGCGAAGCCGACGGGATCGATCAGGGCGGCGCGCAGGATCACCGCGAGAACCTCGGGCTTCACCCTGACGTTGATGAAGCCGGGTCCGGCCACCTCGGCCTGATCGACGCCGTCGAAACCGGCCAGCGCCGCGGCGACGGCCATCGCGAGCTGGCGCGGGCCGCCGAAGGACGCCTTCGCCTCCTTGGCGAACACCATGGCGGCATTGGTGGCGAGGTCGCCATGGGTCCGGTCGCGGGGCGGCTCGACCACGAAGCGGGCGGGATCGAGGCCGGCCGGCAAACGGTTATCGGCGGCGAAGCCGGCGAGGATGGCGGCGACCCGCTCGTGAAAAAGGGCGAAGAGGTTCATGGAGGCGGCGCTTTGCGGCAGGGGCCGGCGGCGGCAAGACCTGCCCGGCGCCGGTCGGCGTGTGTGTCATGGCTTGGGGTGCGTGCGCCCCAAGCAGGTTCGCGTTGGCAGGCCAACGCTCCATCCGCTTAGCTCCTTGATAGGCAGCAGGTTTTGATCGCAAAACCGCGGGGCATTTTTGTGAAACCTGATTAGCGCAGATCCCAGGCAGCGTCAAAGAACGGGCTCAGCGCGCCCCGTAGCGCAGCTCCGGCGTCGCCGCGAAATGGCGGCGGTGCTCGGCGAGGGCGTATCGGTCGGTCATGCCGGCGATGTAGTCGCACACCACGCGCTCGCGCCGGCCGGAATGGTCGAGCGGATTGGCCCGCTCCGCCCATTCCGCCGGCATCAGCCCGGGCGCGTCGCGAAAGGTGAGGAACAGGTCGCGCACGACCTCCGCCGCCTGCTCGCGGATCGCGACCAGCTCGGGGGCGCGGTACATGTGCGCCCACAGGAAAGCCTTGAGGGCGTCCTTGGCGTTGGCCACAGGGCGGGAAAAGGCGATCACGGCCCGGCCAGCGTCGCGAACCGCGTCGAGGCTGTCGAGTCCGGCGAGCCGCCGCGCGCCCTCGGCCGTGACGTCCTCGACGAAGCGGGTGATGATGCGGCGTGTCAGCTCGTGAATGGTGCGGCTGTCGTCGAGGCCGGGATGGGCGGCGGCGATGTCGTCGAGGAGGCCGGCGAGGAAGGGGACGGCGCAGCACTCGGCGAGCGTGAACAGGCCGGCGCGCAGCCCGTCGTCGAGGTCGTGGGCGTTGTAGGCGATGTCGTCGGCGAGCGCGGCCGCCTGCGCTTCCGCGGTGGCGTATCGGTCGAGGCCGAGCGGGCAGATCGGTTTCAGCTGCGCCTCGACCTCGCGGAAGATGCCGGGCAGCCCGCGCAGGGCGTGGGCGGCGACGGGGAAGCCGGCGCGGTCGAGCAGCGGGCCATTGTGCTTGGCGAGGCCTTCCAGCATCTCAAAGGTCAGGTTGAGGCCGTCAAAGGCGGCGTAGCGGCGCTCCAGCTTGGTCACCACCCGCAGGGTCTGCGCGTTGTGATCGAAGCCGCCGGCGCCGGCCATCAGGGCGTCGAGCACCTCCTCGCCGGTGTGCCCGAACGGGGTGTGGCCGAGGTCGTGGGCGAGCGCCACCGCTTCGGCCAGGTCCTCGTCGAGGCGGAGCGAGCGCGACAGGGCGCGGGCGAGCTGTCCGACCTCGATGGAATGGGTGAGGCGGGTTCGGTAATGGTCACCCTCGTGCGGCACGAAGACCTGCGTCTTGTGGGCGAGCCGGCGGAAGGCGGTGGAATGGATGATGCGGTCGCGATCGCGCTGGAAGTCGGATCGTGTGGGCGAGGACGGCTCGGGCAGGAGGCGGCCGGGGCTGCGCCCTGGGCTGGCGGCGTAGCTGGCCCTATCCACGGCGGCGGCCTTCCTCGGACAAGCGCATTCCGCGGACAGCCAGCTGCCCGCCCGGCGGCGGGATCCGACGCGGGCGCGGACGGGTCGGCGACAAGGAAACGGCTCCGGTTGCCCGCTCATTGCGCGGGGGCGTCGCCGGACGTATCTAGTGCATGTGGCGCGCGCAAGGACCCCGGCCCTCGCCGGTCCGAACTAGCCCGCCACCCTGTCGCCTGACCGGTGATCGCAAGATCGGCGGTCGCAAGATCGGCGGTCGCGAAGGCAGCCGCGAGCGGGGAGATGATGGTCGAGAATACACAGGTGCAGTGCGCGGCGACCAAGGCGCCGGCCGTCGATGCCGTTCTCATCAGTGCCGCGGCGGCGAGGCGGATCGCCGACATCCTGAAGACCGAGGCGCCGCGCGCCGCGCTTCGCATCGGCGTCGACGGCGGTGGCTGCTCGGGCTTCCAATACACCTACAACATCGTCGGCGCGGCCGACACCGACGACCTCGTGCTGCGGCGCGACGGCGCCACCGTGCTGATCGACCCGACGTCGCTCGAATACCTGCGCGGCTCAACGGTGGATTTCGTCAACGACCTGATGGGTCAGGCCTTCAAGATCCACAATCCGCAGGCGACGGCGTCCTGCGGTTGCGGCACCAGCTTCGCGATCTGACCGGCCTGTCGGCATCAACCACGTCACGTAAGTTTTCCCCGTCGCGGCCGGTTTTCGCCGCGGCGGCCTGTTTGGCCGCTTGCGCGGGCGCGGTCTCTCCCCGACAAGGGCGGCGTGGAGACCGCGTGGAAACATTGATGATGATCCCTCGTCCGCTCAAGCTGGTCACCGCCGCCGCCGTGACCGGGTTCGTCGCCCTCGCTGCCGCCGGGCTGGGGGCGCAGGTGCGGACCCGGCTGGCGATCGCCAGCCTCATCGACGGCCGCAACGGCCTCAGCGTCGCCCACACCTCCGTCGATGTTCTCAGCGGAAAGGTGACCCTGCGCGGGATCGCGGTCGACAGCGGCCGTCTCAGCGTGCGCATCTCCGCCCTGCGGCTCGCTCTGGATGGCGGCCGCTCGTGGCTGCCTTCGATCGCGAAGCTGTCCCCGGTGTCGCCGGCTTGGGCGTTTCCCTCCGGCGATGCCGTGCCTGATGCGTCGCCCGAGGCGGGCAGCGCGCCGCCGTCCCTCGCGGCGCCCGGCACGGCATCAGCCGAGAACGTCGTCATCACCTACGACAACGTGACCTATACCATCCCCAAGATCGAGCTCGCCGGCACCTCGCTGAGCAACGCCGATCTTGCCGCCTTGCTGGATCCGACGACGGCCGAATCGGTGGAAGCGAGGTTGCGCCGACTCGACGCCGCGTCCATCACCGTGCCCGAGATCAAGGCCGACACGCAGAGCGGCGACTTCGAGCAGCACTGGCGGCAGACCCAGTTGCTGCTCGCCAACGTGGTGCACGGCAGGGCGGCCCTCGGCAGCGCCGCCGCCGGCACGCTGAAGACGAAAAGCGGCAAAGGATCCACCGCCGCCGAGGTTGGCAGCGTTGAGATGGCCGGCATCGACATGGGGCAGATCGTGCACGTCGCCGCCACCGCGCGGACCGACGATAACGAAGCGCAGAAGGCGTTGGCCGACTCCTTCGCGGTCAGCGCCGTCAAGCTGACCTCGGGCGAAGCCCAGCCGGTGCTTACCGTGGCCAGCCTGAAGGAAACGGGCCTGAAGGCGCGCCCCCTCGCGCTGGTGACGCAGGCGCGCAGCGTGCTGCTGGCCGTGGGAAAGCCGGGAGAGCCGGCGGTGGACGCCTTCCTGGATGACATCGTCAACTCCCTGTCCTTCACCCTGCTGCAGGTCGAGGACGTCGCCACGACACCGCCCGTCGAGGGCCCGAACAAGAACGACCTTCTTCAACTGGCCCGCATCGCCATCGGCGGTTTCCATGATCGACAGGTCGGCGACCTCGCCGTGCAGAAGTTCCGCTTCGAAGCACCGCAAGGCAGGGTCGTTCTCGCCGGCGCCGAGGCGAAGGGACTGACGCTGCCGGCCTCGCTGGGCGCGAAAACGCTGCCGCTTCTCAACAGCTTCGACCTTTCGGGACTGGTCTACGATTTCAACGTCGCCGACGCAGGCCAGCCGGAACGGCGCCTCAATTTCGAGGTGGCTCGCGCCGGCTTCGCCGTGCCCGGCGCCAAGATCGACGCCCTTCCGCCCAGCGCGACGCTCACCGTCGACCATGTCGAGGTGGCGATCCGGCCCGATATGTCGCCGATGCTCCTGACGCTCGGCTATCCCAAGCTCGACATATCGAGCCGCCTTGCCAGCAGCTACGACGCGGCGAGCCAAACGTTGAAGATCAACGACTGGCGCATGGAGGGCACCGGCATGGGATCGACACTGCTGAAGCTCGATCTCGGCAAGGTGACGGACGCGATCGTTTCGCGCGATGCCGACGCGCAGAAGGCGGCGGCGGCGTCCGTGGTGTTCAAGGGGTTCGACCTGACGCTCCACGACGATGGCCTGGTCGATCGCCTGCTCGCCTTCAAGGCGACGCAGGACGGGGTCAGCGTCGCGCAGGCGCGCGACACGGTGATCGATATGGTGCGCAACAAGCTGCCGCCGATGGCCGGCGATCCGCCCAAGCTGAAGCCGCTCGAAGAAGCGGTGGCCCGCTTCATCGCCGATCCCAAGACGCCGCTGCATATCGCTGTTTCCGCGGCGAACGGGCTCGGGGCCGCCGATGCCGGCCTTCTCAACGATCCCGCCGCCCTTCTCGACCAGTTGACGGTCGCCGCCGGCAACTGAGCGATCTTTCGTGCTGCCGGCCATACCTGTCGCCGGCCTTGGCCGGCAGCTATGGCCGGGATGGCACAGGGGCCGGCAATCTGCGCGGCAGCGGCACTGCGCATTGGGCGCGCGGCGCGGGATCGACTAGGCTCGCGGCGTCGAGCAACCTTGCGACCGGACCCGGCCGACGGTAGGGCCGCCCCGATCGGGATTTGGAAGATGATGCGCCTCGCAGCCGGCCTCGGTTTCGGATTGGCAGCCGCCACCCTGGTGGGTGCGGCGCAGGCGGCCGTCGGCCTGCCGGCCAAGGCGTTGCCGGGTGCCCTGCCCTCGTCCGCCGCCGGCGTGACCAGGGTCGAGTACTTCTGTTCTCCCGGCTTCGAGCCGAGCTACGGCGGCACCTGCGTCGCCGTGCCCTCGCGCGCCGAGATCGAGCTGTTCGTCGACCAGCCCATCTACGAAACGCAGACCGTGCGCCGCGTCGTGCGCCGGCATCGCCGCCATGGTCTGCGCGAACGCTTCTGACGCGGGTTTTCCGAGCGCCGCGCAGGCCGCCCGGCCGCGGCTGAGCCGCGCGTTCCGTTGCCTCAGAGCGCTTCGCCTTCGATCCTCCGCTTTGCCTTCGCTCGGCGGCGAGCTTAAGAGGGTTCGATCCCCCGCACGAGAGCCTCCCATGCTCGCCCGCGACGGCGCCGGACCGCCCAAGCGTATCGCCTTCCTGTCGTCGGGCACGGCCGAAGCCGATGCCGCCCGCGATCGCTACGCCGCGATCTACGGCGATGCCGCCGAGGAGGAGGCCGACGTGGTGGTCGCGCTCGGCGGCGACGGCCTGATGCTGCAAACCCTGCATCGCTTCATGTTCTCGGGGCTTCCCATCTTCGGCATGAACCGGGGATCGGTCGGTTTCCTGATGAACGAGGCGTCGGAATCAACCGGTCACGAGGGCGACCTCCTCGGGCGCCTGGCGAAGGCGCAGCCGTCGGTGATCCACCCCCTGACCATGCTGGCCACCACGCGGGACGGCCGCGTCCACAAGGGCCGGGCGATCAACGAGGTGTTCCTGTCCCGGCAGACCTATCAGGCGGCCAAGCTCAGGATCCACATCGACGGCGTCGAGCGCCTGCAAGAACTCATCGCCGACGGGGTGATGGTCGCCACGCCGGCCGGCTCCACCGCCTACAACCTGTCCGTGGGCGGGCCGATCCTTCCGCTCAACACCTCGCTGATGGCCCTCACCCCGATCTCCGCCTTCCGCCCGAGGCGCTGGCGCGGCGCCCTGCTGCGCGACAGCGCCCACGTCGCCATCGACATCCTCGAGGACGCCAAGCGGCCGGTTTCGGCGGTCGCCGACCATTTCGAGGTGCGCGACGTCGTGCGGGTGGAGATCGCCATGGATCTCGCCACCGGACTGGTGCTGCTGCACGATCCCGGCCATTCGCTGGACGAGCGCATCCTGCTGGAACAGTTCGTTTATTGACGCCGCCGGCGGCCTCCTCGACCTTGTCCCCGCATCGGCGGTAGGATGCCGCTTTGTCGGCACCGGGCCGACGCACGGAGCCTGCCACCTTGAGCGAGCCGACCGAGATCACCGAGCGCACCACCCTGCACGAAGGCTTCGGCCGCTTCGAACGGGTCGTGTTCCGCCGCCGGCGGCGCGATGGCGACATGGGCGTGCTCACCCGCGAAATCCTCGACACGGGCGATGGCGCCTCCATCCTCCCCTTTGACCGGACGCGCGGCACCATCATCCTGATCCGGCAGTTCCGCGGCGTGGACTTCCTGAAGCGCGGAAGCGAAGCGCTGATTGAAACCTGCGCGGGCAAGCTCGAAGGCGCCGATCCCCTGACCCGGATCATCAAGGAAACCGAGGAGGAGACCGGCATCCGCCTGAGCGGGACGCCGCGCCGGCTGTTTGAAGCCTATTCCTCGCCGGGAAGCTTTTCCGAGCGCATGACCTACTTCGTGGCGCCCTACCGCGCCGGGGATCGAATCACCGCCGGTGGCGGCCTCGTCAGCGAGGGCGAGGACATCGAGGTGATCGAGACGACCCTGGATGCGGCCATCGCCATGGTCGAACGCGGCGAGATCGTGGATGCCAAGACGCTGCTGCATCTGTTCTGGGCGAAGGCGACCCGCCTGATGGATCCCGATTGAGCCTCACGCGGCGCAGAGCTGCGCCTCGATGGCGGCGAGGTCGATGGTGTATCGCGGCGCCTGGTACCGGCCGACCGGGCGCCACGCGCTTCGCTGCGCGGGCAGGTGCCCCGGCAGGGCGTCGTTGTCGGCGAGAAGGAGCGCTTCGGTGGCCGCGTCCCGCGTCGCCGCATCCAGGCGCGCCTCGTCGCGAGCCGCTTCCGCCTCGAAGCGCCGAAGCATCACGAGCAGTCTGTCGAGCTCGCCGCCGTTGATGGTTTCACAAGAGGCGAGCACCCGTTCCACGGCCGCCAGCGACAGCGCCGAGCCGCTGCCCTGAGTGTCGTGAGCGGCCCGCAGCGCGGCGCGAAAGGCTGGAAGCAGGTCGTCCGGCAGCCCGGCATGACGGTAGAGCGCGGCGAAGCCGCTGCTGCCGCAGTGCCGCACCAAACCGTCGACGCGCGCAGGGGGCATGCCCGTCAATTCGCACAGCACGGCCTGGAACAGATCGAGCCGGCCGCTGAGAATGGCGCGGAACGCCAAGCCCATGGTGAGCTGCCCGGTGCCGCGCAGGTGGGCGACCAGCTCGATGCGTCGCGCGGCCGATCCGTCGGCGGCGATGGTGACGACCGCCCTGTCCCGCGCTTCCACCGCGACCCTCCCCATGCGATCTTCGGCCATCCAGTTCCGCCCGGTCACGAAGGCGGCAAGCGCGCGCGTCGCGGCGGCCACGAGGCCGACCCGCACGTCCGGCGGCAGATCGGGCCGGGTCAGCAGCGCTTCGCGAAGTTCGCCATGATCGCCGCAACGCTCCACCATGCGCCGGATCGCGGCATCGGGGAGGACAGCCGCGCGATTGCCGGCGAGAACGGCGAGGGCGGACGGCGCGGCGACATCGGCGAGCGCGGATGCGACATCCTCCGACAGGTCGCGGCGGGCGGCGATCGCCGCCTGGGCGGCGGCGCCGGTCGAGCCCGCGCAATCGATCAGTTCGGCATCGCTCAGCACGCTTGAGCGCGACAGCACGATGGCGGCGATCTCGGCCTGATCGTCGGCGAGCGCGAGGATGAGATGATGGGGCGCATGCGGCGCGCCCGCCAGAGCCTCCGCCAGTGCGGTGCGCACGATGGGCGAGGGATCGTCGAGGAATTCGGTCAGCACCCGGATCGCGTCGCGGCGGACCACGCCGAGGTCGGAATACAGCGTCGCCTTGACCAGAACCCTGATGCCGTCGGCCCGCCCGCTTGCCGGCGCCGTGCGGGCCCATGCCTGAAACTGTTCGAGAATCATTGACGCGCGCCACCAACGGATTTCCACCGCGGCAAGAGTCGCAGTTCATGGTTAATGAACTCTGCGCCGGCACACATCCGTGCTGCCGCCAAGCGGTGCAGGCAGCATACCATCCGGTGCGTCGCTCAGGCGAGCGAGGGCCAACGGGGCGTCAGCGACGAGACAGTCGCCGCAGCAGGCCAGTCGATGAAGGCGTAAAGCGCAAGCTTTCCGAGCCGGCCCTTGCGCGCGTGCTGACCCTCCTGACCAAGCGTCGCGCGATGGGCGGATCGATGGATCATGGGGCAGACGCGAGGTCGCGCCGTGCCGATCAACAGAACGGCATGCGAGGCGTTTTCCTCCAGCGGATGATCAGAGAACAATCGGCACGCCGCCCGCGAAGCGCCTTATTCATCCTGGATTCAACGCGTTGCGGCTAGATCCCGTTCGCCGCTGCGCCTTTACGGCGACACGCTCGACCATGAACCGGAGAACGACGCCAATGGATCCGGCCAGAGCGCCCGCGACAGCGAGGTTCGCAGCCGACCGGCGAACCCGCACGTCGGCGATGCTTCATGGGCCGGTCGTTGCTGAGGATTTGAGAACCAAGGAGCCGAACGGAGGCAGCGGTCCGAAGTGGTGCGAGGAACCCTCGCGGTCCAGTCGGTCACCGCGGCGATGACGATGTCGAACACCGTCGCACTGGCCGGTTCCGGGCGGTCTGATGCGGTGGCCCGCGCGCGTCCGGCGCCGTGGGCACTGCGCACCCGTGTTCTTCTCGTTGTCGCACTCGCTGCCGTCACCATTCTCGCCTTCGCCCGCTGGCAGATCGCCCGCGAAGTGGTGCCTTGGGACGCGAAGAACCACTTCTACCCGATGTTCCGCTTCCTCGGCGATGCCCTCAACCGTGGCGTCGTGCCGCTCTGGAACCCGTATTACTTTGCCGGCTCGCCGTCGGTCGCCGACCCGCAGTCGCTGGTGACCACGCCCACGATGGCGCTGCTCGCCCTTCTCTGGCCGCGCGCCTCGATGGCTGCCTTCGATGCGATGATCTTCGCTCACCTGCTGTGCGGCGGCGGCGCCCTGCTCGGCCTGACCCGGCGCTGGGGCTGGCATCCTGCGGCGGCCCTGCTCGCCGCGCTGGTGTTCATGTTCGGCGGTTCGGCGGCGGCGCGGCTGCAGCACACCGGAATGATCATCTCCTACTCCTTCTTCCCGGCCGCGGTCTGGTCGCTGGAAGCGGCGCTCGACAGGCGCTCGCTCCGTCTTGCCGTGGGGGCCGGCCTTTGCGCCGCGCTGATGGCGCTCGGGCGCGATCAGGTCGCCTACCTTCTTTGCCTGACGCTGCTGGCCTTGGCCGGTCGCCGCATCCTGCAAGCTGCATCGCCGATCGCCTTCGCCTGGCACCGGCTGCTCGTGCTGCTCGTCGCCGGTTTCGTCACGCTGGCGGTCACGGCGGTCCCGATCCTGCTCACCATGCAATTCCTGCACGGGTCCAATCGGCCGGGCATCGCCTTCGGCATGGCGCTTGAAGGCTCGCTTGATCCCGTCAACCTGCTGACCCTGGTCGCCCCCAACGCGTTCGGCTCGCTGGACAGGATCTACGACTATTGGGGTCCGGGCGCCGCCACAGCCGCGGGAAACGACTGGACCGACCGATCCATCGACTATCTCTTCACCGGCACGCTGCCGATGGTGCTCCTGGCTTGGCACGGGCTGGCCGGCGGCCGGGCACTGGCCCGCGACGCCCGCTTCTTCGCGCTGCTGACCGGCTGCGCCTTCCTTTATGCCTTCGGCCGATCGACGCCCCTGTTCGCATTCGCTTTCGACTGGCTGCCGGGAGTGTCGCTGTACCGACGGCCGGCCGACGCCACCTTCGTCGCGAACGTCGGACTGGCTCTGCTCGGCGGCTCGCTCCTGCACGAATACATCGCGCATGGTTTGCCGCGCCGCCCGGCGACGTTCATCCTCGCGCTGGCGCTTGCCGCCGCAACCCTTCTCGGCGCGGCTTGGCTCGTCGGTTCCGGCCTCGCCTTCGCCAGGCAGGCCGGTCAGCTCGAGCGCTCGGCCCTCGAATTGGCCGCCTCAAGCGGCGTCGTTCTTGCCGAAGCCTCGCTGCTCATCGTCGCCCGGCAGCGCGGCCGGCGTGCTCCGGTCGCCCTCGGCCTCGTCCTCGCCACGGCCGCCCAGCTCGTCTGGTTCAACGCCGCCTCGCCGCTCAACGCCGAGCCGGCCTCGACCTACAGCGCCTTCGACGGGCTTCAGCCCGATCAAGCCCGCGGTCTCGCGATCCTTGATCGCGAACTCGGCGAACGGCAAGCTAGAGGTGAGCATCCCCGCGTCGAGATCCTGGGGCTCGACGGATCGTGGCAGAACGCGTCCATGGTGCTCAAGCTGCAGGACACGGTCGGCTACAACCCGCTGCGCATCGCCGCCTACGAGCGCGCGGTCGGCGTCGGGGAAAGCGCCGTCGATACGACCCTGCGCACCTTCCCCGACACGTTTCGCGGCTATAACTCGCGCCTGGCGGCCCTGCTCGGGCTCGACTACCTCATCCTCGACCGGCCCGTCGCCGATCTGCCCCGCCATATTCCCCGGCCGCGCGCCACACTGCTGTTTGCCGGCGACCGCTTCTTCATCTACCGCCTCGACGGCACGCCCGTACCCCGCGTCACCGTTGCCGGCAGGCTCAAGCCGATCGAGGGCGAGAACGTTCTGGTCAGCGGCGGCCTGCCGCGCTTCGACCCTCTCGCCGAAGCGCTGATCGAGGAGGCCGACGCGGCGAAGCTGCTCGACCGCTCGCTGCTCGATCCATCGCGCATCACCACCGGCGGCACCGCCGTCATCACCACCTACGGCGAGAATCGGGTGGTGGTCGACGTCGAGGCGCCGAGCGCGGGCGTGGTGGTCCTCCACGACCTCGTCTATCCCGGCTGGGAAGCCTGCGTCGACGGCGTGCCCGCGCCGCTGCTGCGCGCCGACCTGCTGTTCCGAGGCGTGGAGGTCGGCGCCGGCCATCACAGCGTCGAATTCGCCTTCTATCCTCTCGCTCTTGCTAATCTGGCGGCGGCGGCAGGCGACCTGCTCCGCGGCGAGCGACACGGGGAGAGCCGGTGAAAGGCTGGAGGCGGACGATCCCGGCGACCGGCGCGCTGCTGTGCGTCCTCGCCGGCGCAGCGAACGCGCAGGTCGCGCTGACGCGGCCCGGCACGGAGCCGCCACTCCTCGACGCGATCGAGGGTCCGGTCGTCCGGCGTCCCCCGCTCCCGGCGGCGGGCGAACCGCATCCGCACGACCTCTACCTTTCGGCCCTGCTGACGCCGCGCGACGCCCAGCCGATCCGGCAGGGGCCGATCCACTGGCGCGTCTTCGACGAGCGCGCCGATGCGCAGGGGCACCACAGGATGATCGTGGAGTCCGCCGACGCGGCGCCGACCCTTGCCCTGCCCGAGGGCACGTACATCGTGCACGCAGCCCTCGATCTCGCCTCCGCCGTACGCCGGGTCACGCTGGGCGATCACGCGTCGAGCGAGCGGCTGGTGCTCAATGCCGGCGCGCTGCGCATCGTGGGCATGCTCGGCGACAAGCCGATTAATCCGGCCAAGCTGTCCATCTCGATCTTCGTGCCCGAAACCGGCAACTCGGAAGCCAAGCTCGTCCTCAACGGCGCCAAGGCCGGGGACCTCATCGCCGTGCCGGAGGGCAACTATCACGTGGTGTCGACCCTGCTCGATACGGCCGGCTATACCGGCGGGCAGCGCTCGGGCGTGGGCAACAAGACCAATTCGGTGGTGGCGGCCGACCTCAAGGTGCAGGGCGGCAAGCTCACCGACGCGGTGCTGCGCCACCGCTCGGCCGTGATGACGCTGAAGCTCGTCAACGAGAGCGGCGGCGAGGCTTTGGCCAACACCGCCTTCACCATCCTGACGCCGGGCGGCGACATCATCCGCGAGCTGATCGGCGCCTTTCCCTCCCTGGTCCTAGCCGAGGGAGAGTACGTCGCCGTCGCCCGCCACGACGCGCGCACCTACCAGACCACCTTCAAGGTCAGCGCCACGCTCGACCGGGACATCGAGGTGGTCGCGAAGTAGCCTGGCGTCAGGCCGAGGATCTTGCCCGATCGGGCGCCGCCATTGCCAAGCCGGAGCGGGAATGGGAAACGGTGCGTGTTGGCGACAGGCAGACCTCTTGGCGAAATCGGTAGACGCACGGCACTTAAAATGCCGAGCCCTGCGGGGCGTCCGGGTTCGAGTCCCGGAGAGGTCACCATCCTTGCCAAGTCGTTGGTGTCAGGCATTTTGCCTGACAAAATCATCAAAGCAGGCTCACAAACCTGACTCGCACACTCCCTTCGAAACACCGGTTCCCACCGCCAAGTCCGGCGCAATCTCGCGATCTGGTCGCAGGCAGGCAGATCACATGCCCAACACGAATAGCAAGAGCTCTCGGCCAATCTGATAAGAGCTTCCAAGCGCGCCTGTACTTCTGGAAGAACGATCGATAATCGCTCGCAGGCACAGCAATCCCGTTCCGAAGATTCGGAGCGAAAAACGTGCAGCGGTCTTCGGACGATTCCGATGCAACACAATACCATCGCATATCGAACCGGATTGGGACCAACAGGCCGATCTCTGTCCCTGGCCAAGCAAGCCTACGCGAGTCGCCGGACTGAATGGCGGCGAGGGGGACGGCAAGGGTCCCGTAGTCCCTGGTTCGGCCGCGGCCGGCAACGTCCCGGATCGACGAGCATTCGCCGCCTTGTGCTTCGTCACCCTTGCCGCCATCCGGCGACCCGCACGCAAGTCGGCTTTCGAGGAAGGCTCGTCGGCGGTCGTGACCTTCCGATTACGGCGATCAAAGAGGGCGGTTTAAGCGGGCGACCCAAGCGGGCGACCCACGGGCGAAGTGTCGCCTTTCCTGCGATCGCTTGAACGTCAGCGACTTCGCCGCTGCCGGTGTTCAGCGGTGCAACGCGCTTGCGGCGGTGCGAGAAGCGATTAGATTGCCAGCCCGACCTCGCGCGGTGGCCCCGGCCGGCAGCCGCAGGCTCGCAGCTTCCTCGGACGACGCCATGACACCTGTCACCCGACGATCGTGACCCACCCATCATGACATTTGTCGACGCGCTCGAAGCGCCGAGTCGCAAGACCGGCCAGATCAAGATCCACAACGCCGACGCCTTTGCCGGCATGAGGGCGGCCGGCCGGCTGACCGCCGAGGCGCTGGACATGCTGACCGCCCACGTCAAGCCGGGCGTCAGCACCCAGGAGCTCGACGACCTCGTCTTCGACTTCGCGATGGCGCACGGCGCCTACCCAGCTCCGCTCGACTATCGCGGCTATCGCAAGTCGATCTGCACCTCGTTCAACCACGTCGTCTGCCATGGCCTGCCCGATCGCAAGCCGTTGCGCGACGGCGAGATCCTCAACATCGACGTCACGCTGATCGTGGACGGCTGGCACGGCGACTCCTCGCGCATGTATCTCGTGGGCGAGGTGCCGCGCCGCGCCCAGCGCCTGATCGAGGTCACGCACGAGGCGCTGGAGCGCGGCATTGCCGTGATCCGCGACGGCGCCACCACCGGCGATATCGGCGCCGCCATCCAGAGCTATGCCGAAGCCGAGCGCTGCTCGGTGGTGCGCGACTTCTGCGGCCACGGCCTCGGCCGCCTGTTCCACGACGAGCCCAACATCCTGCACTACGGCCGCAAGGGTGAAGGCGTCACGTTGAAGGCCGGCATGTTCTTCACGGTTGAGCCGATGATCAATCTCGGCCGCCCGCACGTGAAGATCCTGTCGGACGGCTGGACGGCGGTGACCCGCGACCGCTCGCTGTCGGCGCAGTTCGAGCACACGCTGGGCGTGACGAAGGACGGCTGCGAGGTGTTCACCTACTCGCCGCTGGGCCTTCATCAACCACCCTATGCCGCTTCCCTTCACGGGTGCTGAGGTGGCCCGTGCGGGCACGGTTGGTCCGGCGAACGGGCTCGACGAGGCGGCCGGCCCCCTGTGCGAGCCGCATCACACCGGCCACCGCGAGCGCCTGCGCGACCGTTTCCGCAGCGGCGGCGACGCCGCGCTGGCCGACTACGAACTCCTCGAACTGGTTCTGTTCCGCGCCATGCCCCGGCGCGACGTCAAGCCGATCGCCAAGGCGCTGATCGCCCGCTTCGGCTCCTTCGCCGAGGTGCTCGCCGCCCGCCCCGAGCGGCTGGGCGAGATCCCCGGCCTGGGCGAGGCGGCTGCGACCGAGATCAAGATCGTGGAAGCCGCCGCCCGCCGCCTCGCCCTGTCGGCGATCCGCAAGCGGGTCGCCCTCAGCTCCTCGTCGGCGCTACTCGCCTATTGCCGAACGGCGATGGCCTTCATCGACCACGAGGAGTTCCGCATCCTCTTCCTCGACAAGAAGAACCAGCTCCTCGCCGACGAAGTGCAGGGCGTGGGCACGGTGGATCACGCCCCCGTCTACCCCCGCGAGATCATGCGCCGCTCGCTGGAGCTTGGCGCCACCGCGCTGATCCTGGTGCACAATCATCCGTCCGGCGATCCCAGCCCATCCACGGCCGACATCGCCGTGACGATGCAGATCGCGACCTTGGGCAAGGCGCTCAACATCGCCCTTCACGATCACCTCATCATAGGACGCGATGGTCACGCCAGCTTTCGCGCGCTCAAGCTGTTGTAGGCCCGCGCTCCATCGCCGTTGCACGAATCCTTAATCGGCTCGGGGCAACCTTTCCGCACGGACCCGTTCAGGACATTCGATGACGCCGCGTGCGCTTGCCAAGCTTTACGCCGACCGCAGCGGGCCGAGACTTGCCCAGGCGGCGTTGATCGCGTGCGCCCTTCTGCCGGCCCTTTCGCTCCTTTGCCTGCGCTACGAACCCGGGTTGACGGCCTCCTCCGGCCCGGCCGTCCAGATCCTGCTGATCGTCTTCCCCCTGTCGAGCTTCCTTCTCGCGGTTTTCCTCTGGAAGGCGCGCTTCCACATCTCCCAGCTGGAAGCCCAGCAGGCCGAGGTGATCCACAAGGCCGGCGTCGATCCCCTGTCGAACCTCCCCAACCGCTTGTTCTTCCAGCAACTGCTGGAGAACGCGGTGGCGCAATGCAGCCACGATGCGCCCATCGCCCTGATCGCCATCGATATCGACGGCTTCAAATGCGTCAACGACGGCCACGGCCACGGCGCCGGCGACCGCCTGATCACCGGCATCGCGCAGCGCATCAAGCGGGTCGTGCGCGACGGCGACTGCCTCGCCCGCCTCGGCGGCGACGAGTTCGCCCTGATGCTGATCAACATCGACAACGCCGCCCAGTGCGCGGCCATGGCCCATCGCATCCACGACGCGATGATCGCGCCCTTCGACCTCGGCTCCGCCCAGGTCTTCGTCACCGTGTCGCTCGGCGTCGCCCTTTGCCCGCAGGACGGCGACACGCCGGACACGCTGAGCCAGGCGGCCGACCTCGCGCTGTACCGGGCCAAGCACGAGGGCCGCAACCGCTTCGCCTTCTTCGACAAGGCGATGGAACAAAAGCTCCACCTCGGCAAGACCATCGAGGACGACCTGCGCAATGCCATCAAGCGCGACGAGCTGACCATCGCCTACCAGCCGCTGCTGTCGGCCTGCGGCACCCGCATGCAGGGTCTCGAAGCCCTGGTGCGATGGCAGCATCCCGAGCTCGGCATGGTGCCGCCGGAGGACTTCATCCCCCTTGCCGAATCGCGCGGGCTCGTGGTTCCGCTCGGCCAATGGGTTCTGCGCCGCGCCTGTCATGACGCACGCCGCTGGCCGGGCCTGCGGATCGCCGTCAACGTGTCGCCGGTGCAGTTCCGGCAGCGCGGGTTCGTGGACACGGTGAAGGCGATCCTGGACGCTACCGGGCTCGACCCCAACCGCCTCGACCTCGAATTGACCGAGGGCGTGCTGATCCAGGATGCCGAGCAGGCAGAGGCGATCATCATGGAGCTGCGGGCGCTGGGCATCCGCATGGGCCTCGACGACTTCGGGTCGGGCTATTCCTCTATGATCTACCTCCGCCGTTTCGCCTTCGACAAGATCAAGATCGACCGGGCCTTCCTCGGCTCGCTGGAAACCAGCGGCGAGGGCGCCATCATCCTCGAATCCATCGTTTCGCTCGGCCATGCCCTCGGCCTCACCGTGACGGCCGAAGGCGTGGAGTTCGCCGAGCAGGTCGAATTCCTGCAGAAGCTTGGCTGCGACGAGTTGCAAGGCTACTACTTCGCGCCGCCCTTGACCGCCCGCGAGATCGACGAGCGCGTGTCGATGCAGGCGTGGCTGGCGCAGTCGGCGATCGCGCTGCCACATACCGCCGACCGCGACCTCAACGCCGCCTGAGCCCTTCCCGCCGCGCGGCCGCCAGTGCTTCCGGCGTGTCAATGTCGGCCAGGATGCCGGGATCATCGACCGGACAGGAACGTATGCGGCGACCGGGCTCGGCGAGGAGGCGGCGCGCGCCCTCGTCGCCGGCAAGATGCATGACGCCGGCGAACAGGCTCCGCGCGAGCAGCACGGGATTGCCGCGACGGCCGCGGTGCTCCGGCACCACGGCATCGCAACTCCCAAGCGCGAGTGTCCGTATCAGCGCCTGCAAGGTGGCGGCGGACACGAGCGGCATGTCGGCAAGCAGCACCAGCGCGCCCGACGCCCCGTCCGGCACGGCGGCGATGCCGGCCCGCAGCGACGAGGAAAGGCCGGTGGCATGATCGGGGTTGGCGATGAAGCGATCGGGCATGTCGTCGTGCAGCGCCGCCTCGGCGAGGTGGCCGGCATGCCCCGTCACCACCAGGATCGGCGCGGCCCCGCTCGCCCGCGCGGTCGCCACGACATGAGCGACGAGCGGCCTGCCGTCGAGCAGGGCGAAGACCTTGCTGCCATCCGGCCCGGCGCCGAAGCGGCTCGCACGTCCGGCGGCCAGCACCACGGCGGCAACGGCGGAGGCCGGTCGGGCCGAGATGTCAGCCACCCTCGCTCCCGCGGACGTCGCGCAGCTGCGGGCGGGTCGGGATCTCGTTGAGCAGGCCGCCGACGCCCATCCGGCGGAGGTCGGCGCCGCTGACGTCGAGGCCGGCGAGCAGGCGGCGCAAAACCCAGTCGAAGCCGTTCTCCTTGGGCGAGCGGGCACAGCCCGGCGCTCCGATCACCGGCACGCGCGCGTCCCCACCGGGTTCCCGGCGCACGAAATGGCCGAGCAGCAGCAGGTTGCCGGGATCGACCGGCATGCCGAGGTGCTCAACGACCCCGCCGGCAAGCTCGATCGCCACGGGGACAACATCGCGCCGGTCGGTGATGGCGGAAGCGCCGAACACGATCAGGAGGTCGCAGGCCGCGACGGGACGGAGAGCTTCGGTCAGCGTTTGCGTCAGGGCCTGGGCCTTATGCCCGACCCGCGCTTCATGCACGATCGTCGCCCCGGCGGGGGCAAGCCTCGCCGCCAGCGCGGCAAGGGTCTTGGTCAGCACCGAGGCTTTCAATCCCGGAAGCAGCGTCGAGACCACGCCGACCCTGGCCGGCCGATAGGGTGCCACGCTCACCGAGCCCAGCGGCGCGCCGAGGCTGCGGTCGAGGTGCTCGCCCCGGACGGCGAAGGGGATGATCTTCACCGTCGCCACGACCTCGCCCTCCTCGACCGGCTGGAAGGGCGGCAGCGTCGCCAGGGTGATCGACTCGTCGACCGCGTTGATCGCGTCGATCGTTGCCGCATCCACGCGCAGCAGGCCGGCCGCGCAGGCGAGCAGGTTGCAACGTCCGGTGAAGGCGTCGTCAAGCCGGATATTCACGCCGGCGACCTGCTCGGCGAGCAGCGCGGCGGCGACGTTCTCGGTGACGTCGCCCGGTTCCAGCCACGCCCCGATCACGGATGTGATGCCGGCCCGCTCCAGCGCGGAGACATGCGCCGCGCCGACCCGCTCGCCCTTGCGGAGGCTGACGCCCTCGGCCCGGATGGCATGGGCCAGGATCAGTCCTTCGCCGGCGGCGACGGCGACCCGCCCGAACTTCACGCCAGCCGCTCCGCTGGCCGGTCTGCCGAGCGCGACGGCTTGCGGCGCTGCGCGGCGACGATCTCGCCGAGGATCGAGACGGCGATCTCGGCCGGGCTCACCGCGCCGATGTCGAGCCCGATGGGGGCATGGAGGCGGGCGAGGTCGTCGTCGCCGAAGCCGAGGGCGCGCATCCGCTCCAGCCGCCGCGCGTGCGTCTTCCGCGAGCCAAGCGCGCCGATGTAGAAGCAGGGCGCCCGCAGCGCCGCGACGAGGGCCTGATCGTCGATGCGGGGATCGTGGGTCAGCAGCGCCACGGCGGTGAAGGCATCCGGCGCGAAGCGAGGCAGCGCGTCGTCGGGCCATTCGGCCAGCAGCTCGACACCGGGAAAACGCTCTGGGCTGGCGAAGGCGGTGCGCGGGTCGAGAACCGTCACGTCCAGCCCGACCAGGCCAGCCATCGGCACCAGCGCCTGCGAAATGTGCACGGCGCCCACGAGAAGGAGGCGGACCGGCGGAACCTGCACGGTGATGAGCAGGTCGCGCCCTTCATGCGAAACGGTGCCGCTGCGACCGCTGCGCAGTTGGTCGGCGATCAGAGTTCCGAGCGGGTCCCCGGACACCGCCGCCGCGGGAACGACGCGCTGCTCCACGATGCCGCCGGCGACGGCGGAGAGATCGGTCACCAGCGCCACCGGCCGGCGGGCGGCACGCTCGGCGTTGAGAAGAACGAGGTCGGCTAGCCGCATCGGTCCGACCCTCGCATCAGTCCAATCTTTCGATGAGGATGCGGATGCGGCCGCCGCAGGACAAGCCGGCGCGCCACGCCGTTTCGTCGGCGACGCCGAATTCGAGCAGCCGGGGCACGCCCCCGTCGATGACGTCGAGAGCTTCGCTGACGACGTCGCCCTCGACGCAGCCGCCCGAGACCGAGCCCAGGAACAGCCCATCGGCATCGATCACGAGATGGCTGCCGACCGGTCGCGGAGCGGACCCCCAGGTATCCACCACGGTCGCCACCGCCACGGCTCGACCCGCCTCGCGCCAGGCCTGCGCCTGTTGCAGGATGTCGTCTTCGTTCGCCGGCATCGGATCGGTCATCGCAGCTCCCGAGCAGCCATATAGGCGACGCGGGCAGGCGGATGAAGACGCGATCCCAGCGTTGGTGCGAGCCGGCCGCTACTTCTGCTTGGCGATGATCTTGTCCTTGATGCCGTCGTAGACGGCCCTGGGGATGATCTTCTTCTGATACAGTTCGTCCTTGCCCTTGTAGGGGCGGCCCTTGATGATGTCGTCGGCCCGCTTGGGGCCGATGCCCTTGAGGGCGTCGAGTTGCTCCTTGTCGGCCGTGTTGATGTCGACGAGGTCGGCGGACTTGGGGGCGGCCTCCGCCGCGGTCGGCTTGGGGGCGGCGGCCTTGGGCGCCGTGCCGGTCTTGGCTTGGGAGCCGACGGTCGGGGACTGGGCGTTCGCCGCACCCGCGACCCCGATGACGAGGCACAGCGCCACCGATCCCGCCGACAACACTTCACGCAAGCTTCGAGCGCGCATCGCCAACCTCCGTTCGCGGCAAACGCCTGCCGCGCCCGAGTGCTGCGCAATACGGCGCGGCCGGTCAATGCCCGATCGTCACGACGGCGCGCGATATCAACGGGAAAGGCTGATGACCTCCGGCACCTCGAACGGTCTTGCAATCTATGGCGATCGCGCAATTGTGCTTCAGGATGATCGCGTCGACCTTGTCCGGGGCGATCAATCTCTGCCGGCGCATGTCGCCGAGCGCAGGATGCGCCGCATCGTGACCGGCAACATCGCCGGGGCGCGTGCTCGAAGCCGATGATCCGCGATCGCACTGGGCTGATGACGAGGGGCTGATGACGAGAAGGCCGGCGAGAACGCCACGGCAGGTCGGGCCTGTTCCCAGCAGCTTTCGAAGCGCTCGCTGAGATCGGCGAAGAACAGCCCTAAACCGAAGCAGGCGCCCGGCCCTCGCCGTCGGCCCACAGGGCGGCGATGCCTTCGCGGTAGGTGGGATAGGCGAGGTCGACTCCCAGCTCCTCCTTGATCTTGCGGTTGGAGCAGCGCTTGTTCTCGCCGTAGAAGCTGCGCGCCATCGGCGACAGCTCGGCGGTGGCGAAGTCCTGCGCGGGCGGGGGCTCGACGCCCATCATCTCGGCGGCGAAGGTGACGACGTCCTGCGGCGGCGCCGGCTCGTCGTCGGTGACGTTCCAGACGTGATGCCCGCCGGCCGCCGGCTGGCCGACCAGCGCGGCGAGGGTGCGGGCGATGTCCTCGACGTGGATGCGATTGAACACCTGACCGGGCTTGACGTATCGGTGCGCCCTGCCCCGAGCGAGGTTGACGAGGGGGTTGCGGCCCGGCCCGTAGATGCCGGACAAGCGCAGCAGGTGCACGGTCTTGGTTCGGTCCTTGGCAAGGGTCGCCCACGCCTTTTCCGCCTGCACCCGCACCCTGGACCGCTCGGACAAGGGCGCCGGCAACTCGCTCTCGTCAACCCACTCGCCGCCGCGGTCGCCGTAGACGCCGATGGTCGACAGGTACAGGATGAGCTGGGGCCGCCTCGTGCCTGCGATGCGGCGGCCGAAGCGGGCCAGCACTGGATCGACCGACGTGCCGGGCGCCACGGACACCAGGATGACGTCGGCGGTCCCCAACCTTTGCTCGATCGCGCCGTCGCACCCGTCGGGACCGAAGCGCAGCACCTCCGTGCCGCCGAGAAGCGGCCGCGCCACTCCCACGTCGCGCACCGTACCGGCGACGGATGCGAACAGGTCGCGGTAGTCGTTAACGAAGTGCTGGGCGCTGTAGCCGAGGCCGAAGGCGAAGAGGTTCATGGGCGCGAGGCTAGCGCAAAATCGCGGCGGGAGCGCGGTCGACGCAGGACGAGGCGTCCAGTTCATCCAAGGCCCAGGCGGCCGTCTCCTTCACGATCGCGGAAGGGTGTGCGCCGCAGCGCCGCACGGCCGGGATCAGCGAGGGATCGTCCGAATTGCCGGCGGCGATGAGGAGGTTGCGCAGGAACAGCGTCCAGCCAAGCCGCTTGACCGGGCTGGCCGAGAACAGCGAGCGGAAGCCCGCCTCGTCGAGGACGAGCCAATCGGCGAGGCGCGGCGCGGTGAAATCCGGGCGCGGCTGCAGCTTGGCCTCGCTGGCGGCTTGCGCCCATTTGTTCCACGGGCAGACGGCGAGGCAGTCGTCGCAGCCGTACACCCGGTTGCCGATGGCGCGGCGGAATTCGAGTGGGATCGAGCCTTTGTGCTCGATCGTCAGGTAGGAGATGCAGCGGCGCGGGTCGAGCCGGTAGGGCTGGGGAAAGGCGTCGGTGGGGCACACGTCGAGGCAGGCGCGGCAGGAGCCGCAGTGGTCGGCCTCGCTTGGGTCGGGCGGCAGCTCGATCGTGGTGAACATGGAACCGAGGAACAGCCAGGATCCGTGGCCCCGCGAGACGAGGTTGGTGTGCTTGCCCTGCCAGCCCAGCCCCGCCGCTTCGGCCAGCGGCTTCTCCATCACCGGCGCCGTGTCGACGAAGACCTTGGCTTCGCCGCCCCCGGCCGCGGCGAGCAGGACGCTGCGCAACTCCTTGAGTCGCCCCCTGATGAGCTCGTGGTAGTCGCGGTTGCGGGCGTAGACGGAGATGTTGGCCGCGCCTCGGTCGGCAAGGAAGATCCGGGGATCGCCGGCCGGCCCGTAATTGAGGCCGAGCATCACGATTGAGCGAACCTGCGGCCAGAGAACGCGCGGGTCGGCGCGGCGCGGCGCCGTTTCCGCCAGCCAGTCCATGTCGCCGCAGCAGCCGGCCGCGATGAAGGCGGCGAGGCGGGACGGCGCCTGCGGGATGCTGTCGGGCGCGGCGACCCGGCACAGGTCGAAGCCGAGCGAGGCCGCCCGCCTGGCGAGACGTGCCTTCACGGCCGCGGGCGGGAGCGGCGTCTTCAGAAGTCGAGGTCGGGGTAGCTGTCGGCCGGCGCCATGCCCGGCACCCGGTCGGCCAGCAGGGTGCGGAAGCCCGGGCGCGACTTCACCCGCGCGTACCAGTTCCTTGCCGTCTCGTCCTCGTCCCAGGGCACGTCGCCGAGATAGTCCACGCTGGACAGGTGCGCCGCCGCCGCGAGATCGGCGTAGGTCAGCTCGTCGCCGGCGAGCCAGTTCCGCCTCGCCACGAGATAGCCGATGTAGCGCAGGTGGTAGCGGATGTTGGTGCGCGCCGCCCGCACCAGCTCCATGGCCGGCGCGCCGCCGCCTTGCTCGGCGCTCATGAAGCGCTTGTACACCTTCTCCGTCACCAGCCAGTTCGACACTTCGGCGAAGAACTTGGTGTTGAACCATTCGGTCAACCGGCGCACTTCGATGCGCTCGTGCGGCGGTTCCGGCATCAGGCGGCGGCCCGGCACGGTATGTCCGCGCGTTTCATCGAGCCATTCCGCGATCAAGCCGGGGCCGGGCACAACGGCGCCGCCCTCCTCGCTCAGCACGGGCAGCGTTCCCGCCGGGTTGAGCGCGAGGAAGTCGTGGCGCCGCTCGAAGGCCCGCTCTTCCACGAGGTCGGCTTCGATGCCGTATTCGGCAAGCGCGAGGCGGGCGAAACGCGACAGCGGATCGAGCGGGTGGTGGTACAGCTTGGGCATTTGACCGAAAGGCAGGCGGCTGCCGCTGGACGGAACGACGGTTAGGCATGGCCTATACACCTCGCGCGACCCTGACTAGAGCGCCGGGCGATGCCGCCTCGGGAAAGCCTAAGCGCGCCCTCCGTCGCGTCCCCGCCGGCTGAGCGGCGGGCTGTCTCCTCCAACGCCGCGCAGCTCGGCCAGCGCAACCTGATCGGGGTGCGGCCGGGTGGCGAGCTGGGCATCGATCAACGCCAGCGCTTCGGCGCGCCCGCTGTTGCGCGCCTGCTCGAACGGCGTCCACGTCTGCGCGAAGTCGAGCGGGGCGAAGACGTCGCGGTATCGCCGCAGCTCGCTCAACGTCAGCGGCGTGGCGCGCACGAAGGCCTTGTGGGCGGAAATGGTCGTCGCCTGCCGGCGATCGCGCGGCGACAGCTCGAATTTCAGGGCATCGCCGCACAGCAGCAGCCGCCGCGCCCTGTCGTAGAGGACGCTATGCCCTTCGAAGTGCCCGGCCGTGCGGTAGAGTTCGATGCCGGGCAGCGGCTCCAGCCGATCATCGAACGGCCAGGTGACCTGCAGCGCGGCCGACCAGGCGAAATCCGCGGCGGCCAAAGCCAGCTCGGGATCGAAGCGGTCCTGGACCTGCCAGATCGCGCCGTAAGCGTGGGGGTGCGATGCCGAAAGCACCTGAACGCCGCCGAGAGCGGCGAGATCGGTCAGCGCCGCCTCGCTGAAGACCGAACAGCCCTCGAACATCACGTTGCCGGCCGGCGTGCGCAGAAGGATGCTTGATGGGCCGATGCCCTCGACGGGGTCGTTCCAGAACCGCCAGGCGCCGGGCTCGAGCTCCTCCCAATGGCAGGGAAAGGCGCGTTGTGCCGTGTCAAGATCGAGGAAACGCCAGCCATTCTGCGGCACGACGTGGCGTGCATCCAGGCACAGCGGGCAAGACGGCGGCGGCCCGAAATGGCGTTGCCAGTAGCCGCAGTTGACGCAAACAAACGCCGGCAGGCGTAGCGCCTCGACGAACGGAGACAAACCTGGAGACATAGGATGAAGCGATCCGCTGGGCTTGCGACGTCTTCTATCCCGACGGGAAAGAGAACGCGACCGGCGGCGCCGTCACCAATCGACATCACGATGAAGTGAGCGACGCGACGGCGAAGTGCCGCAACCATGTTTAATCTTCACACGGTTTTCATATGGCGTCGTTCTCTTCCGGCAACACTGGCGATATTTATCGGCTGATCTCTTGCATCGCCGCGAACGTTTCCCGCCCTGCTTCCTTGCCGTTACGGCATGGTCGAGCTGGGCTCGGAGGAATGGACGGCTTGGTGGCTTTGAACGATTTTTTCCGGAACAGGCTGGTGCGCTGCGCGCTTCCCGGAGACGATGTTGACTTCCTCACGGAGTGGGCGTCGCGCTCGGTGACGAGCGTCGTGCCGCGCGAAAAGATCGTCGATGAGCATACGGCGGGCGGGTGCCTTCACGTTCTGCTGTCGGGCTGGGCCTGCAAGTACCGGCTGCTGCCGGACGGGCGGCGGCAGATCGGGCCGATCTTCCTCGCCGGCGATGTGTGCGATCTCGACGCGATCGGCTCTGCCGAGGCGGCCTTCGGCGTGCTGGCCTTGGCGGACTGCCGGATCGCGATCCTGCGGCGCGAGCTGGTCGTGCGGGCGATGAGGGAGCGCCCGGCCATCGCCGACTATCTGATGGCGGCAGTGCTGGCGGAGAACGCGGCCATGATCCGGCAGATCGTCAACCTCGGCCGACGGTCGGCGCGCGAGCGGACCGCCGATCTGTTGTACGATCTGCTCGTTCGCCTGCAGCAGAACGGCGAAGCCCTCGACGGATCGATCCGCTGCGCCCTGACGCAGACCGACATGGCCGACCACCTCGGCCTCAGCGCGGTGCACACCAATCGCGCGCTCAAGGAGTTGAAGACGCGCGGGCTGATCGCCGGGCGGGGCAGCCTGTACATCGTCCGCGACCGCAAGGGCCTGCAGTCCATGGCCGGATTTTGACACGCCAGGGTGGCCGGGCAGCACCAGAGCGGACGGCGCGGGGGACGAGGGATGGCCCTGAGGTCTTCACGGAGCCGCGGAGCCATCGCCAGGAAGACGGACGTAGCATCCCCGGCATTTGCTTCAGGTCAGTGACTTGACGGCAAGCTGCCGCCAAGCGTTCGCTTTGGTTCGAGTGATTCAAATATCGGCAGGCTGGCGGGCTGGACAAGGCGACGCGCCCGGCTGCAACGTTCTGCGTTGAAGCGGTGAAGGCGCGCGCCCTCGATAAATTCAGCTCGCCGACCTTTGTCATGTACAACGGCGAGATCGCCTACGCCAACGTGGCCTGCTGCAAGGCCTTTGGAGCCCCGGCGGCAGGCGACATCATCGGCCACCACATCACCCAGCGGTTGAGCGACCTGCAGCCCGACGGCCTGCCGATGACGATCGAGCCGGCGCGGACCGGCGAAGCTGGCCGCAGCTTCGCGGTGGTCGCCGCGGAGGTCAACGGCGCTGGCGGTGCAGTCGGAGACGGCGAACGCCGACATCCATCAGCAAACGGCGGGAATCCGCAACCTCATCGGAGGAACGCCCATGGGCATCGAGGAGGTGCTGCAGGCCTTCGACCTGTTGCGTGGCGACATGAGGAACGTCGGCGCCGATGTCGGCCAGCAGAGGGTTGCGAGCCATCGGATCAACCGCAACGTCCAGCAGTCGGCCGAGGCGGCACGGATGCGGAAGCAGATCGTTGGCCGGGTGTTCGGCCTGCGAACCGCCGATCATCCCCTGCTCGCCAGCCTGCTGGCCGAGGCCTTGAAGCGCCAGGGCGAGGCCGACAACCTGTAGTGCGAAGTGCGTGACTACGTCGTCGTCGCGCCGCGGGCGGATCCGAGGCCCGCCCGACCCGCGTTCGACCCGTGGGCCCGTCCGGGACGGGTGCGGGTGTCGGCTACTCGCCGCGCGGGATCACGTCGACCTTGACGTCGACATCCTGTTCCTTGGACCCGAGAATAATGCCGGCGACGGGCGAAATGTCGGCATAGTCGCGACCCTTGGCCAGGATGATGTGATCGTCGCCGATCATGATGTTGTTGGTCGGGTCGAGGCCGACCCAGCCGACGGTCGCGCCGCACCAGACGGAGACCCAGGCGTGGGTGGCATCGGCGCCCTCCAGCCGCTTCTTGCCGGGGGGTGGGATGGTGCGGATGTAGCCCGACACGTAGCGGGCCGGCAGCCCCAGCCCGCGCAGCCCGGAGATCATGATGTGGGCGAAGTCCTGGCACACGCCGTGGCGCTTGGCGAAGGCCTCCGAAAGGGGGGTGGAGACGACCGTCGCCTTGGGGTCGTAGCGGAACTCGCGACGGATGCGGCCCATCAGATCCGCCGCGCCCTGCAGTACCGGCCGCGCCGGGGGGAAACTCTCGCTGGCATAGAGCGTCGCCGGCTGGTGGTGGGGAACGAAGCGGCTGGCGTGGATGTAGTGGGCCGGCGAGTCGGGATCGAGCGCGCGCGTGGCGAAGGCGGCGTCGCGCACGGTTTCCCAGGGCTCGGTCGTTTCCGCCGGCGGCGGCGGATCGCGGTGGATCTCGACGGATGTCTTCGTCGAGACGGTCAGCGAGCGGTGCGCCGTTTCGATGGTGATCCAGGTGACGCGGTTGCCGAAGAAGCACATGCGCTCGGCCGTGCGTTCGGGCGCCGGCACGATGTCGAGCGCGCTGGCGTAGACCACCTGCCCCGGCTCGTCGCGCGGAAGCAGGCGCAGGGCGCAGTTCGAGTAGGTGACGCTGGACCCGTACTCGTAGAGCGTGACGTGCTTGATGTCGTAGATCATTTCAGTGGCATCATTGGTGGCGCAAGGTCACGCCAAACCCACGGCCTTGTCGGCCCGCACGGCCGCTGCCCCGTGCAGGAAGTAGCGGGTGCCGATGGCATCGCCGAGATCGAGCAGGCGCCGCTCGACTGACAGGACGGCCGAGGTATCGAAGGCGGCGGCGACGCCGGTGGCGAGTTCGCTGTGGATCGCCAAAGCGAGGCGCTGCGGCGCTTCCAGCATGCCGTCCTGGTTGAGGCCGGGCAGCTTGCCGAGATGCTCCACGATGCGCTCGACCTGGGCGGCGACCGAGCGCGGGTTGTAGGGATCGAGCAGTACCATGTCGCGCACCTGCGGCAGCGACAGGCCGACGAGGTAGCGCGAACGGTAGGTGATCTGCGAGTCGACGAGGTCGAGCAGAACGCCCAGGCCCTCCGCGCGGCCATCCGGGCAGATCAGGCGGCGGGCGAAGCGGCAGGTGTTGATGGCGCGCTCGATGCGACGCCCGAGGTCGAGCAGGTGCCAGCCGGCGCCGCGGTTCATGTTCTCCTGGGCGAGGCCGGAAATGGCGGCCATGCGGCGCAGCGCCGCCTCGACCCGGTCGGTGATGTCGACCTCCTCGAAGGTGAGGCCGGGATCGCGGTCGAGGATGGTGTGCGCGTCCTCGATCAGGCGCCACGTATCGGGCGACAAGCGCTCGCGCACTGTCGAGGCGGCGCGGCGGGCGTCGTCGACCAGGCGGAATGCCGAGCCGAAGTCCGACTTGCTGAACAAGGCGTTGGCGGCGAGCGCCGTTCCCGTGGTGACCTTTTCCAGCTCGATCGCGCCGGTTCCGTCGAACAGGCCCTCAAGCTGCTCCACCGACCAGGACGCATCGGCGAGCGGCGAGTTCAATTCGATCAGGCGGCCGGCATAGGCGCGCACCAGCCGCAGCACCGCTTCCGCCCGTTCGAGATAGCGGCCGAACCAGAACAGGTTGTCGGCCGCCCGGCTCGGCAGGTTGCCGAGGACGCGGCGGATGCGCTGGCTGCCTTCGGTCGGCAGAAGCGTCGTTTGCGCGACCGGCTCGTCGCCGATGACCCAAACATCGGCCGACTCGGCGCCGGCGCCCATGATCACGGCGCGCACGTCGGGGCGGTGCGACACCCGGCAGAAGCCGCCGGGCATCACCGTCCAGCCGTCGGGCGTGCGGGCGGCGAAGACGCGAAGTGTGAAGGGGCGCGGCTGCAGCTGACCGTCGAGCCAGACGGGCGTTGTCGACAGCTTGACCACTTCCTGCCCGACATAGTCGATGCCGCGTCGCGCGATCGCGTCGCGCAGCTTCGCCTTGTTGGGCGCGCTCAAGGTGGCGCCGATCACCGACTGGTATCGCTCGGCGCCGGGCAGCGCGTCGCCGAAGGCGCCGGCCAGCGCCATCTCGTCCATCCGATCGAGCACGGCCTTGCGCTCCCTCGACTGCCCGCACCACCAGGTCGCGATGTTGGGCAGCTTCAGCTCCTCGCCGAGCACGCGGCGGCACAGGCCGGGCATGAAGCTCATCATCACCGGGGTTTCGACGACGCCGGACCCCAGCGCGTTGGCCAGCGTCACGCCGCCGGTGCGAACCGCCTCGACGAGGCCGGGGACGCCGAGGCAGGAGCGGGCGTTGAGTTCGAGAGGGTCGGCGAAGTCGGAGTCGATGCGACGCAGGATGACGTCGGCGCGTTTCAGGCCGGCGATGGTGCGCACGTGGGCGACACCGTCGCGCACAGTGAGGTCGCCGCCCTCGACCAGCAGCAGGCCGAGATAGCGGGCGAGGTAGGCCTGTTCGAAGTAGGTCTCGTTGAAGGATCCCGGCGTGAGCAGGCAGATGCGGGGATCGCTGCGGCTCGCGTGGGCGGCGAGCCCGGCGCGAAAGGCGTCGAAGAAGGGTGCCAGCCGCTCGACGTTGAGGTTGCGGTAGAGGTAGGGAAAGGTGCGCGACAGGACAAGGCGGTTGGCCAGGGCGTAGCCTGTGCCCGAGGGCGCCTGCGTGCGGTCGCCCAGCACCCACCACTTGCCGTCCGGGCCGCGGCCGAGGTCGGCGGCGTACAGATGGAGGTGCCGCTCGCCGCGCCGGAGGGCGCCGGTCATCGGCTGGAGGTAGTCCGGGCAGCCGGCGATGGCCGAGGCCGGCACGGCGCCCTCCGCGATCAGTCGACCCTCGCCGTAGATGTCGGCGAGCACGGCTTCCATCAGCTCGGCGCGCTGGGCGACGCCGGCGGCCATGTGGCGCCACTCCTCGGATGCGATCAGCAGCGGCAGATGCCCGATCGGCCAGCTCTGCTCCATGGCGCCGCCGTAGGGCCGGTAGGAGGCGCCGGAGTCGCGGATGTGGCGATCGGCGCTGGCGAACCGCCGCTGCATTTCCTGCGGCCCGATCTCGACCAGCCGCGCGATCACGCGCAGCCAAGCCGGCCGGGGCGAGCCATCGGCCGCGAGGAACTCGTCAGGCACTCCCGGCAGGCGGCGGTATCGTGCCACGATCTCGTCGAGGTCGGAAAAGCCGGGCAGCTGCGTCAGCGACGCTTGTGCGCCGTCGATCGCTCCGCCGCCGTCGTTGCGCGTCATTCCCGTCGCTCCGCCATCGCTAGCCTTGGTGCACGCGGCGCAGGTCGAGCGTCAGGGGGAAGTCGGGATTGGGCGTTTCCGGCCGCACGGCGAAGACGCCGGGCGTGTGTCCGCTCGCCTCGAAGCGCGCGAGGCGGCGCGCTTCCGCCTCGAAGGCGTTGACCGGGAAGGTGTCGTAGCTGCGACCGCCGGGATGGGCGGCGTGATAGGTGCAGCCGCCCAGCGAGCGCCCGGACCATTGATCGTAGATGTCGAAGGTGAGCGGCGTATGCGGCGGGATCGTCGGATGCAGGCCGTCGGCCGGCTGCCACGCCTTGAAACGCACGCCGGCGACCGCCTGCCCGCCGCGGCCGGTTCCCGTCATCGGCAGAGGGCGTCCGTTGCAGGCGATCAAGTGCCGGCCTGGCACGAAGCCCTCGACCTGCACCTGCAGGCGCTGCATGGAGGCGTCGACGTAGCGGATGGTGCCGCCGAGCGCCCCGGTCTCGCCGAGAACGTGCCAGGGCTCCAGGGCTTGGCGCAGCTCCAGCCGCACGCCGCCCGCCTCCACCGTGCCGCAGAACGGGAAGCGGAACTCGCGCTGCGCCTCGAACCACGCCGGGTCGATGTCGGTGCCGGCCGCGCGGAGGTCGGCGAGCACGCCGAGGAAATCCGCCCAAACAAAGTGCGGCAGCATGAACCGGTCGTGCAGCACCGTGCCCCAGCGCACGAAGGAGCCGTCCTGCGGCTGCCGCCAGAACCAGGCGACGAAGGCGCGCAGCAGCAACTGCTGGGCGAGGCTCATGCGGGCATCGGGCGGCATCTCGAAGGAGCGGAACTCGATGAGGCCCAGCCGCCCGGTCGGCCCGTCGGGCGAGTACAGCTTGTCGATGCAGATCTCGGCGCGGTGGGTGTTGCCGGTGACGTCGACCAGGATGTTGCGGAACAGCCTGTCGATCAGCCAGAGCGGGCAGGCCTCGCCGGGCTTCGGCACCTGCGCGAGGGCGATCTCCAGCTCGTAGAGACCGTCGTGGCGCGCTTCGTCCACGCGCGGCGCCTGGCTCGTCGGCCCGATGAACAGCCCCGCGAAGAGGTACGACAGCGAGGGATGGCGTTGCCAGTACAGGACGAAGCTCTTGAGCAGGTTCGGCCGGCGCAGGAACGGCGAATCGGCCGGCGTGGCGCCACCGAGCACGACGTGGTTGCCGCCGCCGGTGCCGGTGTGGCGGCCGTCGGTCATGAACTTGTCGGCGCCCAGGCGGCACGCCCTCGCGTCCTCGTACAGGCCGCGGGTGATGGCCACCGCCTCGCGCCAGCTGTTGGCCGGCTGCACGTTGATTTCCAGCACGCCGGGATCGGGCGTCACCTTGATGACGTCGAGGCGCGGGTCGAGGGGCGGGGGATAGCCTTCGACGTGCACGGGCAGGCCGAGTTCGGCGGCGGTGGCCTCCACCGCCGCCAGCAGCTCCAGATAGTCTTCCAGCGCCTTCACCGGCGGCATGAAAACGCAGATGACGCCATCGCGCGGCTCCACCGACACGGCGGTGCGCACGGCGCCGTCGATCTCCACCTTCGGCGAGGTCGGCTCACCGGGGTGCCGCGGCGGCACGCTCATGCGCTCGAACGGCAGGGTGGCGGCCGCCGGCGCGGCGGCGCGCAGGTCCGCCGGATCGGGCAGATCACCCAGCGGACGGGTCGGGTCGGCGTCGTTGATGAAGGGGTAGGACGCCGGCGGAACATGCGGCAGGCTCGACAGCGGCAGGCGATAGCCGACCGGGGAATCGCCGGGCACCAGGAACAGGTGCCCCCGGCGCAACCGCCAAAGCTCGCTGGTCCAGCGCCCGTCCGGCTGAGCCCGGGTGTTCCAGCGCTGCACCGGCAGCACGTAGCCCGACGGCACCGACAGGCCGCGCGTAAAGGTGCGGATCATCCGGTTGCGCTCTTCGGGATCGTCGATCTTCGGGTCGATCGGCGATACGTTGTCGGGCAGGTTGCCTTCGCGCAGCAGCCAGCTCGCGGCATCCTCGTAGGCCGGCAGCAGGGTGCCGGGTTCCACACCCAGGTTGCGGGCGATGCCGGCGGCAAAGGCCTCGGCCTTGGCCCGCAGGCCTTCGGCGGCGGCCGGCGGCTCGGGCGCCTTCGCCTTCTCTTCAGCCGTCAGGGTGCGCGGCACCGCCGCGATCAGGTCGGGGTTGCTCCAGATCGGCTTGCCGTCGCGCCGCCAGTACAGGGCGAAGGCCCATCGCGGCAGCGTTTCGCCGGGATACCACTTGCCTTGCCCATAGTGCAGCATGCCGCCCGGCGCGAAGCGGGCGCGCAGGCGGCGGGTCAGGCGATCGGCGAATCCCTGCTTGGTTTCACCAACGGCGGCGCTGTTCCATTCCGGCGCCTCGAAGTCGTCGATGGACACGAAGGTCGGCTCGCCGCCCATCGTCAGGCGGACGTCCTGCGCGACGAGATCGGCATCGACCTTCTCGCCGAGGCGGTCGAGTTCGACCCACGCTTCGTCGGCGAACGGCAGCGAGATGCGCGGCGTTTCCGCGATGCGCCGCACCTGCATGTCGTAGGCGAAGGTCACTTCGGCGTAGTCGACGAGGCCCGAGATCGGCGCGGCCGAGCGGTAGTGCGGCGTGGCGCAGACGGGGATGTGGCCCTCGGCGCAGAGCAGGCCGGAGGTGGCGTCGAGGCCGATCCAGCCGGCGCCGGGCACGAAGGCCTCGGCCCAGGCGTGCAGGTCGGTGAAATCGACCCGGGTGCCCTGCGGCCCGTCGACGGGATCGATGTCGGCTTTCAGCTGGATGAGGTAGCCCGACACGAAGCGGGCGGCGATGCCGAGATGGCGCAGCAGCTGGACGAGGGCCCAGGCCGAGTCGCGGCACGAGCCCGAGCGCTTGGCCAACGTTTCTTCCGGCTCCTGGACGCCCGGCTCCAGCCGGATCAGGTAGCGGACGTGGCGCGACAGGCGGCTGTTGAGGTCGACGAGGAAATCGGCTGTGGAAATCTTGCTGTCCGGCAGGTCGCGAAGGAAGGCGGCGAGTTCGGGACCGGCCGGCTCGGCTTCGAGATAGGGGGCAAGGTCGGTGGCGAGGTCCGGCTCGTAGCGGAACGGGAAGTTGGTCGCATAGTCTTCGACGAAGAAGTCGAAGGGATTGTAGACGTCGAGGTCGACGGCAAGGTCGACTTCGATCTTCAACTCCCGCGCCCTGTTGGGGAAGACGAAACGGGCGACCCAATTGCCGTGCGGATCCTGCTGCCAGTTGATGAAATGATCGGCCGGCGAAACCCGCAGCGCGTAGCTCCGCACCGGCGTGCGGCAATGCGGCGCTGGCCGCAAGCGAATCACCTGCGGCCCGATGTTGACCGGGCGGTCGTACCGGTAGTGCGTCAGGTGGGTGATCGCGGCGGAAATGGCCAAAAAGCAAGCTCGCTCGTCGTCGGGTGGCTAGGGTCGAGCCGTTCTAAGTCGGTGGCACGACGCAGGCAACGTTCGTGCCCTGCCCGGTGACGCGGCCACGCCGCCCCCGCCTCGGTGCGACGGCTGCCGTCGATGCACCGCCTGCCTTACGCGCCTTTCGGGCGAAAGGCGACCATCACCGCCGGATCGGTTTCCAATCGGGCGGCGCCGATCAGGGCGGGGCAGTAGGGCACGGCGGCGAAGCTGGCG
>CAXTMA010000001.1:0-72486 GCA_964245015.1 uncultured Beijerinckiaceae bacterium | reverse complement strand
GTCGCCAAGCGCGCCATCGAGCGTCGCACCGGGGCCCGCGGCCTGCGCTCCATCCTGGAGGGAGTGCTGCTCGACACCATGTTCGACCTGCCCGGCCTCGACTCGGTCGAGCAGGTCGTGATCGGCCCCGACGTCATCGAAGGCAAGTCGCGCCCGCTCTATATCTACTCCGAGCGCGAAAAGACCAACACGGGGACATAGAGGCGCCGCACGCGCCCGATATCGCTGACATCGGCGGGTGCACGGCACCGGTCGTGCTCACCCGCCACGCGCGTGGTCGTTCCTCCTTGCAGCGTGCCGACATCGCGGCGCCCTCGCAGGATTACGCCGTCTAGTCGGGCGTCTGTGACCCTGTTGCGTCTTCGCGAAGCTGCGTTGCATCGAAGCTTGTACGCCGGCCCCGCCATCGCCATGTCAGATCCCGAAGCTGAACTAGTTCCCGGTTCGAGCCGCTTTCTTTGAAGGGCCGAGCCGGAGAGAGGAACCCGAAGATGCCAAGCCAGAAACGCGAGCCCTCTCCCCCCGGCGTGGTCGAGAACTTCCCCGTCCTGCCGCTGCGCGATATCGTTGTCTTTCCCCACATGATCGTGCCGCTCTTCGTCGGCCGCGAGAAGTCGATCCGCGCCCTCGAAGAGGTGATGCGGGCCGACAAGCTCATCCTGCTCGCCACGCAGATGAACGCGACCGATGACGATCCCGCCATCACCGCGATCTTCGAGACCGGCACGCTGGCCAGCGTGCTGCAGCTGCTCAAGCTGCCCGACGGAACCGTCAAGGTGCTGGTCGAGGGGCAGGCGCGGGCCAGGGTGCATAAGTACACCAACACGGAGGAATTCTACGAGGCCGATGCCGAGACGGTCGCCGACGACGAGGTCGACGAGGTCGAGGTGGAGGCGCTCGCGCGCTCGGTGACCAGCGAGTTCGAGGGCTACGTCAAGCTCAACAAGAAGATCTCGCCCGAAGTGGTCTCCGCCGTCACCCAGATCGAGGACTACTCCAAGCTCGCCGATACGGTGGCTTCGCACCTCGCGGTGAAGATCGCCGACAAGCAGTCCGTGCTGGAAATGACCTCCATCGCCAAGCGGTTGGAGAAGTGTCTTTCGCTGATGGAGTCGGAGATTTCCGTGCTTCAGGTGGAAAAGCGCATCCGCACCCGCGTCAAGCGCCAGATGGAGAAGACGCAGCGCGAGTACTACCTCAACGAACAGATGAAGGCGATCCAGAAGGAGTTGGGCGACGAGGACGGCAAGGACGACCTCGGCGAGCTTGAGGAGCGCATCAAGACCACGCGCCTCAGCAAGGAAGCGCGCGACAAGGCCACGGCCGAACTCAAGAAGCTGCGGCAGATGTCGCCGATGTCGGCCGAGGCGACGGTTGTGCGCAACTACCTCGACTGGCTGCTGTCGATCCCGTGGAATAAGCGCTCCAAGGTCAAGAAGGACCTCAACATCGCGGAGCAGCTGCTCGATACCGAGCACTTCGGCCTCGACAAGGTGAAGGAGCGCATCGTCGAGTACCTCGCCGTGCAGAGCCGCGCCAACAAGCTGAACGGGCCCATCCTGTGCCTCGTCGGCCCGCCCGGCGTCGGCAAGACCTCGCTCGGCAAGTCCATCGCCAAGGCGACGGGGCGCGAGTTCGTTCGCATGTCGCTCGGCGGCGTGCGCGACGAGGCGGAGATCCGTGGCCATCGCCGGACCTATATCGGCTCCATGCCCGGCAAGATCATCCAGTCGATGCGCAAGGCGAAGACGTCCAACCCGCTGTTCCTGCTCGATGAGATTGACAAGATGGGACAGGACTTCCGCGGCGACCCGTCTTCGGCGCTGCTGGAGGTGCTCGACCCCGAGCAGAACAAGGCGTTCGCCGACCACTACCTCGAAGTGGACTACGATCTGTCCTCCGTGATGTTCGTCACCACGGCCAACACGCTCAACATCTCGCCGCCGTTGATGGACCGGATGGAGATCATCCGCATCGCCGGCTACACCGAGGACGAGAAGGTCGAGATCGCCCGGCGTCACCTGATCCCGGCGGCGGTGGCCAAGCACGGGCTGCAGCCGTCCGAGTTCTCGATCGACGACGAAAGCCTGCTGACGCTGGTTCGTCGCTACACGCGGGAAGCCGGCGTCCGCAACCTGGAGCGCGAAATCTCCAACCTCGCCCGCAAAGCGGTGAAGGAGATCTTGCTGGGCAAGATGGCCAGCGTCGCGATCACGGTCGAAAACATCCCCGACTTCCTCGGCGTCTTCAAGTACCGCTTCGGGATGGCGGAGGAAGAGGACCAGGTTGGGGCGGTGACCGGTTTGGCCTGGACGGAGGTCGGTGGCGAGTTGCTGACGATCGAATCGACCATGATGCCCGGCAAGGGCCGCATGACGGTGACCGGCAATCTCAAGGACGTGATGAAGGAGTCGATCTCGGCCGCGGCCTCCTACGTCCGCTCGCGGGCGGTGGACTTCGGCATCGAGCCGCCGCAGTTCGACAAGCGCGATATCCACGTCCACGTGCCTGAAGGCGCGACGCCGAAGGACGGACCTTCGGCCGGCATCGCGATGGCCACGGCCATCGTCTCCACGATGACCGGCATTCCCGTGCATCGCGACATCGCGATGACCGGCGAGGTGACGCTGCGCGGCCGGGTGCTGCCAATCGGCGGCTTGAAGGAGAAGCTGCTCGCCGCGCTGCGCGGGGGCCTGCGCAAAGTGCTGATCCCGCAGGAGAACGCCAAGGATCTCGCGGAGATACCGGCTAACGTGAAGAATGCGCTTGAGATCGTGCCGGTGGCGCGGATGGACGAGGTGCTGGAACACGCCCTGACGGCCAAGCCGACGCCGATCGTCTGGGAGGAGGTCGTGCCGGTGAAGACTCCGGCGGCGATTCCCGGCGAGGAGGACGGGGCGGGTCTGGTCGCGCACTGAGCGTCCCGCAACCTCCCGAAAACAAGTCTGGGGTTGCATGCATCACCGCATGCGACCCCAGACTTGCTGTATCAAGCGATTCGATGAGCGGCTGCCTTGGAAATCAGACCGTGATCTGCGCTGCGTTTCCGAACAAATCCGATGCAACACAACAACTTAGAGTATTGCATCGGATCTGATCCTGATGCACCGAATCAGGACGTGCGCAGCGGTTTCGGTCCAATGTTCTAGAAGGCTGCCGCAGCCCGGAACAGGCGGCTCTGGTAGTCCAGCGTGGCGCTTCCGAGATCGAGCGCATTGTCGACCATTTCGCGCAGGAAGGACAGCGCACTCGGCGGCCGGGCGACAAGGTGGCCGGTGACGTCGTTGCGCTCGAAGGCGAGATCGGTCTCGAACTTGCGGGCCAGGGCCAGCATGGCTTGGTTGTGGCGCAGGCAGAAGATCGTCAGCTCCGAGATGCGCCGGTTGCGCGCGGCGAGCACGACGTGGCCCATCAGTTCGGTGCCGATGCCGCGGCGGCGCCAGGGTCGTTCGACGCTGAACGCCGCCTCGCCCGCGCGATGCAGCGGCCTGCCCTGCGGCTCGAAGGTCCGCAGTTCGGACGCGCCTCGGATGATGTGATCCTCGAAGTAGCCGTAGACGAGCGATCCCGGCTTGAAGCAGATCTCGGCGTAGCTGCCAAGGTAGTCGTCCGAGACCTGCAGCCCGAAGCGGTCGTAGCGTGTCTCCGGATCAAGCCGGGTCAGGTGCGCCTGGAATGCGGGAAGATCCGGCTTGTAGAGCCGCCTCACCGCATGGGTATGGAATATCGTCTCAACCATCACATCACCTCCAAGCTCGTTTCCAAACCCTTCGGCTCGCGCGCCGAGCGTCGCCTCCCCAATCCTCGACTTCATATCGTGTCCCAAGGTGGTGGCGGCAATCGAGGGAGGTGCATGGCTGGCCCGCGCCGGCAGGCGTCGCCTCCTGACCGAGCCGGGTGACCGGACGGATGAGCTCAGGCGAATTGCTTCGACAGTTTGAGGCCTTGGCCCTGATAGTTCGAGCGCAGCCTCTTGCCGTAGAGCTTGTCTGGAGCCTCGCTCAGCTTTTCGTACTCCAGCGTCGCCACCCTTTGCCCGTGATCGAGCAAGAAAGGGACGTCATGGCTGCGCACTTCCAGGACGATGCGGCTGCCGGCGCCTCCCGCCTCGGCCAGCCCGAAGCCGGGATCGAGGAAGCCGGCATAGTGCGAGCGGAGTTCGCCGACCGCCGTGTCGTAGGCGACCATCTCCGCCGCCTCGCCCGGACCGACCACCACGGCCTCAGCGGAGGCGAGGATGTAGAACTCGTCGGGGTCGAGCACCAATTCGCGCTTGCCTCCCGGGATCACCAGCGCTTCCCAGAACGCCTCGCGGCTGTGGCTGCCGATGCCGGCCATGTCGATCAGGCCGGAGGTTCGCCGCGCGCGATAGCCGACGACGCCGCCGGCCTTGCCCGTCGGGTCGAGGTCGACCGTCACCGGAACCAGGCGTGGGCCGCCGACGAACCCAACACCGACATCGCGGAAGCGCACCTGCGCCAGGCGGCTGCCGGCCACCGCGATGACGGGAAAGGACCGGGGCACCACTTCGGCGTAGAGTGGCCCGGCGTACCCGGCGGGGATCTCGTCGAAGGTCGCGCCCCCGTCCACGATGATGCGGACGAAGATGTCGAGGCGGCCGGACGAACTCTTCGGGTTGGCGCGGGCATCCACGCCGGCCGGGAGCTGCAACTGTTCCATCAGCGGGATGATGTGGACGCAGTTGCGCTCCAGCACCGTCGGCTTCGTCAGGTCGACCTCGTGGGTTGAAAGATCGGCGAGGCGATCGGCGACGCTGCGGCCCGGGCCGGGCAGGAAGCTCGCCGGCAGGCGATAGGCTCGCTCGCCGAGCCGCAGGTCGAGGCTTGCCGGCTGCACCTGATCGGGCTCGATAGCCCTGCTGAGCGAGTTCGCGTCGGACAAGCTGTCGTCGCAGCGGGCCTGGCCGGTCACGATGTGGCCGGCGTCGATGGCCCGAAGGATGCGCTGGTACGGCCAGATCAGGGGCATGGTCGGACTCCTGGAGTATGCGAGCGGCGCGGAGCCGGTTCCCATCGACGATGGCAGGTTGCGGTGGATTTGACCCAGCATAGCGCAAGCGCGCCGGCGATGGGCGGCGGCCGACCCGATGCGCGTCGGTGCTGGCTCCGTTCCCGCCGCGCTGGCACGCGATCGAACTGAGAGCGTCAGAGCGCCGCGCCCAAGCAGGTTTCGCAAAAATGCCCCGCGGTTTTGCGATTCAAACCTGCGGCATGGCAAAGGCCTCAGCAGGTGAAGCGCTGGCCTGCCAACGCGAACCTGCCTAGGCCGCTCCCTTCGGCGCTTCGCGCAATTCAGCCTAATGGGGATCGCACGCCGGTCGATCCAAATGGACTCAGAGTCGTTACAGAAACTTCGCTTGACCTTAGAAGCGGCGTTCACTTTGGTGTGCCGCATTGGGAAAGCGCGTCCCACCGACCAATCGGGACGTTCGCCAGGGAGGAACGAATGAAAGTGTTCAGTGCGGCACTCGTCGCCGCCGGTCTAACGCTCGCGGTCGGCGGTTCCGCCTCCGCACAGGACGCGAACAAGGGGAAGTCGGTCTTCAACCAATGCAAGGCCTGTCACATGCTGGAGAAGGCGCTCGTCGGGCCGCCGCTGAAGGGCGTGGTCGGTCGCAAGGCCGGTTCGGTGGAAGGCTATTCCTATTCCGCGCTGATGAAGTCGGCCGGTGACGCCGGCCTCGTCTGGAACGACGCGGAAATTACCGACTATCTGAAGAACCCGACGGAGTACCTGAAGAAGTACGTGTCCGATAAGGGCAAGACGGCGAGCGGCGCCAGCAAGATGGTGTTCATGCTCGCCAACGAGGACCAGCGTAAGAACGTCGTCTCCTATCTCGACGAGCAGAAGTAGGACGGCCGACGCCTGACCAGTTGCGGGACGGGCCGAAAGGCCCGTTTTGCATTCTCAGTCTTCAATCCGCCGATTTTGCGTGGGTTGGTGCCGATCCGAAGGCGTCTGAGCCGTCGGCGAAACCAATCTGGTGCGCAATCGTGATTGCAAGACTCGTCGTCCGCACGCTGATGATCGCGGCCCTGGCTGACGGCAGTGGCCTGAGCGGTCGTCATTTGGCCCTCGCGGCCGAAGTCGGGCCGCCGATGCTCGACATCGCCGGCCAGTGCGGCGCCGTCAACCGGCGCAATGCGACGGCGATGAGCGAGTGCGTGGTCGCGGAGTCGGAAGCCCGCGCCGACATGCTGCAGAACTGGGCGAAGTACTCGAACGACGATGCCGAGAAGTGCATCAAGTTCGGCCGCAAGGCGAAACGCCTGCCCTATTCGGCGATGGCGAAGTGCCTGTCTGCCGAACCGACCGCCGCCTCGGCCGCGCATACGCCGCGGTAGGCGGCGCCCGATCGACGACCGGCCACCCCGTCAAATCAAACGCAGCGACCTCATACGCTCGGCTTCACCCCTTCGCGGCCGCGCCGATCGTCGAGGGACTGCGGTCCACGCGGGAATACAGGGTGTATCGCCGGTCGAAGAGGAATGTCAGCCACAGCGCCGTCCACGAGGGGTGCGCCTTCAGCGTGTCGTAGAACTCCGGCGCGGCCCTGCGCAATTGGGGAAGCCGGCGCCAGGGGATGTCGGGAAAATCGTGGTGCTCGTTGTGGTAGCCGATGTTCAGTGCCACGATGTTGAGCGGACCGTAGTAGTCGAAGGTTTCCTGCTCGGGATCGAGGGTGAAGTGCTCCTGGATCCAGCGCGCGCCGAGCGGGTGCAGGCCGACGGAGAACCAGAAGGAAGCGAAGAGATAGACGAGCCCGTTGAGGCCGCAGAACCACAGGACGGCGGCGTCGAAGGCGATCACGGCAAGGGCGTTGTACGCCGTCCAGCGGTTGCGCATCGGCACCGTACCCTTCAGCCGCTCCAGCCGGCCGAGCTGGAACAGGGCGAAGAAGAACAGCCAGCCGGCCTTCATGTACCAGCGATTGCCCACGAGATCGGCTTCCCAGCGGCTCGGCAGATCGGCGTCGAAGTCGTAGTCGCCGAGGTGGGAATGATGCTTCACGTGGTAGCAGCGGAAGCCCATGCCAGTCGGCACCGTATTGGGCAGATCGGCGAGGATCACGACCAGCTTGTTCAGGACAACGTTCTTGAAGACGAGGTTGTGGGTGCCGTCGTGGATCACCACGAACATGGCGTGGTTGGCGAAGGCGCCGACGCACCAGGCGACGATCAGCGACAGCCACCAGTGCCCGAGGCCGAGATGACCCATCAGCCAAGCCATCGCGGCCTGGCCGATCACCACGGCGAAGCAGATCGCGGCGGTCCAGCGGTCCTGGCCCATCAGCCCCTTGACGTCGGGGTGCGCCTTGAGAATGGCCATGCGGCGGATGGGATGGGGCCGCTTCAGCTCCGCCGGCAGGAAGCCGCGGCGGAAGCCGGCGGCGCCTCGCGCCCGCGTCGTCCGGCCGAGATCGAGGATATGGGTCATCGAGGCGTCCTTCAGGCGGCGAGCTGCTTCTCGTAGATTCGGTGGACCTTGTCGATCTCGGCGCCCGACAGCTCGATCGGGCGGCGCATCCCGGCATTGTCTTCCAGCACCCAGCCGAACTCGATGTGCTCGATGGCGAAGGCGCGCCCGCGTCGGCGGAGTTCCTCGATGAAGGCGAGGGTGATGACGCCGCCGATCGCCTTGCGCTGCAGCGCCTTGCGGATGCCGAACAGCAGCAGCCGGCCGGACTTGAAGGAATGGTTGCGCACGCGCGAGATCACGCGCGGCAGGTTGAATGGCAACAGCCTGCCGTTCATGTCGGCGAGGATTTCGTGAAGGTTGGGCAGCACGATGCCGAAGGACTGCGCTTCGCCGTCGAGTTCGACGATGAAGCCGGCCTCGGGCGGCGTCACGAACTTCAAGCCGTCGGCGACCGACATGAATTCTTCGAGCGTGAAGGGCACGAAGCCCCAGTTGTCGCGCCAAGCATCGTTGAAGATGCTCATGATGATGGCGGCTTCGCTTTTCAGGTTCTTGATGTCGAGGGTGCGGATCTTCAGCCGGTTCTTCCATTCCGGCCGGGTCAGGATCGATCCCTTGCTTTCGAGGTCGGACGGGCGGACGGCGTAGCGGTAGGAGATGAGGTCGCGCGCCTTGCCGTAGCCGCAGGACTCGAGATGGCGCGGCAGGTAGGGCGGCGTCCAGGGCATGAAGATCATCGGCAGCGAGGTGAAGCCGTCCACCAGCATGCCGGGCTCGGAATTGATGGATGGCGAGAACGGGCCGTGTATCAAGGCGGGAAGGTGGCCGGCGTGCCCGGCGAGCCAGCCTTCCGCCGCCACGGTCAGGGCGGCCACGACCTCGCGGTCGTCGACGGCATCGAGCGCCCCGAACTGTGCCGGCGAGGCGCCGACCGGCGTGATCCCGTTCTTGTAAACCTGGGCGGCGATGCGCCCGACATACCTGCCATCCCTGCGGGCGAGAAATCGTTGCGAGTCGACCGACTTGAAATGCGGGTTGAACTTGGCGGCATGGTTGGTCCAGCGCTCCGCGTCGAGCGGCGGGGAAAAGCCATCCATGCCCTTGTAGAGCTGCCGCGGCAGGCGGCAGAAGGCGAGGAACTTGGCCAGCCCCTTGACGGGAACGATCTCGACCGACACCAGACCTCGCCTCAGGCCGCAGCCGAACTCATCGTGCCGCTCATCGCCTCGCCCATCATGGCATCGCTCATCGCCACCTCATCCATCGCCACGCGGCTCAACGCGTCTTCGCCCATCATGCCGTCGTTCAGCAGCGAGGCCGGAATCTGCGTCATGCCGGCCGGCATCAGGGCGGCCGCCATCAGATCGGCCATCACCTTGGCATCATATTGGGCGCGGAAGGCGACGAGGCAGTCGATGACGGCGTGGATCTCGGCCTCGCTATGCCCGGCCGACAGGAAGAAGCGCAACCGCGGCTGGTCCCGGGGAACGCCGACCTGGATGATCGGCGGCACGTAGAAGCCGTGGGCGTCGAGGTAGCGCGAGGCGGCCAGCGTCTCGTAGCTGTCGCGAAACAGGATGGGGACGACGCCGCGGCCGATCGCCGGGCCGGTGTCGAGGCCGGCTTCGCGGGCCAGATCGACGAACAGTTCGCCGTTGCGCACGAGCCGGGCGAGGCGCCAGCTTTCCGACTGGACGAGTTGCAGCGCGGCCAGGGCGGCGGCGCTGATCACCGGCGACAGGCCGACCGAGTAGACGAAACCGGGAAGACAATGGCGGAACCAGTTGATGACAGGCTTGCGAGCGCAAACGAAGCCGCCGCAGGTGCCGAAGCTCTTCGACAGCGTGCCGATGATGAGGTCGACGTCGTTGGGGTCGACGCCGGTGTATTCGCACAGGCCGCGGCCATGAGCGCCGAGCACGCCGATCGAGTGGGCCTCGTCCAGCAGCAGCCAGGTGTCGTGCTTGGCCTTCAGTTCGACGAGGCGGGGCAGATCGACGACGTCGCCGTCCATCGAGAACAGGCTCTCGGCCACGATCAGGGCGCTGCGGTGCAGCGGACGGTGCTCGGCGAGAAGGGCATCGAGGTGGTCGAGGTCGTTGTGTCGGAAGAACACCACCTCCGATCCCGAGCTTTTGCAGCCGGAGATGATGCTGTTGTGGCTGAGGTCGTCGAGGAAGATGACGCCGCGCGAGCCCATGATGTGCGAGATCACGGTGACGTTGGTCAGGTAGCCCGACACCAGCGTCATCACCTCCTCGGTGCCGACGAACGCGGCCAGCGCCCGCTCCAGGTCCTTGTGGCTGTCGCGCTCGCCGCCGACGAGGCGCGAGGCCAGCGCGCCGATGCCGACGACGTCGAGCGCCTCGGCCGCGGCGCCCTTCACGGCGGGGTGGTTGCTCAGGCCGAGGTAGTCGTAATTGGCGAAGGACACGAAGCGCCGGCCCGCCGCTTCGGCGTCGCGACGGGCCTTGTCCACCGGCACGAAGAAGGGATTGTGCCGGGTGAGATAGGTGCCGCCGGCGAGGCGGTATCGCTTCTCGGCGAAGTCGGCGAGGCTTTTTTGTTTCTTCACGGTCATTCGCAATCTTGGAAATCGGCCGGAGGTGGCCCCGCTCTCGGGTTTCATCGAGGGATACCATCGCCGCCGATGCCGACAAGAGCAGGGAAGACACGCCCGCCTTCTCCCCACGGCGGAAACATGGCGAAATATTGATCCTGCTGAAATTCCAAAGAGTTAGGCCGCAATCAATTCACGTTACATTTCATGACACCGGGTCAGTCCTGCAAACACGGGATTGACGACGTTACCCGGCAGGAAAGCCGCGCTCGCGCAGGAACTGCTTCACCGTTACTTGCGAGGGCAGCGAGGGAATGGCGCCGCGGCTGCTGGCGGTGAGGGCGCCGGCGGCGGCGGCGAAGCGGATGGCGCGCCGCAGCGGCTCGCCGCCCCGGTACAGGCCGGCATGCTGCGGCTCGGGATCGCGCACGAGCGCGGCGAGCAGGGCGGCTGTGAAGGCGTCACCGGCGCCGGTAGCATCCACCGCCGACACGGGGAAGCCCGGCTCGGCGCCCTCGGCCTCTTCCGTTAGCCACAGCGCGCCCTTGGCGCCCGATGTCACCACCATCAGACGCAGGCGGGGGTGCCAGAGCGCCCGCGCGCCCTCGATCAGGTCGCACGAGCTGGTCAGGAACTGGACCTCGTTGTCGGCGATCTTGACGACTTCCGCCTCGGCGAGACCGAGGCGCATCGCGTCCGCCGCCGCCGCCGCGTCCGGCCACAGGGGGAGGCGCAGGTTGGGATCGAAGCTGATGCGCAGGCCCCGCGCGCGGGCGATCGCCACCGCCCGCAACGTCGCCGCCCGCGCCGGCTCGTGGGCGAGGCTGATCGAGCCGAAGTGCAGGACGGAGGCGCCGCGCAGCACTTACTCGTTGATGTCGGAGGGCGCGAAGGTGGTGTGGGCGGCGGGCGTCCCGTAAAAAATGAAGTCGCGCTCGCCATCGGCGGCCAGCGACACGGCCGCCAGCGCGGTCGGTGCCGTCGCGCTCACCCGCAGGCCGGACACGTCGACGCCCTCGACAGCCAGCGTATCGGCAAGGAAGCGGCCGAAACCATCGGCCCCGACGCTGCCCATGAAGGCGGAGGCGATGCCGAGCCGGGCGAGGCCGACGGCGACGTTGGCCGGCGCGCCGCCGGCCGCCTTCACCAGCGTGTCGGCGTTGGCCAGGCTGGCGCCGCTTGCCGCCGGCACCAGGTCGACCAGGATCTCGCCCAAGCACACGACATCGGCCATTCACCACCCTCCCCCGTGCCGGCGAGCATGCCGTCAGAGCATCGGACCCTCAAAGGGGTCCGGTCCGATGCTCTGACTTATTGTGCCGCATCGGATTAATCCGATGCTCTTGAGCGGCCGATCCTTCAAGCAGGCAACCAGGGTGCGGCCGGCTGCGGCATTGCAATGGAGGGGAAAGCCCCATTTGACGGAGTGCGAGCGCGACTAAGCTTTGGTAAGCACCGGCGATGCGTCCAAGACCCGACTTGCTTTCGTTGCGCAGCCGCGGTCACTGATCGCGATGGAGATCGTGAAGCCGCGCGACGAGGACGAGGTGCTGGCCGCCGTGCAGGCGGCGCGCGACGACGAGCTGCCCGTGGAGGTGCTCGGCCACGGCTCGAAGCGCGGGCTCGGTCGGCCGGTGGAGGCACAACGGCAGATCGACGTCAGCGGTCTTACCGGCGTCACCCTGTACGAGCCTGCCGAGCTGGTGATGACCGCGCGGCCGGGCACGCCGCTGGCCGACATCGCCAAGCTGCTCGACGAACACAACCAGGAGCTAGCCTTCGAGCCGATGGATCCGTCCAAGCTGTGGCCGGGCAACTCGATCGGCACGCTGGGCGGCACCGTGGCGGTCAACGCCGGCGGCCCGCGCCGCATCAAGGCCGGAGCGGCCCGCGACCACCTCCTCGGCTTTCGGGCGGTGAGCGGGCGCGGCGACATCTTCAAGTCCGGCGGACAGGTGATGAAGAACGTCACCGGCTACGATCTGTCCAAGTTGATCGCAGGCTCCCACGGCACGCTGGCCGTGCTCACCGCCGTGACGCTCAAGGTACTGCCCAGGGCGGACACGGAGCGCACGGTGCTGCTTCACGGCCTCGATGAGCGGCAGGCCGTGGCGGCGCTGAACGAGGCGTCCGGCCTGCCCTATGAGATGTCGAGCTTCGCCTGCCTCCCCGACGGAACCTGGGCCGGGCTGGAGCCGGGCTGCTGCGTCGCCCTGCGGCTGGAAGGGCCGGCGGTGTCGGTGAACAAGCGTTTCGAGGAGCTGGCCGCCACCTTCGGGGGACGTGGCCGGATCGGCGATCTGGACGAGCGCGCTTCGCGGCTGTTCTGGGCGGCCGTGCGCGACGCCGAGCCGGTGGCGGTGGCGACCGGGCCGGTGTGGAAGATTTCCGTGGCGCCCACGCAGGGTGCCGAGGTGGTGTCCGCCCTCCAAGCCGCCGGCGTGCCGCTGGCGCGCTGGTACTACGATTGGGCCGGCGGCCTCGTCTGGCTGGGGTTGCATGACGCCGGCGGAGCAGGTGGGCAAGTCGCTGAGCAAGTGGCGGGTCGAGCCGCGAACGGCGGCGGCGATGCCGGCGCGACGGCGATCCGCGCCGTCCTCGCCCGCTTCGACGGCCATGCGACGCTGATGCGCGCGCCCGAAGGCGTGCGCGCGACAGTTCCGGTGTTCCACCCGCAGCCGGCCGCCCTCGCCGCCCTGTCGCGACGCGTCAAGGCGAGCTTCGATCCCCTCGGCATCCTGAACAGGGGCCGTCTCGGCCCCCACACCTGACCTCCGCGAGCGAGCATGCAAACCGATTTCAGCAGCGACCTCCTCGAACGGCCGGCCTTCGCTTCGAGCGAGAAGATCATCCGCAAGTGCGTGCACTGCGGCTTCTGCACGGCGACCTGCCCGACGTTTCTCCTGCTGGGCGAGGAGAACGACAGCCCGCGCGGCCGCATCTACCTGATGAAGGACATGCTGGAAAATGACCGACCCGCAGATGCGGAAACGGTCAAGCACATCGACCGCTGCCTGTCGTGCCTGTCGTGCCTGACGACATGCCCGTCGGGGGTGAACTACATGCACCTCGTCGACCACGCCCGCGCCCACATCCAGAAGACCTACAAGCGTCCGCTGATGGACCGGCTGACGAGGCAGGTGCTCGGGTTGGTTCTGCCCTACCCCGGCCGGTTTCGCCTGGCGCTGCAGGGGGCGCGCCTCGCCAAGCCCTTCGCGGGGCTGTTCCCCAAGCGCTTCCACGCAATGTTTGGCATGGCGCCGGCGAGCCTTCCGGCCAGGGGCACCAGCGACCGGCCGGCGGTGCACCCGGCGCAAGGCGTGCGGGTCAAGCGGGTGGCGCTGCTGACCGGCTGCGCGCAGCGCGTGCTCGACCCGGCGATCAACGAGGCAACCCTCCGCGTGCTGACCCGGCACGGCATCGAGGTCGTGGTGCTGAAGGGAATCGGATGCTGCGGCGCCCTGCAGCATCACATGGGGCAGGAGGATGCCGCCCACGCCTTCGCCGCCGCCAACGTGCGCGCCTTCATGGCGGAGAAGCGCGCGCGCGGCCTCGACCATTTCGTGATCAACACGTCGGGCTGCGGCACAACCATCAAGGACTACGGCTTCATGATGCGCGAGGATCCCGAGCTGGCGACCGATGCCGCCGAGCTTTCCGGCCTCACCCGCGACATCAGCGAGATCCTGGCCGAGCTGGCGATCACGCCGCGCTCCCATTTACCCAAGATGCGCGTCGCCTATCACTCGGCCTGCTCGCTGCAGCATGGGCAAAAGGTGACGCAGGCGCCGGTCGCGGTGCTGCGCAAGGCCGGCTATGAGGTCGTCGCCGTGCCGGAAGGGCACATCTGCTGCGGCTCGGCCGGCACCTACAACCTGCTGCAGCCCGACATCGCCAACCAGCTCAAGACGCGCAAGGTCGCCAACATCGCCAAGACGCGGCCGGATGTGATCGCCGCCGGCAACATCGGCTGCATGGTGCAGATCGCCAGCGGCACGCGAACGCCGGTGGTCCACACCGTGCAGCTCGTGGACTGGGCGACGGGCGGGCCGAAGCCGCCATCGCTCGGGGCCGACCTCGGCGCCTAGAGCATCGGACCGAAAAGTGCGCAGCGGTTTTCGGACAAATCCGATGCGATACAACAAATTAGAGCATCGGACCGGGTCCGATTTAGGGTCCGATGCTCTAGAGCATCGGACCGAAAAGTGCGCAGCGGTCTTCGGATAACTCCGATGCGGCACAATAGGTGTGAGCATCCGACCGGACCCGATGAGGGTCTGAGGCTCTGACGCCTGCAACGGGAGACGCGATACTGATTAGAGTTTCAGCGGTGCTATCGGCGCTGCTCATCCTGTCGGCGCCTGTTCTCGCCCAGTCGGCCGCCCAAGCCCCTGCCTCGGGTCCGTCCGCCCCCGCTTCGCCCGGCGCTGTCCCACCGACTGCGGCCGAGCCGGCGATGCCGCCGCTCCCGAGCCTGGAAGGGCAGCAGGGCGAGGTCATCAGCCATTCCGCCGTGTCCGCGCCCTCCAAGAAGCGGCGGGAAAAGGAGGCTGCCGAACTCGCCGCCAGAAATGCGGCGCGCAAGGAGGTGGCGGGCAAACCTGCAGCCAACAAGGTGGGGGTCGGCATGGCGGCTCCGGCCAGCAAAGGTCGTGCAGCCGGAGCCAAGCCGTCGGGCAAGAGCGAACCGGCGGGCAAGGCGGCCAAGAGCGAAGCCAAAGGCCCGATCAAGGCCGTCAGCAAGGGCGCTGTCAAGAAAGCCGGGACTGGGGCGCCCGCCCGCAAGGCGTCCAAGGTGCGCCGACCGCGCTGAAACCTGCGGGGACATCAAGCCTTGCGAACGGCGGGGTCGCCGGTTCCTATTCCGCCGGGTGCCGGCGCAAGCCGTGCGGCAGGCTGTAGAGATACATCGCGGTCGGGCGCAGGATGAGGAGGTCGGCGACCAGCGCGGCCATCATCGCGAAGGCCGACAGCCAGCCGAACAGGCGCAGCATCGGCAGGTTGGAGAAGGCGGTCACGGCCAGACCGCAGGCCAGCACCACCGAGGTCAGGATCAGCGCCGGCCCGACCAGGATCGTCGCCCGCTCCACCGACAGAGCCGCGTTGACGCCGGGCTTCTCCTCCAGCCGCAGCCGGTTGAGGAAGTGGATGGTGGCCGACAGGCCCAGGCCGAAGGACACGGTCAGCGCCACCACGCTGGCGAACTGCAGTCCTTCCCCCATCGCCCAAAGCAGGCCGCCCGAGGCGACGATGGGGAAGATGCCCGGCATGATCGACAGCAGCATCACCTTCCACGAGCGGAAGGCGAGGCCGATGAAGGCGGCGACGAAGACGATCTCGATCGTCAGGAAGCGCGACAGCCGGTCGATCATCGCCGCCGAGTTGCGCGATGCGATCACGGCGAGGCCGGTCACGGCGATGTCATACCCCTTGTGCTCGGCGCGCACCGCGTCGAGGCGGTGGTCGAGATCGTCGACGGTGGGCAGCAGCTTGCTCGCATCCTTGTCGGGAATGCGGCCCGACACCAGCACCGACATCTTGTCGGCGGCGACGAAGCGGCGGAGGAGGGGCTCCGGCAGGTAGCCGACGTACTTCTTCAAAGTCTCGATGTCTTCGAGGCCGAGCTTCTGGCTCAGCCAGTCGCGCAACGTTTGCAGCGAGAACACGTTGCCGATGCCGGGCTCGCTTGCCGTCACGCGCTGCACCGCCGCGATGGTGGCGAGCGTATCGCTCGAGTACAGCGTCTGCCCCGGCGGGAACTGGATCAGCACGTCGATCGGGTTGGCGCCGGTGAGCTTGCGGTCGAGCGTGCCGTTGGCGGTGGTAGCCTGCTGGTTGTTGGGCACCTGGTCGGCGAGGCGGTAGCGCGGCTGCAGGGTCGAGTAGATGACCGACAGGCCCACCACCACGGCGATGCCGATGAGGCTGTAGAGCCCGGGACGGCCGACCATGCGCTCGGCGATCCAGCCGCAGAAGGTGCGCAGCGCGTTGATCGCGGTATCAGCGCCGGCGGTGGAGCGGGCGAGCTTTGCTTCGCCGCGGATCAGGGTGACGGCGAGCAGCGGCAGCAGCACCAGCACGGTGACGAGCGCGATGAAGGTGGTGAGCAGCCCGGCCTGGCCGAAGGTCTTGATGAGGTCGCTGTCGGAAAACAGCAGCGCCACGAACGACACCATGGTGGTGGTGTGGGTCAGCACGCAGGCCGGCCCGACGACCGCGATGGCGCCGCGGATCGCCTGCGCCTTCGAATTGCCGGCGACGAGCCGGTCGCGGATGGCGAAGGTCAGCTGCATCGAGTCCGAGAACGAGATCACCATGATGAGCGGCGTCATCACGTTGAGGAAGATGTTGAGCTGGAAGTCGAGCCAGCCGAGCGCGCCCACTGAGATCAGGATGGCCACCAAGGGCGGCGCCGCCGCCACGATCATGAACGACACGCGCTTGAAGAACAGGATGGCCACGAGGCAACCGGCAACGAAGCCGATGGCGTTGTAGGTGATGCGGTCGCTTTCCACCGAATTGTGGATTTCGAGCTGCATCACCGGCACGCCGGCCAGTTCCGCCTTGAGGTCGGAGCCGGCGAGGTCCTCCGCCATCACCTTGCGGATCTCCTTCACGATCGGGCCGGAGCGGCTGCTCTTGGCGACCTCCGGGTTGAGCGCCAGCACGATCAGGGCGAGGGTGCCGTCGGGCGAGATCAGCTTGCCGTTGATCAGCTCGTTGGCGCGCACCTTGGCGACGACATCTTGGTACTCGGGGCCTTCCGGCAGCGGCTCGGGGAAGAGCGGCGGCGGGATGGTCTGCCCGGCCTCGGGCGGCTGCCGTGCCGAGAACATCGACAGGATCGATCGCTCTCCCTCGACGAGCTGGAGGTCGGTGACGAGGTCGCGGATCTTCTGGACGTTGTCGCGGGCGAGCAGGTTCTGGCCCGTCACCACCACCAGCACGTCGTATTCGCTCGACGGGAAGTTCTTCACCACCGCCTCGTACTGGCGGAACTGCGGCGTGTTGGAGCGGAACAGCTGGGAGAGCGAGTCGTCAACCGTGAGCTTGCCGATGCCGAAAGCGGCGAAGATCGCCACCGCCGCGAAGATGAGGCCGACGATCAGCGGCGCTTTCAACGATACGAGGCCGAGGCGCTCCGTGCCGAAGGCAAGGGCCGGCAGGCCGCGATCGGGCGTGCCGGTGCCCGATTCCGAGGATTGGACTTCGCTTTCGACGCCGTGCATCGGGCTCCCTCGATCAACCGATCGAAACATGCTGCGCGCGCCCGAGATGCCGGAGACAGGGCCGAAGCTCGTCCACCAAACCTCGACCGATGAGCCAGTCCCGCCGGGTCACGGTACACGTACCAGCCGGTACAGGTATCTGCTCATAAACGGTGTAGCCGACCTGTGCTAGTGCGGCAACACGGCGGGTTCAAGCCGGGGAACGCCGGTGTTGCGCCGTAAAGCGGCCATCAAGGCTTTCTTTATCGGCTGGCCAAGATCGGCGAAGCGAGAGCAACCGGTGACGGCTCGTGAAGGCGAGGTGGGCTGCGTAGGATCGGGGGTTAGGATCATGAGTTCCAAAGCATTTGCCGCCGCACGGCTGCGCCGCACCTGTCTGCGCACCGCCGTGCTGGCCGTGGCGCTCGGCGGCGGGTTCGGTCTCGCCGCCTGTTCCAAGACGCCGGAAGATCTCACCGCCAGCGCCGGCGCCGTACCCGGCAGCCCGCAGGACTTCGCCCAGAACGTCGGCGACCGCGTCTTCTTCGAGTCGGATTCGACCGACCTCACCCCGCGTGCCGAGGAAACGCTCAACAAGCAGGCCGCGTGGCTGCAACGCTACGACCGTGGCGCCATCACCGTGGAAGGCCACGCCGACGAGCGCGGCACCCGCGAATACAACTTCGGCCTCAGCGCCCGCCGGGCGGAGAACACCAAGCAGTACCTCGTCACCCGCGGAATCGCGGGCTCGCGCATCCGCACGACCTCCTACGGCAAGGAGCGGCCGGTGGCGGTGTGCAACGACATCTCCTGCTGGTCGCAGAACCGCCGGGCGGTGACGGTGATCGGCGAAGAACAGAGCTGACCCTGCCGCGGGCCGGCGATGGACCGATGGTGACAACGGCCTCCGTCGCGTGAGCTGTCATCGTGCTGCTCCGACTCGCCGAGGCGCACCGAAAGGTTCGAAACCGCCGCGCGCCGTCCGGTTCACTGCTCTTGCGAGAAACTCCACCTACGAAGTTCGAGGGCGTGCGCGAGGGCGCTGCCACCACACCGCAGACACCGCGCTTCCAGCATCGACCTCGCATCGAATCGGGCAGCGGTGTCGGCACGAACGGCCGACTGCGGCAACTCAGGGCGCGGCTGAACGTCGTCGGACCTCTGAAGAGCCGGCCGGAGATCGGCTCCGGTGCGATGCTCTGAATTGTTGCGCGGCATCGGATTTGTGCGAAAACCGCTGCACCCTTTTCGGTCCGACGCTGAAGAACGCCTCGCGTTTTCCTGAGGCGAGCGAGGCGACGTTGTCGCTTGGCTGCGACAAGAGCTTCAGATCTTTCGTTCCGAATGCGGAAAGTTTCTTGCCGGGAGCAGCCGATCGATCGGCTTGGCGTCAGGCAGCGCCGCCATCGTCGGCTTCGTTGCTCTTCTGGGACGCGATCTGTCGGACGCGTCGCGGCAGCTCGCGTACCAGCGCGGTGCGCCGGAATGGCGTCATCTTCTTCCAGGCACGGATCTCGGGGATGGTCCGGCCGCAGCCGTGACACCATCCCGTTCGCCCGTCGAACTGGCAGACCGAAATGCAGGGATCGTTGGTTTTCACGGCTCGGCTTCGACACGTCTCATCACGCGACCGGGGCAGAAACGGCGCGGCGACGGATGGGAAACAACCTAGAACATCGAACGGGAAGGTGCACGGCGCTTTTCAAGCGAACCCGACCCCACAGGACGAACCAAAGCTTCCGTTCCGCCCTGCCCGCCCCTCGCACACGAGGATCGAGCCTGCCTGCGCCGACTGGCGTGTTCGACCGCCGATCCTCGACTGCTTTAGATGGAATGCGTTACGCCCGATTGCACGACGCAAAAACGAAATCTGCTTCGAATGCAACATGTGAGCGGGCTTGCGACAGGCTGCTCAGCCGGCGTCGCCCCGCCGCATCCCGTAACGTCCCAGCTTCTTGATGAAGCCGCCCCTCGACAGGCCGAGCCGCCGCGCCGCCTCCGACTGGTTGCCGCCGGTGTCGTCGAGCGCCCGGCTCAGCATCCGCGCTTCCAGCGCGAGAACGGCCTGCTCCAGCGTCACGCCCTCAGCCGGCGGGCAGGCGACGGCGCGGTCGTCTCCGCAAGCGAACCGCAGCGTGTCGGCATCGACGACATTCTTCTCGGCGATGGCGGCGGCGGTTTCGACCACCGTGCGCAACTCGCGCACGTTGCCGGACCAGGACCGCTCCGCCAGGAAGGCGGACGCGTCCGCCGACAGTTTCGCTTTCGGAAAGCCTCGTCGGAGGAAGCAGGCGGCGAGGAGCGTCACGTCCGCGGGACGCTCGGCAAGGCTCGGGGTGCGCAGGATCATGCCGCGGAGGCGGTAGAACAGATCTTCGCGGAACGAGCCGTCCCGCAACATGGCATCGAGGTCGCGATGCGTCGCCGCCACCACGCGGACATCGGATCGCCGCTGCACCCGGCCGCCGACCTGCACGAAGGTCCCCTCCTGCAGGAAGCGCAGCAGCTTGACCTGCAACGGCAGCGGCATCTCGCCGACCTCGTCCAGGAACAGCGTGCCCTTGTCAGCGCCGTGGTGCTCGCCTTCCTCGTCGCGCCCGGGGTCGGCTGCCTCGCGCTCGACCTCATCGCCGCCATCGCGGACCGGATGTCGGCCTCTCCCTCCTTCGACGTGGCGGCGGTCGTCTTCGTCCCGCTGGGCCTCGCCTTCGGGGCTTATCCCATCGCCCTGGTGTTCGGCGTACCGGCCTACCTGCTCGTTCGCGACTTCCGGGTCGACCTCATGGGGTCCGCGTCCGTGGGCGCGCTGGTGGCCACGGCGCCGTTCCTGCTGGCGTTCATCGTATGGGGTTTCTCGCCTCGCGATCAGGCGACCGAACTCGCCTTCATCGCCGCAGTCGGGGCATCGGGTGCCGTGGCCGGCGTCGCCTTCTGGGCGATGACCTTTCGCCGATTGCCGCGGCGGCCGAGGGTCGCGAAGGTCCCTGCATCAACGACGTCGCCCGAGTCCGCTTCGCCGCAGCATCGTTCGGTGGAGCCCCACGCTGCGGAGCCCTGGCGACTCACGTCGTGATGCGCGGCCGAGGCGCCGACTGCGACCAACCTCGGCAGCACCCATTCCACACCGGCGACCAGCCTTGTCGAAGCGCGCCCGGACGCAACCGCATCCGGGCGCCATGTCGCCGCGATCAAGAGATGTCGAAGCGGTCCAGGTTCATCACCTTCGTCCAGGCCGACACGAAGTCGCGGACGAACGCCGTTTGCGCATCGTCGCAGGCGTACACCTCCGCGGTGGCGCGGAGCTGCGAGTTCGAGCCAAAGACGAGGTCGACGCGGGTCGCGGTCCACTTCACGTTGCCCGCGCGGTCGCGGCCCTCGAACACGCCATCCGAGGCACCGAGCGCCGACCACTTCGTGCCCATGTCGAGCAGGTTCACGAAGAAGTCGTTGGTCAAGGTTTCCGGCCGCTCGGTGAACACGCCGTGCGGCGCCTGCTTGAGGTTGGCATTGAGCACGCGCAGGCCGCCGATGAGCACCGTCATCTCGGGCGCGCTCAGCGTCAGCAACTGCGCCCGGTCGACCAGCAGGTCTTCCGCCGATACGGAATACCGCATCTTGGCGTAGTTGCGGAAACCGTCCGCCGTCGGCTCCATCACCGCGAAGGAGTGGACGTCGGTCTGCTCCTGAGAGGCGTCCATGCGGCCGAGCACCACGGGAACCTCGATGTCGTGTCCCCCGCGCTTGGCGGCCTGCTCGATCCCGGCGCTGCCGGCAATGACGATCAGGTCGGCCAGCGACACCTTCTTGCCGCCGGTCTGCGCAGCGTTGAAGTCGTGCTGGATCGCTTCGAGCTTGGCGAGCACGGCCGCCGTCTGGGCAGGGTTGTTGACCTCCCAGTTCTTCTGCGGCTCAAGGCGCAGGCGGGCACCGTTGGCGCCGCCGCGCTTGTCCGAGCCGCGGAAGGTGGCAGCCGACGCCCAAGCCGTCGAGACCAGCTCCGACACCGACAGCCCGGATTCGAGGATCCTGGCCTTGAGCGTCGCGACATCCGCCGCCTCGATCAGTTCGTGATCGAGCGCCGGAATGGGATCCTGCCACAGCAGCTCCTCCTTCGGGATCTCCGGCCCGAGATAGCGCGTGACCGGGCCCATGTCGCGGTGTGTCAGCTTGTACCAAGCGCGGCCGAAGGCATCGGCGAACTGATCGGGGTTGTCGTGGTAGCGCTTCGAGATCGGCCCGTAGATCGGGTCCATCTTCAAAGCCATGTCCGAGGTGAGCATCATCGGAGCGTGCCGCTTGGCTGGATCGTGGGCGTCGGGAACGGTGTTGGCGCCGCCCTCACCCGTGGGGGTCCACTGCCATGCGCCGGCCGGGCTCTTGGTCAGCTCCCAGTCATGGGCGAACAGGGCGTCGAAGTAGCCGTTGTCCCACTTGGTCGGGGTCGCGTTCCACGCGCCTTCGAGCCCGCTGGTGATGGTGTCGCCACCCTTGCCGCTGCCGAAGCTGTTGATCCAGCCCAGGCCCTGGTGCTCGATGGCAGCGCCTTCGGGTTCGGGACCGACGTTGCCGTCGGGGCTGGCGGCGCCGTGGACCTTGCCGAAGGTGTGGCCGCCGGCGATCAAGGCGACGGTTTCCTCGTCGTTCATCGCCATGCGCCCGAAGGTTTCACGGATGTCGCGAGCCGAGCCGAGCGGGTCGGGCTTGCCGTTGGGTCCTTCCGGATTGACGTAGATCAGGCCCATCTGCACGGCCGCGAGGGGATTGGCGAGGTCGCGTTCGCCGGTATAGCGGTTGTCGCCGAGCCAGGTGTCCTCCGGACCCCAGTAGATGTCCTCCTCCGGCTCGAACGTATCAACGCGCCCGCCGCCGAAACCGAAGGTTTCGAACCCCATCGACTCCAGCGCGCAGTTGCCGGCGAGAATGATGAGGTCGCCCCACGAGATCTTGGCGCCGTACTTCTGCTTGATCGGCCAGAGCAGCCGACGAGCCTTGTCGAGGTTGGCGTTGTCCGGCCAGCTGTTCAGCGGCGCGAAACGCTGCGTGCCCGCCGTCGAGCCGCCGCGCCCGTCGGCGGTGCGGTAGGTGCCGGCGCTGTGCCACGCCATGCGGATGAAGAAAGGCCCGTAGTGCCCGTAATCGGCCGGCCACCAGTCCTGCGACTCGGTCATCAGCGCGAAGATGTCCTGCTTCAGGGCGTGCAGGTCGAGCTTCTTGAACTCTTCGGCGTAGTTGAATGTCTCGCCCATCGGGGTGGTCACGGACGAGTTCTGGTGCAAAATCCTAAGATTCAGCTGGTTCGGCCACCAAACGTTGTTCGACATCTTCAGCAAAACGGCGTTCTGGTCGGACCCGTGCCCGAAGGGACAGTTGCCCTCGCTGTTGTCTCGATTGCCGCTCATGGTGATCTCCGTCCCGTTTGCATCGATCGACCGTGGGCGTGGACCAGGGTCGAAACGTTTTGTGAAGCCTGATCTGGGGCGCCACCCGCCCTTGTGAAAGGCGGCCGACGCCGGAAGCGCCGCGCTTCGCCGGTCGGCGGGCGGTGCTGCCGCATGACGACCGACCTGAACCGGCACCCGCTATGCTGCCGCGCCTGCCATCGGCAAGATCATAGCCATTTTCGAAGCAAAAGGAAAAGCCCTTCCATTCGATCGATGCTATAGGCATCGCCTATGAGCAGAAATCAGCCGGCGTCGTGAACGTCCAGGATCTACGCTATCTCCTCGCCTTGGCGCAGCACGAGAATTTCGGGCGGGCGGCAAGCGCCTGCGGCATCAGCCAGCCGACCTTGTCCGTCCAGGTCCGCAAGCTGGAGGAAGCGCTTGGCGTCACGCTGTTCGAACGCACAAGCAAGGGGGCTATGCGGACAGCCGCTTGCGAGCGGCTGATCGGCCATGCCCGCGTCGCGGTCGCGGAAACGGATGCGATGCTCGCCGTGGCGCGCAACCTCGGTGACCCGCTGGCCGGCCGTTTTCGGCTCGGCATGATCCCGACGTTGGCACCCTACCTCCTTCCCCTGATCTTCGACCCCATCCGCCAGGCGCTGCCGGCGCTTGAGGTCGAGCCGTGGGAGGATCTGACCCCGGCACTGCTGGAGCGCTTGCGGGCCCACGAACTCGATGCCGTTCTGCTGGCGACAGAGCCGGATGGGGCGGACCTGACGAGCCGGGCGCTCTTCGTCGAGCCGTTCCTCGCGGCCCTGCCGCCCGAGCACCCGCTGGCCAACCGCGCGGCCGTCGACGAGGCGGATCTGGCGCGCGACATTCTTGTCCTTGCCGATGGGCACTGCCTGCGCGATCAGGCGCTGACCGCCTGCGGCGCGAGCGGTGCCCTGGGCGGCGCCATGCGAGCCGCGAGCCTCACGACGCTGCTGAACATGGTGGCCGCCGGCTACGGGACGACGCTGGTTCCCGGACTCGCCGCCGGCGCGGCGCAGGATACCGGGCTCACGCTGCGTCCGTTGGCGGCGCGGGCGGGACGAACCGTGCGGATCGCCTCGCGCGCGCAGTTCGCGCGGCGCGCGGCAACCGAGGCGGTGGGCGATGTCATCGCGGCCCGGCTTCGCGGCTTCGCGGACGTGGCGGCTGTGTAAGCCGGCCCGGCCGGCGGAAGCGGGCATCCGCCGCGACGGGCGGCGCCCGCCTCCGGCGATGATCGAAGGCTTGCTGAAGCCCGGGGCGAAAGGCATGGCAGCGGACGACATCCTCATCGACGGCGCCACCAGCGACGCGGGGCGTCTCGGCGCCGTACACGCGGCGACGTCTTGGACCGCGCCCGGCGCTCGCGGATTGCGCCGAGCGGGTCGTTGCGCTCGCCACGGGTCACAAATCAGCGTGGAATCGCGGCGGCCGCGCGTATCGTGTTTCACCTCCGCTATGCCGGCTGCATCGCGCGAGTTCGGGCTCTTGTTTCCGAAAGGGCTGCGAGGGCCCTGTCCCTCGCCATCCCGCGACTTTGCATGTGGTGGCGCGAAGAACAGGCCGAGGCCCGCGGAGGTTGGCGACCTCATCGGGCGAGCTGCCGATCGATCGAACGGCGGTTGCCAAGGTCGTGCGGCCGGCCTCATTTGCTGGAAATCGTTTCAACCATATCCCATCGAGGGCAGATCCATGAAGGTTGCCGCCGATCTATGCATCGTGCCGATGGGCGTCGGACCGTCGGTGTCGCCCTACGTCCGCGAACTCAAGGCGATCATCGAGGCAAGCGGCCTTACCGCCGTCATGCATCCCAACGGCACCAACATCGAAGGCGAGTTGAACGACATCTGCCGCCTCGCCGAGCGCTGCGAGGCCAAGCTCGCGGAGATGGGTGTCCAGCGCACGTTCTTCACGCTGATCTTCTCGACCCGTCGGGACAAGGCGCAGTCGATGGCCGACAAGATCGCGGCGGTGTCTTGAAGCCGCGACGCAAAGGCGAACGGATCTTGCAAGCGATCCTCCCAGGAACAGCCACCCCAACGACAGCCACACCTCGTCGCGGCTGGTCCAACGTCTAGGCAGCCAACCGCCGGCCGCCTCCCATAGACTCACTTCGTCATCCCTCTCGCACGACGAACAGCTCCGACCGAGGCACCATGTCGCTCCTTGTCATCATCCTGATCGTGGTGCTGCTGTTCGGCGGCGGCGGGTATTACGGCTATTCCAGCGGCGGCTTCGGCCTGGGCGGGCTCGGCGGCATCGGCGGCCTGCTGATCCTGCTGCTGGTCCTCTACCTGGTTTTCGGACACGGCCGCATCTGAGCAGGCCCGCGAAAGCTTGCCCGCGACTTGCCCAAACGACCCGCGCCCCTGCCGCCGACCGGCAGGCGGCGGAGCCGACGCCTACCGCTGCAGCAGGTCCTCGACAAGGATCGGCGTCTTGCGGACGCGAATGCCGGTCGCGTTGTAGACCGCGTTGGCGATGGCCGCCGGCATGCCGACGATGCCGATCTCGCCGACCGCCTTGACCCCGATCAGGTTGACCGCCGTATCCGTCTCGTCGATCGTTTCCACGATCACCTCGCCGATGTCGGCCGACGTGGCGATGTGGTAGCCCGCGAGGTCGGCATTGGCGAACTTGGCCTGCGGACCATCGACCTTGCTCTGCTCCAGCAGGGCGAAGCCGGCGCCCCACACCATGCCGCCGGCAAGGTTGGAATGGGCCGTGCGCTCGTTGATGATCTTGCCGCAGGCGAAGACGCCAACCATGCGCGCGATGCGGATCGTGCGCAGGATGGGATCGACGTGCACCTCGGCGAACTGCGCCCCGAAGGAGAAGCTCGACACGTCCGAGATCGGCCCGGCCATCGCCATGCTGCCGTCGAGGCCGCCCCTCGCCTTCTTCTCGTCCATGGAGCGCGGCTTCCATTCCGCCAGTTCGGCCACTTCGGGCCAGCCCAGCCCCGCCAGCACGTCGGCGAGCGCATGGGCCTGACCACCGGGCGCCATGATCCTGCCGTCGGCGAACGCCAGGGTCGAAGGCACGATCCCGGCGAAGGGCGTGCCCTCGCCGGCCGTCGCCGCCGTCGCCAGACGGTCACGCAGAGCGACCGCCGCCTTGTGGATCGCCGAACCTGCCGAGCCGGTGGTGATCGAGCCCCCCGCCATCGGACCCGACGGCAGGATGGTGTCGCCGAGCTTCACGGTGATCGATGCCTCGGGGACACCGAGCACGACGCCGGCGATGCTGCCGAGCACGGTATAGGCGCCGGTACCGAGGTCATGCGCCGCTGTTTCGACCAGCAGCGACCCGTTCCCCTTCAAGGTGACGCGTGCGGCCGCGGGTGCCATCGCCGACGGATAGGTCGCCGTGGCGCAGCCGTAGCCGACGAGCGTGCCGTCGGGCAAGGTCGTGGAGCCCGGCGTCGCCTTGCGGTTGTTCCAGCCGAACAGCTCGGCGCCGCGCTCGAAGCACTGCACCAGCGAGCGGCTCGACCAGGGCACGCCCTTCATCGGGTCCACCGCCGGCTCGTTCTTCAGGCGCAAGGCGATCGGGTCCATGTCGAGCGCCTCGGCAAGCTCGTCCATCGCGCTTTCGAAACCGAAGAACGAGGAGGCTTCGGCCGGAGCGCGCTGGAAGCCGGGCGTGTTGACGTCGGTCGCCACCGTGCCCTGCCTGGTGCGCAGCGTGGTGGAATCGTACATGCGCGAGATCGCCGTCGAGCCGGGAAAGGCGACGTGGTCGATGGCCGAGCTTTGCCCGGTTTCCTCGAAGATGATGGCTGTGAGCGTGCCGTCGCGCTCGGCCCCCAGGGCAACCCTGGCGCGGGTCGCCGGGCGGAACGAGCCAACCGTCCACATCGCGTCGCGCGGGACGTAGAGCTTCACCGGGCGGCCGAGCCGGCGCGCGGCTTCGGCGATCAGCACGACATGGGGCAGGATGGTCGCCTTGGAGCCGAAGCCGCCGCCGACGTAGGGGCATTCCACATGGACGTTCGCCATCGGTATGCCGAAGATCTTGGCGAGGCCGGCCTGGGTGCCGACGACCCACTGGCTCGGCACGTTCACGGTGAGCCTGTCGTCCGACCAAGCGGCCGTGGTGGCGTAGAGTTCGATCGGGTTGTGGTGCTGCGCCGGCGTATCGTAGCGCAGGTCGATTTTCACCGGCGCCGCGGCGAGGGCAGCATCGGCGTCACCCTTCTTCAGCGAGGCCTTCTCGTTCACTTCCGGGGCGGTGCGCGGCTTGTCCATGTCGGCCGAGGCCGCTTCCGCGGCGTAGCCGACCTTCACGCCGGCCGCAGCCTCCTCGGCGGCTTCCAGCGTGTCCGCGAGCACCAGCCCGACGATCTGCCCGGAATAATGCACGGCGTCGGACGACAGCGGCATGAAGGAAGACTGCATGTGGCCACCCTTCATCGCGAACGTCTCGTCCCCCATGCCGTGCTCGAAAGCGCCGCGGTTGAAGCTGCGGTGGGTGAGCACGAGGGCGACGCCGGGCACGGCTTCGGCCGCCGCCGTGTCGATCGAGGTGATCGCGCCCCTGGCGGTGGTGGATCGCACCAGGGCGGCATAGGCCGTGCCGGCGTGCGGGAAGTCGGCGGCGTAGCGGGCGGTGCCGGCCGCCTTGAGCGCGGCGTCTCGGCGCACCGCGCCGGTGGCCTGGATGGATGCCGAGGTTGCGGGCATTAGTGTCTCCCTGCGGCGACGAGCACCGCCTTGGCGACCGCGTTGCGGCCGAGTTCGATCTTGAAGGCATTGTCGCCGCGCGGCTGCGCGTCGGCGAAGGCTGCGGTGCCGGCGGCGAAGGCGAGGTCGCGGGTCAGCGTCCGCCCCGTCAGGACATCGCCGGCGGCTGCGGCGCGCCAAGGCTTGCTGGCGACGCCCCCGAGCGCGACCCGCGCCTCGGTGACGGTATCGCCGTCCATCGCCAAGGCCACGGCGGCGGAGACGACGGCGTAGGCGTAGGACCGGCGGTCGCGCACCTTGAGATAGGTCGAGTGCCGCCCGGCCGACGTCGCCTGGACGAGGATGGCGGTGATGATCTCGCCCGGTCGCAGCGTCGTTTCAAGGGCCGGATCCTCGCCGTAGGGCCGGTGCAGCTCGGCGAAGGGGATGGTGCGCCGGCCCGCCGCCGAAGCGATCTCGACGGTGGTGTCGAAGGCGGCCAGCGTCGTGCCCCAGTCGCCGGGATAGGTGGCGATGCATCGGTCGGAGGCGCCGAACAGGGCCATGTCGCGGGTGTCGCCGTTGATCGCCGCGCAGCCGCTGCCAACCCGGCGCTTGTTGCAGGGCGAGGTGCCGTCGCGGAAGTACGGGCAGCGCGTGCGCTGCAGGATGTTGCCGCCGACGCTCGCGGCAATACGCAGCTGCTGCGAGGCGGCCAGCTGCAGGCTTTCCACCAGCGCGGGATAGTTCGCCTTCAGCGTCGCATCCTCGGCCACATCGGCCATCTTGGCGAGGGCACCGAAGCGCAGCACCGGGCCACTGGTGTCGAAGGCGGCGAGTTCGTCGAGGCGGCCGATGTCGACGAGGCGGGACGGCGACCACAGGTCGCCGCGCAAAAGGTCGACCATGGTCGTGCCGCCGGCGAGGATGGCCGCGCCGGGCAACGCCGCCTCGCGAAGGGCGTCGTCCATGGAGGTGGCGCGATGGTAGGTGAAGGGCTGCATCTCAGGCCCTCCCGCCGGCGGCTGATCCGGCGACCTCGCGGATCGCCGACACGATGTTGGGATAAGCGCCGCAGCGACACAGGTTGCCGCTCATGAATTCGCGGATCTCGTCGTCGCTACGGGCGTGCCCTTCGGCGACGCAGGCCACCGCGGACATGATCTGCCCCGGCGTGCAGTAGCCGCACTGCAGCGCATCGTGGGCGACGAAGGCGGCCTGCATCGGATGCGGCGTGCCGTCGCTGGCGGCGAGGCCCTCGATCGTGGTGATCTGGCGGCCCTCCGCCATGGCGGCGAGCATCAGGCAGCTGAGCTGACGGCGCCCGTCGACGTGCACGGTGCAGGCCCCGCAGGTGCCGTGGTTGCAGCCAACCTTGGTCCCGGTCAGGCCGAGGTGCTCGCGCAGGGCGTCGAGAAGGGTCGTGCGGCTGTCGACGGCGAGCGCGCAGGCGCGACCGTTGATGTCGAGATGCAGCTGCAGCGGCGCTCCCGATGGTCGGACGTCATCGGTCATCAGGCATCTTCCATTGAGCGAACAGAGCCGTTTTAACAAGGCATCGCCCTCATGGTTGCCGAGCGCGCGCAGGGTCACGAACGCGCATTCCACGGCTGCGAATCACGCATGTCCGCAAGGCAGGCGCCCTGAAGCGCGGCAGAACGGGGATCGTCCCGTGGGACGGAGGCGGCGGTCGCGTATCGGGCGCGGGAACGCCCGTCGTTCATGCGCCAGTCAAGGCGCTGCCGCGCCGACAGATGTGCACCCACTACTGGCCGACAGCGGTGGCCATCTCCGTTTCGAACGCTGAAGCAGTTCTCCCGTCGCCGGCCTGGAGCGCTTTCTGGTGGCGCATGCGGCGTCGCGCGACTTGACGAAAGGGGGAGCCCGCTTGAAAGGTCAGCGCCATCGGATCTCGATCAGCCCGCAGCGATGTTCCGTCGGCGAGCCGGGCTGCGACAGGGAGCCCACGATGCCGCGCTCAACAGCCGGAACTCCCGCCCCGTGAGGCGTTTTGTCCGCTTGCATCGCCGGGCGTCCTTCCGGCGGGCGATCCGCTTCCCACGGAGCCATATCGTGCCAGACCGTTTCGCGCCGGGCCGTCTGACCGGCACCGGCGCCCTGATCGGCACCGCTCTCGCCCTGTCGGGCTGCGAGGGCAACCTGCTCGATCCGGCCGGCCCGGTCGGCGCGGCCGAACGCACCATCCTGCTCGACGCCACTTTCATCATGCTGGCGATCATCGGGCCGATCATCATCGCCACGCCGCTGATGGCCTGGTGGTTCCGCCAAGGCAATGCCAAGGCGACCTACCGGCCGGATTGGGCCTATTCCGGCCGCGTCGAGCTGCTGATCTGGTCGGTGCCGCTGCTCACCATCATCTTCCTCGGCGGCATCGCCTGGGTCGGCTCGCACGACCTCGATCCGGCGGTTCCCATCGCCTCGGCCAAGAAGCCGCTGGAAGTGCAGGTGGTGTCGCTCGACTGGAAATGGCTGTTCATCTACCCCGAGCAGCATGTCGCCTCGGTCAACCAGCTGGTGATGCCGGCCGGCACGCCCGTGCATTTCAACCTGTCGTCCTCGGGCGTGTGGAACTCTTTCTTCGTGCCTCGCCTCGGCAGCCAGATCTACACGATGAAGGGCATGGCCTCGCAGCTCAACCTGATGGCCGATCACGAGGGCAGCTACTTCGGCCTGTCCACGCATTTCAGCGGCGACGGCTTCTCCGACATGACGTTCCCCGTGCGCTCCGTGTCTGACGGCGCCTTCGACGATTGGATCAAGGCGGCGCAGTCCAAGGGGCCGACGCTGGACGACGCCACCTACGGCGACCTCGAAAAGCAGAGCACCGCCGTGCCGCCGATGACCTATTCGTCCGTCGCTCCCGAACTGTTCACCCGGATCGTGTCCGAAAAGGTGCCGGCCGGACCGGGCCCCGCGCAGAGCACCAGCGGTCAGCCCGATGTCGTGCCCAAGGGCGGCAGCTGAGCCGTGCCGCATCCCGCCGCGACCACTTCCCCCTTCACCACAGGACTCCCATGACCCTGTTCGGCGTGCCCGTGCTCGGCAAGCTCACCCTCGCCGCCATCCCGTTGGACCAGCCCATCCCCCTCGTCGCCTCGTGCGTGGTCGGGCTCATTTTAGCGGGCGTGATCGGCTGGGTCGTGTTCGCCGGGCACTTCCCTTACATCTGGCGCGAATGGATCACCTCCGTCGACCACAAGCGCATCGGGGTGATGTACACGATCCTCGGCCTGGTGATGCTGATCCGCGGCTTCTCCGACGTCGTGCTGATGCGCTCGCAGCAGGAATTCGCCTACAAGGCGGCGGGCTATCTCCCGCCCGAGCACTACAACCAGATCTTCTCGGCGCACGGCACAATCATGATCTTCTTCGGCGCGATGCCGTTCATCATCGGGTTGATGAACTTCGTCCTGCCGCTGCAGCTCGGCGTCCGCGACGTCGCCTTTCCCACCCTCAACTCGGTGGCGTTCTGGCTCACCGCCACCGGTGCCCTGCTGTGCAACATGTCGCTCGTCATCGGCGAGTTCTCACGCACCGGCTGGCTACCCTATCCGCCGCTGTCGGAGCTGAAGTACTCGCCCGGTGTCGGCGTCGACTACTACCTCTTCGCGCTGCAGATCTCCGGTATCGGCACGCTGATGTCGGGCATCAATCTCACCACCACCATCCTGAAGATGCGCGCGCCGGGAATGAGCTACCTGCGCATGCCGATATTCTGCTGGACGGCACTTGCCGGCAACCTGCTCATCGTCGCCGCCTTCCCCATCCTCACCGCCGTTCTCGCAATGCTGACGCTCGACCGCTACCTCGGCTTCCATTTCTTCACCGACGAGATGGGCGGCAACTCGATGATGTTCATGAACCTCGCCTGGGCGTGGGGCCATCCCGAGGTGTACATCCTGGCGCTGCCCTCCTACGGCATCTTCTCCGAGGTGATCTCGACCTTCTCGGGCAAGCCGCTGTTCGGCTACCGGTCGATGGTGGCCGCCACCATGGCGATCTTCGTGCTCGCCTTCATGGTCTGGCTGCACCACTTCTTCACCATGGGCGCCGGCGGCGACGTCAACGGCATCTTCGGCATCACATCCATGATCATCGCCGTGCCCACCGGCGTGAAGGTGTTCGACTGGCTCGCCACCATGTACGGCGGCCGCGTCCGCTTCACGACGCCGATGCTTTGGTCGCTGGGCTTCATCATGACCTTCGTGGTGGGCGGGGCCACAGGCGTGCTGCTCGCCGTGCCCCCGGCGGACTTCGTTCTCCATAATTCGCTGTTCCTGGTGGCGCACTTCCACAACGTCATGGTGTCGTCGGTGATCTTCGCCGCCTTTGCCGGCTATTCCTACTGGTTCCCCAAGGCGTTCGGCTTCAAGCTCCACGAGGGCTGGGGCAAGGCGGCGGTTGGGTTCGCGGTGGCCGGACTCGTGGGCGTGTTCCTGCCGATGTACGTGCTGGGTCTGCTCGGCATGACGCGGCGCCTGCAGCACTACGACATCGCCGCTTGGCACCCTTGGGTGCTGGCCGCCGGCTTCGGCGTGCTGATCCTCGCCGCCGGCGTGGCCTGCCAGATCATCCAGCTCGTGGTGTCGATCCGCGACCGCGAGGCCCTGCGCGACGAAACCGGCGACCCGTGGGATGGCCGTTCGCTGGAATGGGCGACCTCCTCGCCGCCGCCGGTGTTCAACTTCGCCGTCCTGCCGCAGGTGCACGGCGAAGAAGCCTATTGGGCGATCAAGCATCGGGCCCGCGAGCAGGCCCGCCTGCGAGACGAACCGGATTACGAGCACATAGAGATGCCGCTCAACAACCCGACCGGCTTCACCTGCGCCTTCTTCGCGACGGTGATCGGCTTCGCCATGATCTGGCACATCTGGTGGCTGGCCATCGTCGGCCTCATCGGCGCCTTCGCCACCTTCGTCGTCTTCGCCTGGCGCAATCGGGTCGAATATGAGATCCCCGCCGACGTCGTGGGCAAGCTCGATCGGGCAAACCGCGCAACCAGGACGGAGGCCCTGACCAGCCTGCGCCGCAAGGTCGCCGCGTGAGCGACGCCGCATTCCAGCCGGGTGCCGGCATGGGTGCCGGTTTGGGTGCCGGTTTGGGTGCCGAGCCATCCCGGCGACAACCCAGGGATCCCAACCATCTCGGTCACGCGCCGGGCGGCGAGGGCGGGTCGAAGGCAGCCGGCCGGGGGACCGGCGGCCCGTCGTCCAAGCGCATCGTCGTCGGCTACGGCTTCTGGCTGTTCATCCTGTCCGACATCGTCATGTTCTCGGCCTTCTTCGCAGCGTATGCCGTGCTGCAGACCGGCACGGCGGACGGTCCGACCGGCCGCCAGCTGTTCGATCTGAGCAACACCGCGATCGAAACGGCTTGCCTGCTGGCGTCGAGCTTCACCTGCGGCCTCGCCAGCCTGGCGCTGGTGTCGCGCAAGTCCCTACCCTTCTACGGCGCGATGGCGATCACCTTCGCCTTCGGCGCTCTTTTCCTCGGGTTGGAGATGAAGGAGTTCGCCGAGCTGGTCGCGCGAGGCGCCGGTCCGACCCGCTCGGCCTTCCTCACCGCCTTCTTCACCCTTGTCGGCTGCCACGGCCTGCACGTCACCGCCGGCCTGATGTGGCTGCTGACCATGATGGCCCAGGTCTTCGCCAAGGGGTTCCGGGCCGACATCGTGCGTCGCACCATGTGCTTCGCCCTGTTCTGGCACGCCCTCGACATCATCTGGGTGGCGGTCTTCACCATCGTCTACCTGATGGGCGTGCTCGCCTGAGGAGTTCCGCAAGGAAACGCTGACATGACCGACGCAACCAGCCACAACGAGAGCCATCACTCGGATACCGCACCCGGCGACGAATTCGGCGGCGAGGACGACGTCGGCGCTGGTATCCGTGGCTACCTGATCGGCCTCGCCCTGGCGACGGTCCTCACGCTCGCCTCGTTTTCCGTGCTGAGGTACCACTACGTCTGGGGACCGGCCGTCCCCGTGGCCCTCATCACCTTCGCCATCGCGCAGATGGGCGTGCACCTCGTCTTCTTCCTCCACATCACCACCGGCCCCGACAACATCAACAACGTGATGGCGCTGGCCTTCGGCGTGCTGATCGTCGTTCTGCTCCTCGGCGGCTCGCTATGGATCATGGCGCACCTCAACCGCAACATGACGGTGAACCCGGCCGGCATGCCGATGCCGATGCAAATGCAGCACTGACCGCCTCGCCGATGGCGAGGCTCTGCTCCGGCAGCCGCCTCAACGGGCCCTCGATGGCGATCATCCCGAGCGTTTCGAGCCCGACGGGCTCAGGCTGGCTGCGCGATCCGGTCGTCTGAACCACAGGATGCCTCGAGGGTTGAGCCACCATGTCAGACAGCCAGAACCAGACGTCGCCCGACGATCACCTCAACCCCAAGCTCATCGATGCGAGGCGGCGGGAAATGGCGATGGAGCATCTCGTCTTCGGAACGATCCGCTTCCTCGCACATCGTCATCCCGAACTGCTCGACCAGCTCGAAGGCAGTCTCGACCACCTTTGGGATCCCGACCACGGCGAAGCGAGGAACGACGAGGCGTGCCGCAACATTGCCCGGCGCATGCTGAAGAGCTTGCGAGCGGAGGCCTAAAGCGTCGGATCCGGTCCGATGCCCTGACTTGTTGTGCCGCATCGGATTTGCCCGAAAACCGCTGCGCACTTTCGGTCCGATGCTTTTATCGTCGCAGCGGTGGCAGGACTTGCTGTTCACGGCTGAACCGCGCTTCGGATAGCGGCAGGCCCGGCATCGAGGCGACTTGGGCGAGCGCGGCACGCAGAAGCGTCAGCTTTTCGCCAGCACGCCCGCACCGAGGCGGGGCAGGCCGATGCGGGCCATTACCGCCTCGCGCGAGTGGCCCTCCTGGCGGAAAGCGCGCAACGCCTTGGCGCGCAGGCTCTTTGACAGCTTCTGTCCCGACCCGTCGCGTAGCACGGCGTGATGGTGGTAGTTGGGCGCCGGCAGTTCCAGCAGCACCTGCAGCAGGCGGTGAAGGTGGGTCGCCATGAACAGGTCCTCGCCGCGCACCACGTCGGTCACACCCTGCGACGCGTCGTCGACGACCACGGCGACATGGTAGCTCGTCGCGATGTCGCGGCGCGACAGCACCGCATCGCCCCAGATCGCCGGCGTCGCCTGCTCCTCGAAGCGATGGGTGCCGCCGCGATACTCACCCCAGGTCAGCCCGCCCCCGCCGGGTGTGTCGCAGAGAACCTGTAGGGCTCGGTCCATGTCGAGACGATAGCTCGCCCGCTCGCCGGCGGCGAAGCGTTGGGCCCGGCGCTCGGCCGAGCAATGCTTGCAGCTGCCGGGATAGAGCGGCGTGCCGTCGGGATCGCTCGGCCAGTTCGGCCGCCCGGCGACGGCGGCCATGATGTCGCCCCGCGTGCAGAAGCAGGGATAGATGAGGCCGCGCCGTTCCAAGCGGCGCAACGCTTCGGCGTAATCGTGGAAGTGATCGGACTGGCGCCGCACCGGTCGCTCCCAGCTCAGGCCGAGCCAGCCGAGATCGTCCAGGATCGCCCGCTCGAACTCCGGCCGGCAGCGGGTCGTATCGATGTTCTCCATGCGCAGAAGCAGGCGCCCGCCGGTGTCCTTGACGAGCAGGCCGTTCATCAGGGCGGAGTAGGCGTGCCCGAGGTGCAGATAGCCGTTGGGTGAAGGCGCGAAGCGGGCGACGGTTCGGGCGAAGGTCGAGGTCATTGAGCTTGCGATCCCTGGCCGAGTCGTTTCTCAGTCATAGTTAATGCCAAGGTTGGACTCGCCAATGGGCCGGCGCGATCTCGTCGCATTCGCCGGCCCGGCTTGCCGGCCCAGCTTGCCGGCCCAGCTTGCCGGCCCAGCTTGCCGGCATGGCGGGCGCAGCCTTATCTGTGTCGGGCCGATCGGAGCCGCATCGCAGGCCCGGACATGGTCATCGAGTTTGACGGGTTTCGGCGTGCCGCCAAGAAAAAAAGCATCGCTGTCCGGCACCCCGGCGTCTCCGCCCGCGGTGGCAGGCCATCTGCGCGCGCCCGTTCTGGCTGACGAGCCGGCCTTCGCCGCCGCGCTCGTAGCCCTGGCGAGCCTGGACGAGGCGTTCGTGGCGAGGCTGCGCGCGGCCGGCGCCGAGCCCCGGCTGCGCCGCCGAGCCCCGGGTTTCGAGGGTCTCGCCGCCATCGTGGTGGCGCAGCAGGTCTCGACGGCAAGCGCCGAGGCGATCTTCGCGAGGGTGCAGGCCCGCTTCCCCTGCCTCGACGCGGCGGCGATCGCGGCTGCTTCCGATGGGGAGCTGCGGGTTTGCGGCCTGTCGGCCGGCAAGACGCGGACCCTGCGCGCGATCGCGGAGGCTGTCGGCGACGGCCGGCTCGACTTCGCCGCGCTGGCCGCCGCGCGGGCCGAGGTGGCCCATGCGGCGCTGTGCGCGATCAAGGGCATCGGCCCTTGGACGGCCGACATCTTTCTCCTGTTCTGCCTCGGTCACGGCGACGCCTGGCCAGCCGGAGACCTCGCCCTGCAGGAAGCGGCTCGGCTCGTGCTCGGCCTGCCGGCCCGGCCGGATGCCAGGGCGCTTGAAACTCTGGCCGAGCGCTGGCGCCCGCTGCGCGGGGTCGTCGCCCATTGCCTTTGGGCCTATTACGCGGTGGCGCGTGCGCGCCCGGCGACGTTGGAGAGCGCAGCATTGAACGAGGCAGCTTTGAAAGGAACAGCCGTGCAGGCAACATCGCCGGCGACCCGCGCCGGCAGCCGCACCAGGCGAGGGATGGCTTAGCATGGCCGCCCCGCTCGATGGGCCGCGCGCCGGCAGCAGCCGCCCGCGCCAGCTCGTGGTGCTGCTGCACGGCTACGGCGCCAACGGCCGCGACCTCGTCGCGCTGGGCCAGCAGTGGGCGAAGCTGCTGCCCGACGCCGCCATCGCCGCGCCCAACGCGCCCGACCCCTGCCCCGGTGCGCCCGGCGGCCGACAGTGGTTTCCCCTCACCTCGCGCGACCCGCGCGAGCGCTGGACCGGCGTCAACGAAGCGCAACCGGCGCTTGACGCCTTTCTCGACGCGGAGCTGGCGCGTCACCAGCTCGGCGACAGCCAGCTCGCGCTCGTCGGCTTCAGCCAGGGTACCATGATGGCGCTGCACGTCGGGCTGCGGCGGCGCAGGGCGCCGGTGGCGATCGTCGGCTTTTCCGGCCTGCTCGTCGGGCCCGAGCACCTGCGCGGCGATCTTGCGGGCGGCAGGACGAACGGCGGCTTGATCCCGCCGCATGTGCTGCTGACCCACGGGAGCGAGGATGAGGTGATCCCCGCGGACGCTCTGTTCAACTCCGCCGAGGAACTGGCCGGGGCCGGCGTGCCCTGCCAATGGCACCTGTCGGTCGGCATCGCCCACAGCATCGACGAGGCCGCCCTGTCCCATGCCGGCCTGTTTCTCGCCCGCGCCTTCGGCTTGAAGGCCGGATCGGGACCGGTCGTCAAGCCCGCCGGGACATCGTGTTGAGGGTGCGGAAAGCGTCGATGCCGGCGCGCAGGCGCAGCGCCGGGACGGCGGTCTTAACGGCACGTTAACCCTGTCACTCCAAATTGCACTTGCCCGACGCTCGTTGGCGCGCACAGCTTACGGATTGCCACAATGGCCGGTTCCAACGACAGGACGGCGTCTTCGCGCCAAGTTTCTTCGCAGCACCGGCACGAGAGCGAGCCGTCCGGGCAAATCCACGGCGCTGGCCGGATGCCGTGGCAGAGAGGTCGGCAGGGACGCGACCGGGAGCTCGGCCCGACCCGCATCAAAGCCCCGCAGGCGATCGCCGAGGATCCCGTCACCCGATCGATCCGCACGGTCGAGCGCGCCGTGGAGAACTTCGCCGCGCTGCAGGAGAATTGCGAATACTTCAAGGGCCTCGCGATCGAGATGCGGAAGGCCTTCGACAATGAGAAGGAGCACGCCAGGAGCTATGCCCAGAAGCTCGTCGAGGCGGAGCGGGCGATCAAGGCCGACCGTGAGCGGGCCGACCGGGCGGAGCAGCGGCTGGAAGCGTCCGCGCAGACCATCGAAGAAATGGTGCGTCAGCTCGCCGTTGTGCGCGCTCAAACCGACCGGCTGGTGCAGACGATCTCCCGGCTGATGTCGGTCGAAAGCAAGGTGCGGGGCAGCGAGATGAGTTTGGCGGACCTGCTCGCCGCCTGATCCCGGCCAAGGCCATCTGGAGCGAAGATCGCGCTGCTGCGGCGGCTCGCGCACCATGCCGTCCAGGGCTCGCGCGGGGTGTCGGCCGTTCACCTGAACGAGGACGCGCGGCGCCCTGCAAGCGACGGATCCCGCTTGCCCCGGTTCACGCTTGGGGCGGCACGTCCGCCGTCGCGCGCTACTGCTTCAGGGCAATGAGGTATTCAGGGATGATGTCGCGCGGCCGGCCGATGGCGCGCACCGATCCCTCGTCGATCCACACCACCCGGTCGCACAGCTCCTCCACCGTCGGAAGGTCGTGCGAAACCACCAGGATGGTGCCGTGAGTCGCGAACTGCTTGATAAAGGCGTCGCATTTGGCTCCGAACTCGGCATCGCCGACCGACAGAGCCTCGTCCACGATCAGGATATCGGCGTCGGCATGGGCGCAGATGGCGAAGGCGAGGCGCGAGAGCATGCCCGAGGAATACATCCTGAGCGGCTGGTGGAAGAAGTCGCCGATGTCGGCGAAGGCGGCGATCGAGGCCATGCGGCGCACCACCTCGGCCTTCTTGAGACCCAGGATGGCGCCGCCGATCAGCGCGTTCTCGCGGCCGGTCAGCTCGTGGTCGAACCCGGCGCCGAGCGCCAGGATGGGCGCCAGCCGCCCCTTGATGGTCGTTTCGCCGTGGGTCTGCGCCGTGATCCCGCACAGGATCTGCAGGAGCGTGGTCTTGCCGGCGCCGTTGCGCCCGATGATGCCGACGCACTCGCCCTTCTCGACCTGGAAGGTGACGTCGCGCAGGACCCAGTGCTCCTTGTAGAACTGGCGCCAGCGCCCGAACAGGGTCTGCTTGAGCTGGTCGTTGCGGTGCATGTAGAGCTGGAACGCCTTGCCGACCCCCTCGCAGCGGATGATCGTCGGGCGCGGAACTGGCGCCACGACCTTTGGCGGCGCCACCGCCAGCGGCACGCGGTCGAGGAGTCGTTCGGCACGGAGCGGTTCAGATGACATCGACGAAGATCGACTTGTAGCTCATGAAGAAGCGGTAGCCGAAGCGAAACACGAAAAGCGACACGAGCAGCGTGCCGCCGTACAGCAGCGGGCTCGGCAGCCGCCCGGCGATCAGCAGGTCGCGGATCATCTCCACGTAGTCGCCGATGATGTTGAGGTGGATGATCGGGCGCAGGCGCGCCGGCACGTCCTCGATGGAGTAGAAGATCGGCGTCGCGAACATCAGCACCGGCACGATCGAGATCATGAGGTGGGCGACGTCGCGGGTGAAGGATCCCAGAGCCATCAGGAACCAGCAGGCGCCGAGCAGGAACAGGACGAACGGGATCACCACGAAGGGCAGCAGCAGCGCGCTCGACGGCAGGCCGTGAGTGATGCCTAAGGTGAAGGTGATGAGGATGACGAAGGAGATGGCCGCGTAGGTCAGTGCGCGGATCGAGGCGGTCCAGGCCAGCGTTTCGCTGGGGAAGATCGACTTCTTGATGAAGGTGACATGCTCGTGGAGCAGGCCGGGCGAGCGGTAGGCGAGCTCGGAAAAGAGGTTGAACACGATCAGGCCGGTGAAGATCGACAGCGCGTAGGTTTTCACGCCGCCGGCCTGCGCCGAGCGCGGCACCCCGACTGCCGAGGAGAAGATGACCGTATAGGCCGACAGCATCACCAGCGGACCGAAGACCGCCCATAGCCAGCCAAGGATCGAGCCGCGGAACCGGGCGGCAAGCTCGCGCCGCACCACCGCGCGGATGAGCTCGCGGAAGTGCCAAGCGCGTTCCAGCGGCTCGAAGTAACCTCGGGGCTCGAAGAAGCGCGGGACGGACAGGTCCATGCCGGTGTCGGAACCTCTTCGGTTTGCTGGATCGGCGACGCCGCGCGGAGGAACGATCGGCCCGGAGATAGACAGGTCGCTCCCGTCCCGTCAACGCGGCGCCGCCCTGCCGCCCACGAAGCTGGATGAGTGTGTCTTCGCGACGCGCGGCGGTTCCCCGCTCGCGGGCTACTCCCATCGGGCGCCGGACCGGAGGAACCGCCGGATGCGACGCCCGTTGATATTCGCAATTGACGCAATGGGAGAACGAGATGGATAAGGAACACGTCAAGGGCGCGCTCGATAAGGCTGTCGGGAGCGTCAAGGACACCGTCGGCGGTGCGGTCGGCAACGAGAAACTGCAAGCCGAAGGCAAGGCCGACAAGGCGAAAGGGACGGCTCGCGAGGCCGCCGGCGACGTCAAGGACGCTGGCCGCGATGTCGCGGATGCCGTCAAGCGCTGAACGTCGACCATAGCGGTCCGTTAGCCTCGTCGCACATCGACATCTCGGATGTCCGCCGGTTCAACCCGGCGGACTTATCGTGAGGCGAGCCGCATCTGGCGGCGATCATCCGCAGCCGGCTTGCAAGCTGCGAACGGCTGATGTGATGCAGCCCTTCACCTTCGCCATTCCGTTGATCGCCCGGTCAGTCGCCGCGGATTGGGGCCTCGTGGAGGCGTTGCTCGGCTTGACCCTCTCGTCCCTGGCGGCACAAACCGACAAGCGCTTCGAAATCCTGGTCGCCGGGCACGATCGGCCCGATCTCGACCTGGACGGCCTTGCCGTCGAGTTCGTCCGGGTGGATTGGCCGGTGGAGCCGGTGCACCCCGCCAATCTCGACAGCGGGCGCAAGAAAGGTTTGCTCAATACCTTGTCTCGCGCGCGCGGCGGCGGCTTGGTGATGTTCCTCGATGCTGACGATTGGGTCGACACCCGCTTGGTGGCGACGGCGCGCGCCTCGATCGCGTGCACGCAAATTGGTGGACTGATCGAGAGCGGCTATGCCGTCGATGTCCGCAACCGCCGCATCCTACCCATTCCCCATCCCGCTGCCTTCGCGGGGGGCTTCGACAGATTGTGCGGGTCGAGCACGATCCTGCGCATCGACCTCGCCGCAGCCGACCCGATCCGCAGCAATCCCTACGACCTCCTCCACGAGCACTACCGGTGGGACGAGATGTGCCGCTCGCATGGGCTTTCGGCGGCGCGCCTCGATCTTTCCGGTGCTTACGTCGTCAACACGTCGGCCAACCACTCGGCGGCGCAGGGCCCTTATGCGCAATGGCGCCGGACGTTCGACGGCTGCGTCGCCCGCGAAGGTGCGCCGATCGACCCGGCCTTTCTCGCCCGCTTCGGACTTGATCCCGAGCACTTGGCGTCGATCGCGAGATGGCTGCCGGACACCCGCGCGCCCGAGTCGCAGATCCCGGCCTGAGCAGGCCGCAAAGCCTTCTCAGGGTTCGAGTACGCCGATCCCGTCGTAGCTGGCGCGCCAGTACACCAGGGCACCACTGCCATCCTCGGCCGGAGCGCGCGACTCCAACACCCTGCCGATGATGATGGTGTGGGAGAAGCGGTCCAACATCTCCTCGACCTCGCATTCGAAGGAAGCGAGTGCGTCGGCGAGAACGAGGGGATAGCCGGACCGCCCGATCCAGCGCGCGCCCTCGAAGCGAGCGGCGCCGCGCATGCCGTCGCGTCCGGCGAAACGGTCGGCGATCGCCCGGTGCCGATGACCGAGGATGCTCACGGCGAAGCGACCGCTTCGCCGCATCAGGGGCAGGCTGGACGCGCCCTGAGCGACGTTGACGAGGAGGCTCGGCGGGTCGGCCGAGAGCGACACCATCGAGGTTGCCGTCAGGCCGCCTTTGTCGTCGCCGTCGGCCACGGTGACCACGCTCACGCCGCCGACGAGATGGCGCATCGCCGCCTTGAAGGCGTCCGGGGCGGGTCCGCTTCCGTTCAGGCTGACGACGGGAAAAGGTGCGTTCATGCTCGACACTGTCGTCCCGCGAGGGTGCCGGAAGCCGGCAGAAGGGCGGCCCGGCCAAGCCAAGATAGGCCGCCCGGGCGCCGGCGGCAAACGCCGGCGATCCCTGCCGGCAGAAAAGACGGCGTTCTCTTAAGATTTGCGCTTCGCGCGAAGGAGTGGGTTTCGCGAACGGAGCGTAGGCGCGGATCGCCGGCTCCTGCGGGAGGTCGATCCACGGGATCAACACCCGCCAAGCGCAAAGCATCGGCTCGCCCGCGCGCCAGGATCGCGTCCGAGAACGCCTCGTCGACGACGAAGCGGGCCATCTGCAGCGTTCCCAGGCAGTGGGCGAAGACGCGGGCCATCCGCATGTCGGTGCGACCGCCCGGTATCGTCCCCTTGAGGATCGCTTCGGCGAAGTCGTTCGCCGAGATTCAAGGTTGCGAAGCCTTAAAAGCGCTTACTGCCATAGGCGACGAGTCGCCCACCGCCTCCGGGCTCGCCCTGCACCGGCTGCCGGATCTTGAAGTGGCGGACCAGGCCGGCGAGCGTGGCTGTCCTGTCGTGAAGTTGCTGGACCGAGACGGCTGACGAATCACCGATCTTCACGTTCTGCTGGATCGCCCGATCGGCTTGCGTGACCGAAAAGACGACGCCTTCCAGCGCCGACGCCTGGCCCTTGGCGGCTTCCGCGACATCGGCGACGAGATCATCGATGCTGGACACGCGACCCATGATGGATGCGATCACCTCGCCGGTGCGCTCGATCAGGCCGACGCCGTATCGCATGTCCGTCGACGCCTGCTTGATCAACGCCTTGATCTCGTCGGCCGCGACGGCGCTGCGTTCGGCAAGCGCTCGGACCTCAACCGCGACGACGGCAAAGCCTCGGCCCATCTCGCCGGCTCGGGCTGCCTCGATCGCGGTATTCAGCGCCAGGATGCTGGTTTGATGGGCGATCCCGTCGATCGTTGCCGCGATGCTTGAGATGCGGCCGGAGGAGGCTTCGATGCCGACCATCGTGCTGGTGGCGCCGCGCATCATATCGCCGGCGCGATCGGCTTCGAAATTGGCCGCCGACACGGCATCGCTCGCCAGCTTGGTGTTGGCAGCCGTGCCGCGGATGGCGCTGCTGATGTCGTTCAGCGCGGTGACGGCGGCTCGCAGCCGCACGGCCTGCTGCTCCGATCGTTGCGCCAGATCGCTCGTCGTTTCCGTGATCGCCTTGGACCCACCGAACAGCTCGTAGGTTGAATTGGCGACGGTCAGAACGGCGGTCTCGATCCCTTCGATGGCGATGTTGAGGTCGGATTGCAGTTTCGCATAGCGCGACCCCTCGCAGGCCGACATGCGCACGGTGAGATCTCCGCTCGCGACGCGATCGAGGACGTGGCCGAGATGAGCGAGAAGCTCGTTCTGCTCGCGGCCGAAGGCGGCCGCCTCTTCTTCCATGCGGCGACGCTCGATCAGGCGGTCGCGCATGAACTGAAGGGCCGTGGCGATGCTGCCGATCTCGTCGGAACGGCTGGTGCCCGAGACCGGCGCATCGAGGTCCCCGGCGACCATCGCGCGCATCCGACGTTGCAGCAGGTGCAGGGGTCGGGTGAGGGCGAGCGCGAGGGGATAGGCGATGGCGAGGCCGACCACGATGCCGAACGAGGCGATGAGGACGGACAGAACCTGCGTGCGTTGAGCCTGGGACTCGATCTTGACGCGCGCGGCCGCCGCCTGCGTTTGCGAAGCGACGATGAGGTTTTGAAGGTTCGACCGGATGACGCTCCCGCGGTGCTCCATCACGTGCGGCGCCGGTACGGCCAGCGGAGTCCCTTGGGGCGTTCCTTGGGGCGTTCCCTGCCCGAGCAGGACGAGCCCGGCCGCCTGCCAGCCCTCGAAGGTCGCGATGGTCTCATGCTCCAGGTGCTTGGTCTCGCGCCTGGCGTCGGACCACTCGCCTGTGCTGCCGACCAGACGGGCCAGCTGCGCCTGAGCCAGCCGGCTCAGCTGTTGAAAGCGTCCGACGAGTTCGGAGCTGTCGGCGTCACGCACCCCTTCCAGGGCGTAGTTCAGGAAATCGTCCGCTTCGCGGAAGGCCTCCGACGCCCGCCACGCCGCGTCGACGCGTTCCATCGGCAGGCGGGTCGCGCCGGCCAGATCCGCCGACAGGGACCTCACGCTGAGATAGGTCGTGGTGCCTTGGATCGCACCGATCGTGATGATCAGCCCGAAGGCGAGAAGGAAACGGCGGAAGATCGGCATCTCAGTTGGGCAGGATCGGAAGCACGACGGCCTGCTTGGATCCCGAAAGGGTCTTCAGGAAGTCGACGAGATCGGTCTGCTCTGAGGGCGTCAGCGGAACGGGGCCCATGAGCGGCGACCTCGAAGGCCTGTCGATGCCGCCGCCGACGTAGTGCGCCACGACATCCTCAAGCGTGGCGAACTGACCCGAATGCATGTAGGGCGAGCGCTGCGCCGTGTCGCGCAGCGACGGCGTCTTGAAAGCGAAGCGCGCCAGGGGATTGTCGGGTTCCAATAGGCCGCGGCCGATGTCCGTCAGGGTCGTCCCGGTGTCGTGGAATCTGTTGTCGGTGAAGTTCCAGCCGGGATGGCAGGCGGCGCACTGCCCCTTGGTCGTGAAGATCACGAAGCCTCGCTTGGCGGCTTGCGATATCGCGGTTTCGTCGCCGTCGATCCAGGCGTCGAACGGCGCGTAGCCCGACACAACCGTGCGCTCGTAGGTGGCCAGCGCCGCCACGATCGTGTCGGGGGTCACCCCTGTTCCAGGGAAGATGCGCTGGAAGCGCGCGTTGTAGCCGGGGATCGCCTTCAGCCTCGCCGCGGCCTCGTCGAGCGGCAGGTTCATTTCGGCGGGGTTCTGGATGGGGCTGCGGGCCTGCGCCTCGGCGGTTGGCGCCCGACCATCCCAGAAGAAAGGGTGGACCCAGGCCGTATCCAGGATCGTCGGCGCGTGGCGCGGCAGGCGGGTGTTCTGGGCGCCGACCGCCGTCTTGTTCCTGGCCTCCCAGCCGAACGAGGGATTATGACAGGAGGCGCAGGTCATGTTCTCGGCGCCGGACAGGCGCGGCTCGAAGAAGAGTGCCTTGCCGAGCGCGGCCTTCTCCGGCGTATACGGATTGGAGGCGGGAAACGGGATCTGCGTGGGACGCCGATACGCCGCGCGGTCGCTATCGGACATCGCCTGTGTCGCCGTGCCCATCAGGATCATCGACATCGCGAGCGCACGCACGGCTCTCATCTCCGGGGACGGGCCTCTCCGACGCGTCACTTGATATAGGTTAGATTGAACAGGTGAAGTGATGGTTAGCTCGCGGCGGCAAGTCTCGGCGTTTCCGTTCCTTCGGCGACCTTGACCGGGATAGACCACCGACGCTTGCGCGGCCCGGAAGACCCGAAAAGCGGTTTCGCCCATGTCCACCGCCGGATCCGCAGACGCTTCGATGCGGCCTCGCACGGAGCCAGTTTCATTCGCCGAACAGCTGGCCGATGTTTCGGCCTTTCCAATGCCGAAGGAGGTGCCATCCTTCGTCCGGTGATGTGACCCGTCCACCTCCCGCGGCGAACCCGGGATCTTGCGCGAACTCGATGACGCCATGATCGCGGCCGCAACCAACTGCCGGCAACCACGGCCTTCGCTCGCACCTGCGTGCGGCTGACCGCAGAGGCCGGAATTTCGGGCTGCTTGGCGCCCCATCGACGGCGGAGGCGACTGGCCGCCCGGCAGGGCGTTCCCGGTTCGTGACGCCTTCCGTTCCCGCACGAGGCCGTCGAGTCAGCCGGTGAGCTTCACGTCCGGCGACAGGCTGCCGACATGCTTCAGCTTGCCCTGGAACTGCGACGACCGCTTCGCCGCCGGGACGATCATGTCAGCCCGCAGAGTCGGCGGACCTGTGCGTGCGATGCCGAGGCGGGCGCCGTCGCACGCGGCGGAGCGCACCGCCATCCCGTTCGCCGGTTCGTTCTCCCTCGATAGGAGGAGGTTCGGCTTGCGACCGCCGCCGATATCGGTCCGCCTCCAACGTCGGGCGAGCGAGGTTGCGCCCATGACTTGCCGCGGTGCCGGCGTTGCGGCGACTCGGGCGACCCGCTGCGATGATGCCGTCCCAATGAACTCTTGCTTCGGTCACCCCGAAGATCTTCATCGCCGTTGCCATGCTTGATGGGGTGCGTCCCTTGGATTATCTCGCCGCCATGCGCTCCTTCGTCCGTTCGGCAGAGCTCGGCAGCTTTTCGCGCGCGGCGGAGGAAGCTGGCGTCAAGGTCTCGACCGTTTCGCGCTCCATCGCGGCGCTGGAGGCGGACGTGGGTGCGGCCCTGTTCAACCGTTCGACCCACGGCCTGCACCTGACCGAGATCGGGCGCATGTTTCACGAGCAGTCGGGTCGCATCCTGGCCAATGTGGAGGAAGCCCGCGCGCTCGCCTCCGCCTTCAATGCGATCCCGCAGGGCAAATTGAAGATCACCATTCCCGCGACGTTCGGGCGTCTACACGTCGTGACCCACCTGCCCGCCTTCCTCGCCGCCTATCCCGCGATCACCGTCGAGGCGACGCTCACCGACGCGCATGTCGACATGATCGAGGCTGGCGTCGATCTGGCGATCCGCATCGGCGCGCTCCCCGACTCCGGCCTGATCGCGCGGCGGCTGGCGCGGCACGAGCGCGTGCTCTGCGCCAGCCCGGCGTACCTCGCCGCCTGCGATCCGATCGCGACCCCCGCCGACGTCGGCAACCGTGAAGCGCTTGTTTCGCTGCTGCAGCCCGGCGCGTTCTGGCATTTCCGTCAGCGCGGCACGGGCGCGACCGCAACGATCAAGGTGTCGGGCCGTGTCCGCCTCAACGACTCCGAGGCCCTGCTCACCTGCGCGCTCGCCGGACAGGGCCTCGCCGTGCTGCCGACATGGCTCGCCCATGCCGATCTCGCGCGAGGCTCGCTCGTCGCGCTTCTGCCGGAGTGGGACGCGGGCCTCATGCCCGTTTTCGAACGGGGGATCTGGGTCGTGTACCCACCCAAAAGGATCGTGTCGCCCAAGGTCCGTGCCTTCACCACCTTCTTCGAGAGCCGCTTCCGCAAGCCCGTCTACTGGGAGGTCGCGCGGCCAGCCTGAGGCGGCATTTGCGCCGGCGGCGAGCGCCATCAGGGACACCTCGCTTCCTTTCGCCGGTGCGTCGGACGCCCTGGCCCGTCCGCACACGACGCGAGCCTCGGCGCAGTGCGGAACCGGTCCGCGGACCGACGCGTCGGGACGGATCAAGGAAGTCGCAGGGGTTGGGCGCCGGACGCTGATGGCCAGAGCCTGATCGGTCAGTCCTCCGCGACTGGCGCATCGGACCGAGACGTGAGCAGCGATTTTCGGACAAATCCGATGCGGCAGGCCGAGAGCATCGGGCCGGATCCAGTGAAGGATCCGGACTCTGAGCTCGGCTTTGGCAAATTTTTCGGATTTGGGATGGGTAAGAAGCGGAGGTGGCGAGTAGGCTGGCAGCGTTTCCGCCGGCGGACAGCGTCATGCCGCTTTTCCCCACCCGCTTCGCCGGGTTCATCCCGGCCTTTGCGCCACTCTCTGTCCAGCGCTCTCCTGGCGAGCCGATATATCATTGACTTGCTGAGCGTCGAGAATGACAGCAATCTGGAAGCGGAGCATGTTCGGCGCCTGCGGGCTACGCGGTTGAGAGTAGCCGATCCGGGCTCACCCAATCCTTGCCCAAACTCAAATGTCCGAACCGGCAGAACCATAGCCGAAGGTCGACAATCTGCCTTACACCCAACGCGGAGCTACGTAGCCGCACGTTCCGACGATCGTTCATCATCACGGCGGCGAAGGGTGATGAGGCTCAGCTCGGAAGGGCGACCGAGCCTGAGCGCGAACCCAGGCCAGAGCGCGGTCCCATTGCTGACGTAGAGCGTCATGGCGCCGATCGTGTAGGCGCCGGAGGCGAAGCCTCCGTTGCCGCGCGCGACCAACCGGTCCAGCCCCACGATCATGCCGCCGTGCGTGTGCCCGGAAAGTTGCAGCGCGATCCCTCGTCGTGCTGCCGAAGCAGCATCCTTCGGTTGGTGATCGAGCAGAATGATCGGTGCGCCAAAGGGCGCCCCGGCGAGAGCACCATCGAGATCGGGACCACGATGGCCGGTGACGGGCGCCGAGCGATCGGTGACTCCCGCCACCACGAGGGCGCCGCCACCACGCCTGAGAACCGCGTGGGCGTTGGCCAGGACGCGTATGCCCATGCCAGCGAAGTGCCGCATCCAGGCATCATGGTCGAAAAAATATTCGTGGTTACCGGGCACGGCCCAGATGCCGTCGCGTGCACGCAACGCTCGCAGCGGCTCCACGTCGTCGCGCCGCATCGCGAGCGACCCGTCGATGAAGTCGCCCGTCACGACGATCAGGTCGGCATCGAGCGTGTTCGATCGCCCGACGACGGCACGAGCCCACGATGCCGGGAAGAGACGACTGATGTGGAGATCGGTCAGGTGCAGGATCCTGTAGCCGTCAAAGTCGGGCGGCAGGTCCTTGATCGGCACCTCGACGCTCTTCAGCGGCGGCACGCGTATGGCTTGCCGCACGGCGACCCCCGCCAGAAGGGTCGCCGCGAGGGCAGCACCGTATCGGCACCGGTCGGAGATCACCCAACCGCCCGCGGGTAACGCCCTGGACACCAGCGCGATCAGATCGAAAGCGATCTGCATGGCCGCCAGGAACCCGATCGCACCGAAAGCCGCGTTGAACAGCACCACCAGGGGGCGCGGGAACTCGGGTGCGAAGACGGAACCGGACGATAAGCGACTCCACAGGTGGTACTGCGACGCGGCGAGCAGGACGGCGGCAATGCCAAGCCTGAGGGCAAGCGGCCAGGGCAGCGGCCATACGACCCGCACGATGACGTAGAGCGAGGGCAGACTGGGTATCAGGCGGATCATGGGCGGCTTCTTGGACCCGGCGGCGGTCGCGGCACAAAGCCTTTCGCTTGGGATCAGAGGTTCGCGTCATGCAGCCGTTCGCCCCACGCTTCCCACCCACGGTGGTCCCGCATGAGCACCTCGTCGCTCGTGTGGTTTGCGTTGACGTGCGGATTGCGGCCTCCGCGTCGCCCTCGTGAAGCGTGGCCTGCTCAGGGATGGCGGGACGGCCGCAGCCAGCAAGACGTGCGTGGTGCGCCTGAGCGAGGACGAGCCGCAGCGGCGGCCTTTGAGCAGGCCGCATGAATGGCTTGCGCGGGCCGGCGCTCGACGCCAGGGCCGGGTTTCCCGGTTGCAGGATGACGATCAGCCGAAAAACCGGTTCGCCGGCCGCGGCAAGCCGAGGTGTTCGCGCAGGGTGGCGCCCTCATACTCCGTCCGGAACAGGCCGCGCCGCTGCAGCTCCGGCACCACCTCGTCGACGAAGTCGTCGAGGCCCTGCGGCAGATAGGGGAACATGATGTTGAAGCCGTCGCAGGCCGCGCCGTGCAGCCACTCCGCCATGCCGTCGGCGATCGTCGCCGCCGTGCCGACGAAGGCGAGGCCGGAATAGCTGCCGGCCTCCTGCGCCAGCTCGCGGATCGTCAGCCCCTCCCTCTGCGCCGCCTCCACGATGCGCGCGCGGCCGCTTTTGCTGGCGTTGCTTTCAGGGATGGGCGGCAGCGGGCCGTCGGGATCGAAGCCGCTGACATCGTAGTTCAGCATCCCGTTCAGCGAGCCGATGCCGCTGTCGTAGTGCACGAGGCCGTCGAGGTGGGCGCGCTTGGCCCGTGCCTGCTCGTCGGTGTCGCCGACGACGACGAAGGCGGCCGGCAGGATCCTGAGGTGGTCGGGATCGCGGCCGACCGCCGGCATGCGCCCCTTCACGTCGGCGTAGAAGCGCCGGCCCGCATCGAGCGTCGCCTCGGCGGCGAACACCACCTCGGCCGTTTCCGCCGCGAGCTGCCGTCCCGGCTCGGATGAGCCGGCCTGCACGACGACCGGCCAGCCCTGCACGGGGCGGGCGATGTTGAGCGGGCCGCGCACCTTGAGGCTCGGACCCTCGTGGGCGAGGGTGTGCATCCGCGCCGTGTCGAAGTAGATGCCGGCCGCGACGTCGCGCACGAAGGCGTCGTCGGCGAAGGAGTCCCACAGGCCGGTGACGACGTCGATGAACTCACGGGCGCGGACGTAACGGGCGTCGTGGTCCATCTGCTCGGTCTGCCCGAAGTTCAGCGCCGCGTCGGGGTTGGCGGTCGTCACCACGTTCCAGCCGGCACGCCCGGCGCTGATGTGGTCGAGCGAGGCGAAGCGACGGGCGATGTGGTACGGCGCGTCGTAGGTCGTCGAGGCCGTGGCCACCAGACCGATGCGCTCGGTCATGGTTGCAAGCGCGGAGAGCAGCGTGAACGGCTCGAAACTGGTCACGGTATGGCTGCGCTTGAGGGCATCGACCGGCATGTTGAGCACCGCCAGGTGGTCGGCCATGAAGAAGGCATCGAACTTGGCCGCCTCCAGCCGCCGGGCGAAGCGCGCGATGTGCGCGAGGTTGAAGTTCGCATCGGGAAAGGCGCCGGGATAGCGCCACGCGCCGGTGTGGATGCTGACGGGGCGCATGAAGGCGCCGAGGTGCAGCTGGCATTGCGAACTCATCGGCCGATCCGCTTCAAGGATGATGGGGTTCTGACGCCGCTCGATCGGCAGGGCAAGAGGCGGGGCGAAGGGCGCACAACCACGCTCATCGTCGGAGATGACGAGTCGCAGCGGGACTTTCCGGAGTCCCGAACGCTTCCACGACCATATCGATGAACGTGCGCAACTTGGGCGTCTGCGGCCGGCGCGCCGAAAACAAGATGTGCATCGGGCGGCTCGGCGCTTCGTAGGTCGGCAGGACGCGGACGAGACGTCCTGAAGCCAGATCGTCCGCCACCGTCGTTTCCGCCTGCAGGAGGATGCCCTGGCCGTCGAGGGCGGCGGCATGCAGCACGCGTCCGTCATTGACCCGGAAGCGGCCACGCACCGGGACCGGGTAGGTGCGGCCTTCTCGCGCGAAATGCCACTCCGCGTTTGGCAAGCCGGATGCGTAGACGAAGCCGAGGCATTCGTGGTCGGTGAGGTCGTCGGGAGATCCAGGGATGCCTCGCTCGGCGAGGTAGGCCGGCGACGCGCAGGCGACCAGGCGGTGGGGCGCGAGGGCGCGCGCGGCCAAGCTCGAGTCCTTGAGCGGACCCAGGCGGATGACCGCATCATAGCCCTCGTCGACCACGTCGACATATCGATCGGACAGCGTCAGCTCGACCGCGACGTTGGGATGGATCTTGAGGTAGCGGCTGATGAGCGGCGCCATGCTGCAGGCCCCGAACGTTTCCGGCGCGTTGACACGCAACTGCCCTCGCGGGGTGGTGCTGAGATCGTGAACGAGCGACTCCGCCGCCTCGGTCTCGGCGAGAACCACCCGGCATCGCTCATAGAAGGCCTGTCCGATCGCGGTGAGGCTTTGCCGCCGTGTCGTGCGGTGCAGAAGCTGGGCGCCAAGCCGCTTCTCAAGGTCAGCCACGTGCTTGCTGACCATCTGCGACGACAGGCCGAGTGCATTCGCCGCCGCCGTCAACGAGCCGAGATCGGCAGCCTTCACGAACGCGGTCATGCTGGCGAGACGATCCAGATTTCCAACTCGTGGTTTCAGGTGATGAAGCGGTCGGTATCCTTATCTTCCGGTCGTTGATCGTCAAATGAGTGCCCGACGCCAACGAAGGACACGCACATGCGCGCTTATCGATTCGATGCCCTGACCAGCCTTGACGACCTCCGTCTGCACGAGGAGGCGCAGCCGCGACCGCAGCGCGGTGAACTTCTGTTGCGCGTGCGTGCCGTTTCGCTGAACTACCGCGACGTTGCGATCGCGCAGGGCACCTACCCGCAGCCGGCGAAGGCGGGTCTCGTGCCCGGCAGCGACGCGGCTTGCGAGGTCGTCGATGTCGGCGAAGGCGTCGACGCCTACAAGCCGGGCGATCGGGTCATCGGCGCTTTTCACCCGCGCTGGTTCGGCGGACCCATGCCCTCCACGTTGGCGCAACATGCCTACGGCAGCGGCCAGGATGGCTGGCTCAGCGAGTTCAAGGTCGTGTCGCAAGAGGCCGTTGTCCGCCTCCCGGACGGGCTCACCTTCGAGGAGGGCGCCACCTTGCCCTGTGCCGCCGCGACGGCCTGGAGCACGCTGTCCGGCCCCACGCCGATCCGGGTCGGGCATAGCGTTCTGACGCTGGGAACGGGCGGGGTTTCGATCTTCGCGCTGCAGCTTGCCAAGGCGCTCGGCGCCCGCGTGATCGCGACGACGTCGAGCGCGGCGAAAGCCGACAGGCTGCGCGCGCTCGGCGCCGATGAGGTGATCGACTACAGCAAGGATGCGGCGTGGGGCGAGACGGCGCGGGCACTCAGCGGTGGCGCCGGCGTCGACCGCGTCGTCGAGGTGGGCGGCGCAGGCACCATCGCCCAGTCGTTGCGGGCGGTCGCCCTCGGCGGCGAGATCGTACTGGTGGGGTTTCTAACGGATAACACGGCCGGCATCGACTACTTCCAGCTTTTTGGCAGCAACGCCGTGGTGCGTTCGGTCGGCGTGGGAGATCGTGCGAACCTGGAGGCCTGCGTCAAGGCCGTGAGCCAGGCCGGCTGCAAGCCGGTGATCGACCGCGTCTTCGCGTTCAATGACGCAAAGGCCGCCTTCGCGCATCTTCGGAGCGGTAAACACATCGGAAAGGTCGTCATCAGCCTCGCGTGATCGGCGGGAGTCGGCCGCCGAGCCTCGGACCGGCGGCACGGCGATGATCGGCAGGCGCACGGCCGGCTCGTCATCCGCCACCGGGCCGGTCCTGCCGGCATCCGCGCGATCGGATCCTGGGCAAGGTCCTTTATGCTTTGGCGCCTAACGTCACGGCGGTGAGGCCGTGAGCGAGCTTCGATACGACGTCGAGGACGGCGGTCCCGAGCCGTTCCCTGTCGCCCTCGGCCTGCTGGCGGTTAGGCCGCGCTGCTCGTCGCCGACCCGCTGGGTGACGCGGAGAAGCGCCGGAGTCCTACGCTCGGCCGCGACCACCGCAGCTGAAAGTCGCCATCGCGAGCCTCGCCGCGCTCCTTGCAGGCATCCTTCTCAAGCCTTGCATTCCAACCCTCGGATGCCGCCGAGCACGCGACCCATGACCGTCGATCGCCCCGCGTGTGGCATCCTTTCAGCCCGCTGGATGATTGGGGGACGCGTACCAGGGCGGACCCGGGGTTCGAAAGTGTCGATCAGGGAGATCCACGGGCAGCAGTTCGTCCGCTTGAAGAAACGGGTGCAACAATTGTGCGAAGCGTCGCCGCTCCGCTCCCAAATAATTGCCGGCCTCACGCACGGGCTCTTGTCGGTGATGGCGGCGATCCTTGCCTACTTGCCGACCCGTGCGATCGGCTTGCAGGATGGGTTTTGGAGCGCGATCACCGCGATCACCGTCGCCCAGACGGAGTATCAGGCGATGCGCTCGACGGCCCGTGACCAGTTCATCGGTGCCGCCGTCGGCGGTGTGGTCGCCCTGGCCTGCTATGTTTGCGTCGGACAAGGCCTTTGGAGCTACGCACTCGCCGTCGTCATCTCCGTTCTGGGCTCCTCGCTCATCAACGTCCAAAGCGCCAAGCGGCTGGCAGCGGTCACGACGACCATCATCCTTCTTGTACCCCACACCGGCTCGCCTCAGCGGATGATGATCTCTCGCCTGTCCGAGGTCGGCTGGGGCATAGCTGTTGCGGCGAGCTTGGTGTGGTTGGCGACCCGCCTGGGCCTCGTGAAGCGCAACGACGATTAGGTACGCCCATTCAACGAAGAGAGCGGGACGCCGCAAGCCAAGCTCGTCCGGGCGGCGTCGGACGCCGCTGACGCGTGCGGCAAGCCGGACTTCGATGCCGCCTGCGTCGAGGCGATAACGACCTTGCCCGGGATCGCGCGCTGGGCGATTCCCAAGGATGGGGATACGCAAGCCTTCACGGGGCTGGTCCGTGATGAGAGCGGCGACGTCGTCTGCTCGGCGACACTGACGTTTGCCGGGCTTCGGCTGAACGGCAAGGCAGGGCAAGCGTCGTCTCCGATCGCTTTCGCCCTCCCTACCCGCTTCCGCCGCGCGTCGACCGCCCCGCGCTGCCGATCAACGAGCGGCACCCAGGCGCCGAGCCCTTTCCGCTACCCGACCGGCCGAGTCGGGTCCGCTCGCCGGTTTCCGAGCGGAACGCCGATCGCGATGTGATCCTGCGAGCGCGCCGGAAAACGTGCGTTCGGCAGCACTATAGTGGTGGCTCTCGGTCTCGACGCATCACCGGCAGCTTCATCTGCGTAGCCCGTCGCACACGGAAATGTCGCGTGAGGAACCTGCGGTCCAGCCTCGTGTTGGTCTGCCACTCTGCATCCCGCAATCACAGAGGTGTCGACGATGGCCATGACGTCTCGAAACGTCGCGCGGGGGTTGGCCTGGTTCGGCATCGGTCTTGGTGTCGCTGAACTGCTGGCGCCCCGCGCCGTCGCGCGTGCGACCGGGCTGCAAGGGCACGAACGGCTGCTGCAGCTGTTCGGGATCCGCGAGATCGCCTCGGGTGCGCTCATCCTTGCAGCCAAGGATCCGCAGGCTTGGCTGTGGACGCGGGTCGCGGGCGATGTCCTCGACAGCCTGCTGCTCTCCAAGGGCATGAGCGCCGACAATCCGCGGCGGCAACGCGCGATGCTGGCGACCGCGGCGGTGGCCCCGGTCGTGGCGCTGGACGCGCTCCACGTCCGCCGCCCACCAAGCCGCGAGACGGCCGAATACACGCCGGCGCCGGCGCCTCATCCCATCAAGCCGTCCGCGACCTTCGTTCGCTACAGCGACGAAGTCGAGCAGATCCCCGCCGACGAATATCGGACGATCGACGCGATCCTCGCCTCCACCCTCCGCCTGCACGAGCGCAACCGCGCGAAGCTCGGCGGAGCGGTGCGGGTCTCGCATGCCAAGGCGCACGGCGCCGCGATCGGTGAACTCACCGTTGCGGACGACCTGCCGGAACCGCTTGCCCAGGGCGTGTTCAAGCCCGGCGCGCGCTATCCCGTCATCGTTCGTCTCGCCAACGTGCCGGGCGAAATCGACCATGACGCCGTAGCCACGCAGCGCGGGTTGTCCTTGAAGCTCCTTTCGGTGGTGGGCGAGAAGTTGCCGGGCCACACCGAGGCGACGCAGGATTTCGTGCTCGATTCCGGCAACCGCTTCGCCGCCGGCACCGCGGCGCAGTTCCTGATGAACCACCGCCTGCTGGAACACGCGCCGAAGATCCCCGATGCCATCAAGGCGGCGGTGTCAACGGTGTCGCGGGCCGGCAACAAGGCGCTGCACCGCTTCGGCGCCGATAGCCCGACCCTGGACTTCTTCGGCCACAGCCGGGTCCATCCGATGGCGGAGGCGTATTTCACGCAGGCGCCGATCCGCTACGGCGACTACGTGGCCAAGCTCGCCGTCGTGCCCGTGGCACCCGCCCAGCGAGCGCTCGCCGAGACACCGGTCGACCGCGACGATCCCAATGCGCTGCGGACCGCCACGGTCGGCTACCTCAACGCGCACGACGCCGAATTCGAGATCCGGGTGCAGCTTTGCACCGATCTCAAGACCATGCCGGTGGAGGATGCCAGCGTGGAGTGGCCGGAGGAGGAGAGCCCCTATCGCACCGTGGCGCGGCTGCGCCTGTCGAGGCAGGACGCCTTCAGCCCGGCACGACGGGCCTACGTGGATAGTCTCTCCTTCTGCGTATCGCATAGCCTCGCTGACCATCGGCCGCTCGGTTCGATCATGCGGGCACGGCTGCGTGCCTATCCCGCGATGTCCCGCCTGCGCCGGACGTCCGACGGCGTGCCGCTGCGGGAGCCAGCGTCGATCGAGGACGTGCCTGCATGATCGTGCCCGGCGCCGAAAGGCCGGACCAGCCGTCGTGCCGCAACGGTCTCGTCGCGAACGGATCGGCTTCGCCCAAAGACTGATCGCTGGGACAGACATGCCCGCCGTCGCACCAACGGGCTGACCGCCGTACATCGATCAGTTGCGGTCATCGGAGACGTCCTCCCACGTGCGCGAGGCCTGATCTGCGAGCCTTGGCCTACGAGCCTTGGCTGAAATGTCTGATCAAAGCCGCCGCGACGATGTCCGGCGCTTCCCGTGTCGGGAAATGCCCGACGCCGTCGAGCAACACGGCCTCGAATGGGCCCGAGAACTTGCCCGGAACATCCTTGGCGGCTTCGGGCGGGTTCACGCCGTCCAGCGCGCCGCTGATAAAGATCGTCGGCGTCGCGATCCGCTTCGTGTCCTTGATCTTTCGCTCCAGCGCGGCCGACCGAGGGTCCGGGTCCGCTTCGTCCCAACGGGCGCGATAGGAGTGGATCGTGACCTCGGCCCAGTCCGGGTTTCTCCAGGCTTCGGCCACGGCGTCAAAGGTCGCCTCGTCGTACCAGCCGGGTGGGCTCCAGTTGTCCCACATGATGCGCGCGAAGCCCTTGGGATCGTCGCGCACCGCCTTCGCCCCGCGCGCCGTCGCTTGAAACCAGTGGTACCACTGGCGTTGGCATTGCCGGAACGGCGGGGTCGGCATCCCGCCCAGGCGTGAGGGGGTCGACAGCATCGCGATCTTCGGCACCCGCTCGGGCCAGCCGACCGCGAGTGCTTCCGCCGCATTCGAACCCCAATCATGACCCGCGACGAAGACACGGTGGATCCCGAGCGCGTCCATGAGGTCGACCGCGTCCAGCGCGAGAACGCCCGAGTTCCCCGTGCGAGGTGTCGCGTCGTCGCGGAAGCGCGTGCCGCCGAAGCCGCGCAGGTTCGGCGTGACGGTCCGCAGCCCCGCGGCGTTCAAAGCCGGGATCACGGCCGCCCAGGTCGAGGGATCATCCGGCCAGCCATGAAGGAGCACGACGACCGGTGCGTCGCGCGGCCCGTCGTCGAGGAACTCCACGTCGAGCAGTGCCGTCTCGGCGCGCGTCGCAGCGCGGCGATCGTTCCCTGCGATGCCGAGCACCGTGTCGATGACCGTCATGTCCTACCCTTTCCTTCAATGAACAGTTGATCCCGCTTCGCCGACACCTGCCCGACACTTGCCGAACAGCGCCTCTCGCACCGACCAGGGGCGCAGGGTTGCCGATGCGCCCGTTGCCGCCTGATCGTCAACCGAGGAGGCGAGCGGGTCGAAAAATCAGCGCGTGTCGATCTGGGCAAAGGCGACGTCCGGCGGCGGGGGCTTTCCGTTCTCGCACTTTTTGGCAAAGGCAGACGCCTTGGCGAGCAAGGCTGCGCAGGCGTGCTCAGCATCGGGCCTATCGACAGGCGACACGACGCTCGACCGTGAAGGACAGGCGGAAATGGTCGAGGGTACCGGTCAGCGGGCGGTTCGCGTCGAGAAGGGTCGCCTGATCCAAAGCGAGAGAACGCCGGTGCAGCAGGGCGGCGATCGTCGCGCTCGCCGCGAGCAGCATGAGGTTGCGCCCGGGGCAGCCGGCCGGACCCTCGCTGAACGGGATCAGCGGCCAGTCCCGCTCGTCGCGCGGCGTCTGCCACAACTCGGGCACGAAGCGATGCGCTTGCGGCAGGCGCTCCCCGTCGCGATGGAAAAAGGGCAGGAACACGAGAACCAGCGTGCCGGCCGGCATCGTGCCACCCTCCCATTCGCTCGGCGCCGTGGTTTCGCGCAGGATCGCGGGCGTGGTCGGCCAAAGGCGCAGCGCTTCGAGGAGGCAGGCGCGCGTGAACGGCCGCTCGTCGGCTTGGGCCGCCGCATCGACGCCGCGATCCTCGCCGCGGGCGCTCGCGAGGGCGCCGGGTGCGGTCGCGATCAGCGCGAGTGCGCGGTAGGTCGCGATCCCGGCGGCATCGGTCGCGAACAGCCATTGCGTGACCTGATCGATGGGGTCGGCGGCGTCGCAACGTCGGGCGATGCCGGCCGCGAGGCTCGCCGGTGCCGCGCGCGCCAAGTGGTTCACCAGGCGCTCGCGGAAGCGCTGGCGAAGCCGCCGGCGCTGCGGATGCAGGAAGGCCCAGTTGCCCGCCGCCCGCAGGCGAGCCAGCATGTCCGTCAGTTCGTCGTCGTCCGCCGCGGCATCGCCCAGGATGATGCGGCGCATGGTGCGATGCCAGGCGTGGGTGAAGTCGCCCCAGCGCAGCGTTGTGCCCGCGCGGGCGAGCAGCGTCTCGACCTCCTCGCCTGCGACCGTCGCGACGGTGCCCCCTAGGGAATGCGCAGGACGACCGCTTTCGAGCACCTCGTCATGGAACCGCCGACGCGGCTCCCGTTCGGGCGGACTTGAGATCAGCGACGTCCGCGGCTCGAAGTGGGCGAGCGCCGCACGCTTCTCCCAGGTCGACGACGTGAAAAGCTCGGGCTCGTCGATCAGGACGCGGTGCACGTGCTCGGGCGCGAGCAGGATGGCTTGCCGGCGGCCCGGAAACGGCAGCAGCAGCGGTCCGTCACCATAGGTGCGTCGCAGGTGCTGGAGGATCCGCACGGCACGCGCGTCGAGTGCGAACCGGGCCGCCAGGGTCACCATCGTCGGGCGCCGGATCAGCGCGCCCTTGGCGATCACCGGCAGAACCACGCCGGCGAAGACCCGCAGCATGCTCGCCACGTCGACCCGCACCAAGCCGCGTGATCTCGGCTGCCCGGGTTCGATCACCTTGGCCATGTCAGCCAACCGCGCCGGCATCGGCCCGATCCAGCATCAGATCGCGAAACCTCACGCCCTCGATCCCGCGCGCGGCGGCTGCGAACCGATGGCCGATGCCGGCGAACGCACCGGTCGCGGTGGCGAGGGAGCGGATGGTTTGCGACAAAAGATGTTTCCATTCGCGGTGCGACGCACATCCCGCCGGCCGCTCCGGTCCGCCGGACGAGCGTCCACCCGGCGCGGGCTCAGTCAGCCAATTCGGGATCATGGCCCCAGTTCATCAGGGAGTGACGCCATCGCGAGTCCTTGCTGTCGCCGCTCGGCTTTTGTGCCATGTGCCGATGGACGTAGCCGACGACCTTCTTCATGTGCGCGTAGTCGTCGTCTGTCAGCTCCGACTTCTTCTTGTGCTTGATCTCGACGATACGTCGCCCGGCGGCGTGGCCCACGGCCTCCTTGCCGCCGGAACCCGACTTGTTCTGGCCATCGACGTAGCCGACGGATCGGGAATCCTCGCTGTCCAGCCATTTGTCCAAGCGCGCCGGCGTCATGTTGACGACGGCCGCGAAGTCTTCGCCGATCTGCTTGCGCTCGGCATCATCCATCGCCGTTCTCCTCCCATTGATGGGCTCAGCAGGTTCGCGTTGGGTGGCCAACGCTTCACCCGCTTCGCTTTCTGACAAGCCGCAGGTTTTGATCGCAAAACCGCGCGGCACTTCAGATCATTGCTACCGGACCGCCGTCCACGCGGTAGTTCGCGCCGTTGACGAAACTCGCCTGCTGCGACAGCAGGAAGACCACCATCGCCGCGACCTCCTCCGCCCGATCCCGCCGCTGCAGATCAGGCGTCGGCCGCACCCTCTTGAGCCGCGTGAGGAGATCGCGGGCGGAACGGTGCCATTTCGCTTTCGTTGCAGACGAGACAGAAGGACACACCGTGGTTGATCTGCCGGCCGCGACGGTGCTCGATGAGCTTGCCGCGAAGGCGCGATCCATGCCGGCCGATCGGGACACCTGGCTGCGGAGCGACCGGGCGGAGCTGGCCGGGATCGTCGCGATGCAGGGTACGCCGCCGCCGGTCTTGGCCCGCGACATCCATGTCGCTGGGGCCGCTGCGCCGGCCCGGTACCCGAAGCCACTGATCCGCGTCGGATCGTTCAAAGCCGCCGCTTATCTCTCCGGTTGCTATCCGGCGACGGCTGTCCGGTGTGCCTTTCCGAGCTGCACTCGTCGATCCGGTCGTCCATTCGCATTTGAAGCGGCAAGCAAGCATTGCTTTTGCGTCAACCTTCCCGGTTTCGACGTGGGATCTGTCGACGGAATTGCCTATAGGATGGAGCTTCGGATCGCACAGCAACCCGCGCGGGCAGCGGCGCTCCGCTCGGGCGGGGAGCAGGAAAGGATCAATGACCAGAAAGCCGGAGCTTGGGATCGAACCAGTCAAGGTCAACAGCAGCCTTCGCGATCTGGCCTACGTTTCGCTCAAGAACGCGATCTCGAAGCTCGACATCTATGGCAGCCTCGACGAACTCAGGCTCGACGAGCGCAAGCTTTCGGCCGAACTCGGCGTCAGCCGAACCCCCGTGCGCGAAGCCCTGACCGTTCTCGAACAGGAGGGCTTCGTGCGCTCCGAACCTCGCCGGGGCGTGTTCGTCGTCCGCAAGACCAAGGCGGAGATCGTCGGGATGATCTACGCCTGGGCGGCGCTGGAAAGCATGGCGGCGCGCCTAGCCTGTGCCAATGCCAGCGACGAACAGCTAAGCTCCCTGCGGACGACGTTTCCCGAATTCTACGAACGGGCGCCCTGCAAGACGATCGATGATTATTCCCACGCCAACATCCGTTTTCACCAGATGATCGTGTCGTTCGGACAATGTCAGGTGATCTCCGACATGACGAGCAACCTGTTCATGCACGTCCGCGGAATCAGGAGCCTCGCGATCCGACAGGGCGACAGGGTGATCCGATCGGCCAGGGAACACCAGGAGATCATCAACGCGCTGGAGCAAAGGGACAGCAGCCTGGCGGAATACCTCGTCCGCAGCCATGCGCTGGGCCTGTCCGCCCACATGCAGGAACACCTGGAAGACGTCTGACACGCTCGGCGGACGGGTCCGACCCGCCGCCGGCCGCGGCGTGCGATAAAGGGCCGGCGCCAACGCGCGCCGATGCCCCGCGATCGGAGCAGGCCGTCACCCCGACGGCCTGCTCCTTCGGTCAGCCGATCAGACGGCCTTGGCCTGATGCAGTTCCTCGATCTGCTGGGCCGTGTAGCCGAGCCCGCTCAGCACCTCATCGGTGTGCTCGCCGAGCAGGGGCGAGGATTTGACGTCGACCTTCATGTCCGAGAACTTGATCGGGCTTCCGATCGTCAGGTACGAGCCGAGCTTGGGATGGGGCACCTCGACCACGGTGCCGCTGGCGCGCAGCGACGGGTCGACGGCGAGTTCCTTCATCGACAGCACGGGCGAGCAGGGGATGTCGAACTTGCGCAGGATGTCCACCGCCTCGAACTTGGTCTTGTCGGCCAGCCAACCTTCGATGAAGGTGAAGATGTCGAAGATCTTGTCCTGACGGGCGCGGGCCGTGTTGTAGTTCGGGTCCTCGATCCACTCCGGCTTGCCCAGCGCCCGGCAGATCGGCGCCCATGCATGGCCCTGGATGGTGAAGTAGATGTAGGCGTTGGGATCGTGCTCCCAGCCCTTGCACTTCAGCACCCAGCCGGGCTGGCCGCCGCCGCCGGCGTTGCCGCCGCGCGGCACCACGTCCGTGAACTCGCCGTGAGGGTACTGCGGATATTCTTCGAGGTAGCCCAGCGCATCGAGGCGCTGCTGGTCGCGCAACTTGACGCGGCACAGGTTGAGCACGGAGTCCTGCATCGACACGGCGACCTTCTGGCCCTTGCCGGTCTTGTCGCGCCCGCGCAGCGCGGTGAGGATGCCGATGGCGAGGTGCATGCCGGTGTTGGAGTCGCCCAGCGCCGCGGCGCTGACGGTCGGGGGACCATCCCAGAAGCCGGTGGTGGAGGCGGCGCCGCCGGCGCACTGCGCCACGTTCTCGTAGACCTTGAGGTCCTCGTAGTGGTGGCCGTCCGAGAAGCCCTTCACCGAGGCCAGGATCATGCCGGGGTTCAGCTCCTGGATATGGGCCCAGGAAAAGCCCATGCGATCGAGCGCGCCGGGGCCGAAGTTCTCGACCATCACGTCGGACTCCCTGATCATCTTTTCCAGGACTTCCTTGCCCAGCGGCGTCTTGGTATCCAGCGTCAGCGAGCGCTTGTTGGAGTTGAGCATGGTGAAGTACAGCGCGTCCGCGTCCTCGACGTGGCGCAGCTGGGTGCGGGTGACGTCGCCGGCGCCGGGACGCTCGACCTTGATGACGTCAGCGCCGAACCAAGCCAGCATCTGCGTGCACGCCGGACCGGCCTGCACATGGGTGAAATCGATGATCTTGATGCCTTCGAGCGGTTTGGACATGTCAAGCCTTTCCAATTTGGTTGATGATCAAACCCTGGCGACGTCTTGCCAGGGAAACGCGTGCCACTTGCTTTCGTGCCACTTGGCTCAAGTGGGGTCGCCCGCCGCAACCCGGCCATGTGCGGCGGCCTCAAGCTCGCCGAGGCGGCGGCGCAGCTCGCGCTCCTCGCCCCAGCGGGCCGTCTCGTCGCGGATGATGGCGACGATGGCGCTGACCTTGGCGTCGGCATCGCGCAGCATCGCCACCGTGAAGGCGATCGAGAGCGCGCCGCCGTCCTTGCGCATCGCCGGCACCCGCAGAACCTCGGCGCCGTAGCGCGTCTGCCCCGTGCGCATGGATGTTTGATATCCCTGCCAGTGCCGCCTGCGGTGCCGCTCCGGGGTGATGAGATCCAGCGTCTGCCCGACAGCCTCCGCCTGCGAATAGCCGAAGATGCGCTCGGCGGCGGCGTTCCACAGCACGATGGCACCGTGCTCGTCGGCGGCGATGATAGCATCGCCCGCCGCCGCCACGAGCTGCGCAGCGTCGAACGAAGGGCTCGGCCCGCTCATCGCCGCGGATCCGTCGGCGCACCCGCGCTCGTCATTCCGCCGCGATCCGCGTCACCGGCCCGAAGGCGCCGGTTTCCAGCAAATCGGCGATGTCGGCATCGGGCAGGTCGAGGACGTCGCGCAGGATCTCCGCCGTATGCTCGCCCAGCAGCGGCGAGCGCTCCACCACGACGGGGCTGTCGGACAGCTTGATGGGACTGCCAACCGTCAAGTAGGAACCGCGCTGCGGGTGCTCGACCTCCACCACGGTGCCGGTCCTCCTCAGCGACGGCTCGACGGCGAGTTCGGCCATCGACAGGATGGGACCGCAGGGAATCTCGTGGGCGTTGAAGATGCGGGTCGCCTCCAGCTTGCTCTGGGTCTGCGTCCAAGCCTCGATCCGGGCGAAGATCGCCGGCAGGCGCGGCAGGCGCGCGGCCTGGGTGGCGTACTCGGCCGCGACCTTCCACGCCGGCTCGCCGATGATGTCGCACACCGCCGGCCACACAGGCGCCTGGACCACGACGTAGATGTAGGCGTTGGGGTCGATTTCCCAGCCCCGGCATTTCAGGATCCGGCCGGGCTGGCCGCCGCCGGAATCGTTGCCGGCGCGGGGGACCGCATCGCCGAAGGGGATGCCCTCGCCGAACTGGCTGTATTCCGCGAGCGGTCCACGGGCCAGGCGCTGCTGATCGCGCAGCTTGACCCGGCAAAGGTTGAGCACGCCATCCTGCATCGCGCAGTCGACCTTCTGCCCGCGGCCGGTCTGCGTGCGCTGGTAAAGGGCGGTGACGATGCCAAGGGCGAGGTGGAGGCCGGTGCCGGTGTCGCCGATCTGCGCCCCGCTCACCAGCGGCACGCCCTCGCGGAACCCGGTCGTCGAAGCGGCCCCGCCGACGCACTGCGCGACGTTCTCGTACACCTTGCAGTCCTCGAAGGGACCCGGGCCGAAGCCCTTCACGGAGGCGACGATCATGCGGCCGTTCAACGACTGGATCTTCTCCCAGGTCAACCCCATCCGGGCCAGCGCGCCCGGCGCGAAGTTCTCGACCATCACGTCGCAGGCGGCGATCAGGCGCTCAAGAACGGCCATTCCGTCCGGCTGCTTGGCATCGATGGTGATGGACCGCTTGTTGTGGTTGAGCATCGTGAAGTACAAGCTGTCGACGTCGGGAATGTCGCGCAGCTGCGTGCGCGTGATGTCGCCGACGCCCGGACGCTCGACCTTGATCACGTCGGCGCCGAACCAGGCCAGCAGCTGGGTGCAGGTCGGTCCGGACTGGACGTGGGTGAAATCAAGGATTCTTACGCCGGCGAGCGCCTTGCTCATCTCATCGATCCCGATCGTTCAGGCTCCTCCGCGTGGCGGAACCCGGTCGATGCCTGCTTACACCGGAACGCACCGGCCTCCCTCACTTCTTCTTGGGAAGCGAGCTCATCGGGTTGAGGCTGCCGATGTTGCCGCTCTCGGTGCCGGCGGCGGGATCGATCACCGCGTTGATGATCGTCGGCTTGCCCGTATCCATCGCCTCGTTGACGGCGCGGCGAAGCTCGTCGGGGGTGGTGACGTGGTAGCCAACGCCGCCGAAGGCTTCCATCATCTTGTCGTAGCGCGCGCCCTTGACGAAAACGGTCGGCGCGACGTCGGCGCCCCCGGTCGGGTTGGTATCGGTGCCGCGATAGATGCCGTCGTTGTTGAACACCACGATGCACACAGGCAGGTTGTACCGGCAGATCGTTTCCACTTCCATGCCGGAAAAGCCGAAGGCGCTGTCGCCCTCGACGGCGAGCACGGGATGGCCGGTTTCCACCGCCGCCGCGACGGCATAGCCCATGCCGATGCCCATGATGCCCCAGGTGCCGACGTCGAGGCGCTTGCGCGGCTTGTGCATGTCGATGATGCCGCGGGCGAGGTCGAGCGTATTGGCGCCCTCGTTGACCAGGATGGCATCGGGGCGCTCGGCGATCACGGTCTTCAAGGCGCCAAGCGCGCCGTGGAAGTTCATCGGCGTCGAGTTCTGCATCAGCTTGGGCGCCATCTTGGCGATGTTGGCCTCCTTGCGCGCCTTCAGCATGCCGAGCCAGTCGGACGGCGGGGCCGCCCAGCCCTCGCCCATCTCCTTCAGCATGGCCGCGAGGCAGGAGCCGACGTCGCCGACGACCGGGGCGACGATCTCGACGTTCGAGTCCATCTCGCGCGGCTCGATGTCGATCTGGATGAACTTCGTCGATCCCGGCTCACCCCAGGTCTTGCCCTTGCCGTGCGACAGCAGCCAGTTGAGGCGGGCGCCGACCAGCAACACCACGTCGGAGTCCTTGAGCGCGGTCGAGCGCGCGGCGCCGGCCGACTGCGGGTGGGTGTCGGGCAGCAGGCCCTTGGCCATGCTCATGGGCACGTAGGGTATGCCGGAGGTTTCGACGAACGAGCGCACGATCGTATCGGCCTGGGCGTAGGCGGCGCCCTTGCCCAGGATGATGAGCGGACGCTTGGCTGATTTCAGCACGTCGACGGCACGCTTGATCGCGGTCGGCGCGGGGATCGACTGCGGCGCGGCGTCGATCACCTTGACCAACGACCTCTTGCCGGCGTCGGCGTCCATCACCTGTGACAGCAGCTTGGCCGGCAGGTCGAGGTACACGCCACCCGGTCGGCCGGACACGGCGGCGCGGATCGCGCGGGCCACGCCGATGCCGATGTCGGCGGCGTGAAGCACCCGGAAGGCCGCCTTGCACAGGGGCTTGGCGATGGCGAGCTGATCCATCTCCTCGTAGTCGCCCTGCTGCAGATCGACGATCTCGCGCTCCGACGAGCCGGAGATGAGGATCATCGGGAAGCAGTTGGTGGTGGCGTTGGCCAGCGCGGTCAATCCGTTGAGGAAGCCGGGCGCCGAAACGGTGAGGCAGATGCCGGGCTTTTGCGTGAGGAAGCCGGCGATTGCGGCGGCGTTGCCGGCGTTCTGCTCGTGGCGGAAGGAGATGACGCGCATGCCCTGCGCCTGGGCGAGGCGGCCGAGGTCGGTGATGGGAATGCCGGGAACGCCGTAGATCGTATGGATGTCATTGAGCTTCAGCGCGTCGATGACGAGATGAAAGCCGTCGGTCAATTCCGCCATTTCGGTGGCGGCCGCCCCGCTGTCCTTGATCTGCGCCAATGCGGACATGCCGTCTTCCTGTGTGTTGCGTTGCATTTGGATGAGCCGCCGCGCTCGACGGCGAACTTCCGTCTTCCGGACCCGGTCGCTTCGGGTCCCGCCGCAGCCGGCCGGTTCCCGTCCTAAGTGATGCCGCAAGCTCTGGTATACCAGATACCAAAAGTCGACTCTGCCGTTCGATGGATAAGGTGACGAAAGGGCGTTCTCGCACCCGCGTCGCCGGGGCAAGGCGCCGGCGACGCCCGTCGGTCAGGCGGTATGAGGCTTGGTCGACACGGTGATCGGTTTCTCGACCTTGGCTTCGCCGCCGTCGATGTACCTGAGGCGCAACGGCTTCAGAACGAAGAAGGCGAGACCGGCCGCCGTCAGGTTGAATAGGATCGAGACGGAGAACACCGCGTTCCAGCCGTAGGTCGCCGCGACTTCGCTCGCGACCGGCACCAGAAAGGCGGCGGTGCCCTTGGCGGTGTAGAGCAGGCCGTTGTTGGTGGTCGCGAACTCCGGCCCGAAGGTGTCGCCCGAGGTGGCGGGGAACAGGCTGTAGATTTCCCCGAAGACGCCGAAGAACACGGCGGTTGCGAGAACGAAGACGATCGGGTTGGTGCCGAACGTGATCAGGGTGGCGATCGCGATCGCCGCGGTGGTGAAGGCGATCATCATCGTGTTTTCCCGCCCGATCCGGTCGGAAATGTAGCCGAAGACCGGCCGGCCGAAACCGTCGAAGACGCGGTCCAGCGAGATCGCCATGGTCAGCGCGGCCATCTGCAGGCCAAGGAGATTGACCGGCACGCTGGCGACCTTGAAATCCTTGGCAACGGGAGCGATCTGCGCCGCCGCCATCAGGCCGCCCGCGGCAACCATCACGAACATCACGTACATCAGCCAGAACACCGGCGTGCGCAGCATCTCGGCCGGCGTCCGGCTCACGGTGGAGCGCGGGAGGTTCAGGCGCTTGCGCGAGGGTGGGATCATCCGGGTCGGCTTGCGCAGGAACAGCGAGGCCAGCAGCACCAGCGCCCCCTGTCCGATGCCGAAGAACAGGAAAGCCTGGCTGTAGCCGCTCGATGCGATCATCTTGGCGATGGGCACCACGGTGACGGCGGCACCGGCGCCGAAGCCGGCAGCCGTCGCGCCGGCGGCCAGTCCGCGCTGGTTGGGAAACCACTTCAGCGCATTGCCCACGCAGGTTCCGTACACGCAGCCCGCGCCGACACCGCCCACGACCGCGGCGGCATAGAGCACGAACAGCGACGTCGCGACCGAATTGAGCACCCAGGCGGTGCCGATGAGAACGCCGCCGAGCATGACGACGACGCGCGGACCGTATCGGTCGACGAACCAGGCCTCGACCGGCACCAGCCAGGTTTCCGTCACGACAAACAAGGTGAAGGCCAGCTGGATGGCCGGGCGACCCCAGTGGAACTTGGCGTCGATCGGATCGACGAACAGCGTCCATCCGTATTGCAGGTTGGCGATCATCGCCATGCAGAAGACGCCCAGCGCCAGCTGCACCCATTTCGCCGAAGACTTGTCGGAATCTTCCATCGCGGGTCGTTCCTCTCCTCAGGAGGCGCCGGTCTTGCGGGTGCCGGGAGGCCTTGCTGAGCACCTCTGGTATACCAGAGATGCTTGGCTTGCCCATCGGTCCGATAACGCGATCTCCTCCCGCTTTGGATAGAGCCGAGGCCAGCCGTCGCGTGAGCGGCAAGCGAGGCATCCGCCGCAACGCGATGCGCGCGGACGCCTCGGCCGAACCGCGGCGTCACGCCGCAGCGGTGGTCGACCCGGCGCAGGAGGCGACCGCCCGCCGGGCTTGCGCGAGTGACCTTTCCACATCGTCCAAAGCCGCCGCGACCGGAGCCCCCGTCGAGCAGGCGCGTTCCAGCTCCCGCAGGGCGCAGGCGAGACCGGGCAGACCCACGGTGCCGGCTGCCGCGAGCAGGCCATGGGCGCGCGCGGCGCAAGCCTCGCGATCCGCGATCGCGAGGATGGCGGCGACCTGTTCCAGCGTTTCGGCCAGGATCCTGCGGATCGACGCCTGCCCGATGATCGCTTCGAGATCGTGAAACGTCTTGACATCCAGCGCGGAACGGAGGGCCGCAACGGCCCCGCGGCCCGCCTCACGATCCGGTCCGCCCCGCCGCGCGACGCTCGCCAGCAGGTCTTCCCTGCGGAACGGCTTGCCGACATGGTCGTCCATCCCCGCCGCCCGCAGCGCCGCCACCTGCACGGGGAGCACGTTGGCCGTCATCGCGATGATGGGCACGCGGCTGGCCGGATCCTTCAGGAGGCGGATCTGCTTCGTCGCCTCAATGCCGTCCATCACCGGCATCTGCACGTCCATGAGCACGACGTCGAAGGTTTGCGCGAGGACGGCGGTGATCGCCGCCGCGCCGTTGTCGACGCTCACCACGAGGTGACCGGCCGATTCGAGCACCGCGCGCGCCAGATCTCGGTTGAGCGGCTGGTCCTCCACCAGGAGCACGGCCATCGCGCGATCCGTCGGCACCTCGATCCGTCCGCCCGCCGCCACTGCGCCCGATGCCGCGACGGGCAGCGCCACGTCGAACCAGAAGGCGGAGCCGCGGCCGACCTCGCTGCTGACGCCGACGGCGCCACCCATCGCCTCGACGAGGCGCCGGCAGATGGCCAGCCCCAGGCCGGTTCCGCCGAACTCGCGGCTGATCGATCCATCAACCTGCGAGAAGCGCTGAAACAGCCGGTCGATCTTTTCCCCGGGAATGCCGATCCCCGTATCGGCGACGCCGAATCTCAGGCGGACCGTTCCAGCGTCGCGCCGCAGCGAGCGGATCGACAAGGTCACGGCACCGGCCGGTGTGAACTTGATGGCGTTGTTGAGGAGGTTGAGGAGGATCTGGCGCAGCCTGTCGTGGTCGCCAAGCAGCGAGGCGGGCACGTCGGGACCGAGATCCACGATGAGGTCGAGGCCCTTGGCCTGCGCCGATCCGCGCACGATCGACGTGGCATTGTCGACCAACGCTCCAGGATGGAAGGGGCGCGACACGAGATCGATCTCGCCGGCCTCGATCTTGGAGAAGTCCAGGATGTCGTCGACCACGGTGCGCAGCGCCGAGCCGGCGTTCTGGATGCGCTCAAGGCTGACCCGCCGGTCGCCGGTCAGACCGGTGTCGGCCAGCAGCAGGTCGGCATAGCCGAGCACGGCGTTGAGCGGCGTGCGGATCTCGTGACTCATCGCGGCGAGGAAGTCGGTCTTCGCCTGGCTCGCCTGCTCGGCCGCCTCCTTGGCCCGCTGCAGGGCCTGCGCCTGGGCTTGCCGTTCCGACACGTCGCGGAAGGTCGCGATGATGGAGGGTTCGTCGGCGCTGGCCGTCGCGAAGCGCCGAATGATCGCCTCGACCCAGATCCATGCGCCGCCCTTGTGGCCAACCCTGCAGATGACGGATGTGGCGGCATCGTCGCCCAGCGTCGCCTCGGCAAGGAGGTCGCGGTCGTCGGGGTGGACCCACCGCTGCGACAACATCTCGCCGGCCAACTCCTCGGGTCCGTAACCGAACAAGCGTCGCGAGGCGGGTGAGATGTAGGTGCGGGTGCCGTCCTGCTTGCCGAGGACGATCAACTCGCTGGTGTTCTCCGCCAGCAGGCGGAACCTCGTCTCGCTGGCCCGCACGGCCGCCTCGGCCTTGAGACGCTCGGTGACGTCGCGCAGCGAGCAGACGATCGCGATCGGCGTGCCGGACCCGTCGCGCGCCAGGCTCACCCGCCCCTCCACCCACACCCAGTGCCCCAGCTTATGGCGCACACGATAGGTCGCCGTGACCTCCTCGTCCCCGTCGCCCGACACCAGCGCTCGGGTTTGCGCGCGGACGCGGGGCGCATCCTCGGGGTGCATCGCGTCGGAGGGCACCTTGCCCAGCATCTCGGCGGGCTCGTAGCCGAGGAGACCGCGGCATCCCGGCGAAACGTACTCGCGTGAAAAGTCGTGCAGGTTCAGGCGCGTGATCATGTCGCCGGTGGATTCGGCCAGCAAACGGAAGCGCGCCTCGCTGCGCGCCACGGCGCATTCGGCCCTGCGCAGGTGCGAGACGTCGCGGATGCTGACGACAACCCGGCCGACACGCCGATCCCCGCCGTCGGCGAAGAGCGGCACCATCACGATCTCGCAGTCGCGGCCTGCCTCGATCGAGCCTTCGTCGTGCAGCCGCAGCATCTTGCCGCTGGCGACGACCTGCTCGATGCGGCGACGGGCCTCGGCGTAGAGGGGCGCCGGCAGGACGTCGGCAAGGCGCTGTCCGCAGGCGTCTGCGGTGATGTTGCGCGACGCGCGTGCCGCGGGATTGAGGGCATCGACCAGGATCGAGCCATCGGGTGCGATCCGATGTACGCACAAGATGTCGGGCGAACTCTCGAAGATGCCGCGAAAGCCGGCCTCGGCCTCGGCGAGGGCGGCATGGCTGCTCGCGAGGGCCTGCTCCCGTGCTTGGCGCCGTTGCTGCTCGCGCATCAGCAAGGCGAGCAGAAGCACGATGACGGCCGTCACGCCGATGCCGATGGCCGCCATGCGCGCGAGTTCGCCTCGCGAGGCGGCGAGCACCTCCTCGGTCGACAGGCCGACGGCGATGACGAGGGGCAGCGCGGACACGTTGCGGTAGGTGTAGATCCTCGTTTTCCCATCGAAGGCGCTGGTCAGGTCGTGCGTTTGGGCGGTGGATCGCTCCAGCGCCTTGAAGATGTCCGCGCGGGCGGGATCTTCGCGCATGTTCCTGGTGTACATGCCGGCGACGGAGGGGCTTCGGGCTCGGATGTAGCCGTCGCGGCCGATCAGGGCGACGATGCCGTCGCGGCCGATGTCGAGCGCCTGGAAGTGCCGGGCGAGGTATTCGGGATCGAGCGAGATCGAGATCACGCCGGCGAACGCGTCGTCGGGGCCGTTGAGGCGACGCACCAGCGGCAGCACCATCGCGCGCTGGATACGGCTGGGATAGGTGGTGCCGACGAACAGGCCGGCATCGGCGTGCGACTTGAAGTGGGCAAAAGCAGGCCGATCGGCGACGTTGACCCTCTTGCCCGCCACATCCGCCCGCATGGAGAGGACGAGGTCGCCCTGCGCGTCGAAGACCGCGATCTGGTTGGCGATGGCGCGCAGGGACCCCGAGCGCTTCACCCAGCCGTCGAGGTCGAAACGCTGCGGATCCCTGGCGAAATCCGCCTGCATCAGCTGCAGCATCTGGTCGGCGCCCTCGATCAGGCGCGACACCTGCTCGGCAAGGGCGATCGACATGTTGGTCGCGTCGCGCCGCGCCTGCGCCAGGTCGCCCGCGCGTTTCTGCTGAAGGTGGTACAGCATCGGCAGCCATAGGAGGGAGGCCGCGAGGAGCGCGCACACCGGAAGAAAGAGCGGGCCCCTCCGGGCGATCGGCTGCCGAGGCAGGTGATCTGCATCGTGCTCCATGGGCGATCAATCCTCGACGGTCGTGCGCCGGTCCATTGCGCCAGATTGCTCGAAGGCTAGCGCCATCGGTCTAAGCTTTAGCTAACGGGATCTGCCTGCGGCGATCAGGACTCACGGGGCCGCCCCGAGACCGCGCCGGCCTTCACGCGTCAAGGGCGGCGTAGACCAGGGCGCGGGTGAGCGAACGATAGTGCAGGCGCTGAGAGGGCGAGGAGGTTTGCATCATCAGGATGACAAAGAAGGCGTGGGCGGGATCGACCCAGAAGTAGGTTCCGCCGACGCCGCTCCAGAACCAGTCGCCGGGCGAGCCGGCAAACGGGGCTTCTCCCCACGCGCGACGCACGGCGACGCCGAGCCCGAAGCCGTAGCCCGGCCCCGGCGGGTAGTACGGTGCGCGGGCGATCGGGCCGAGATGGTCCGAGGTCATCAGTCGGACCGTCGCCGGCGACAGGACGGGGTCGTCCCCTGCAAGACCCGGCCGAGCGGCGCAGAGCAGCGCGCGGAGGAAACGGGCGTAATCGGCCGTTGTGGACACCAACCCGCCGTTGCCGCGCTGCCCCAGCCGCCGCTGGCAGGGATCGCCGAACACCGGCCGCTGGTTCGGCGCCTGCGGCAAGGGCTCGGCGACGCGCCCCGCGTCGCGGTCGGGCAGGCGGAACGCGCTGTCGACCATGCCGAGCGGGGCGAAAAGCGTGTCGGCGAGCACGCTCTGGAGGTCGCCGCCGCCCGCCACTTCCAGCACGCGGCCGAGCACGTCGGTGGCGTGGGAATAGTGCCACGTCGTGCCGGGCTGATAGGCGAGGGGCAGGCCGGCGAGGCGCTCGGCGAAATCGGCGTTGGCGAGGTCCTCGCGCAACAGGCCGTCGTCGGCGAAGAGGCGCTGCAGCCGACCCTCGCCAAGATAGCCGTAGCCGAGGCCCGCCGTGTGGCGCAGCAGGTCGTGGATCGTCGGCGCGCGCGTCGCGGGCACCGTGCCGCCGTTTTCGCCGAGAACGCGCAGCTCGGCGAAGGCGGGGATGAACTCCGCCACCTCCTGGTCGAGCCGCAGCGCGCCGCGTTCCATCAGCACCAGCGCGGCGGCGGAGACCAGCGTCTTGGTCATCGAGAAGATGCGCCAGACCGCGTCGGGGCGCAGCGGCTCGCCCGACGCGACATCCCGGACGCCGACCGTGGCGCGCCAGATCTCGGCCTCGGCTCCGCCGATGCAAACGTCGGCACCGGCGATGGCGCCCGCCGCGACATCGGCTGCCAGATGTCGCCGTAAACGATCGAGGCGCGACGGAGCGAAACGCGGGTTCACGCGAGGACCCAAGGATTTGCCATATGGAACCGGATCAAGGAGCCGCCTTGGTTGAAGCGACGCGCGGTCGCATCCTGCCTTTCCGATCGAGCGTGGTCCAGGCTCGATGCGCACGGCCGAACTTCGGCGAGCCGGCGCGAGGGTGGAAGGATCATGGGAGCTGACTTCGGCGAGATCGTTGCGAGAGGGCGACGCACCTGGTGCGAGGGCGGCGACCGGACCCGCGTCCTTGCCGTCCCGGCGGAGCGGAAGTCGGCGATCATCGATGCCATTCGCCGCGTGAGGGACGTCAGGGCGATCGACCTTGCAGGCGCCTAAGCAGGTTCGCGTTGGCAGGCCGACGCTTCACCCGCTTAGCTATTTGAGAGGCCGCAGGTTTTGATCGCAAAACCGCGGGGCACTTTTGCGAAACCTGCTTAGGCGACCTGCGCGTCGAGCGTGCGTTGGGGTGCAAGGCATGAAGCGGCGCAACCGCTTTACGAGCTGCTGGAAAGGCTTGCCTCAAGGCTTGATCGCACATCATGAAGGCGATTGCGGCATCGTCGGGCGCCATCGCCTTGCCAGCCTTGCCCACTGCACGTATTTTCGCCGCCTCATAAGCGGGATCGCGCGATGGTCGTCCGGGTTGCCACCGTCGCCTTCGAGGGCATCGAGGCCCGCCCGGTCGACGTGCAGGTCGGCA